>JALYXV010000389.1 GCA_030947025.1 Actinomycetota bacterium | reverse complement strand
GACTGGGTCCGCTGGCGCCGCTCCGGTCAGCCAAAGTGGCAGCCAATTCAAGTTCAGGTGGCGTCTGGCGAGACGACCGCCGGAGTGGGGTCTGCTTCCGGGGCCTTGCCGTTCCCATCGCCCAGGTTGTGGGGCGACGAGCCATAGAACTCGGGGTAGGCGAGCACGCCCATCTCGGGAATGTCGACCCCGCCGAGTTCGACCTCGGCCGTGGGCCGAATTCCGCCCTTGGTGAGGGCGTTTTGGATCTTGAAGAACGCGTAGGCGATTCCGCCCATCACGATGGCGATGGTGGCGACCCCGATCGCCTGGGCGCCGAGTTGGCCCCATCCGCCGTGGCCATAGAGGACTCCCCACAGGTTCTGGGTTTTGATGCCGGTGCCGTTCCAGTCGCCGCCGTAGCTGCCGTCGGCGAAGATGCCCACTGCCAGCACACCCCAGGCGCCGCATACGCCGTGGACGGAAATGGCACCGACCGGGTCGTCGACGCCGCGACGCTCAATGAACCACACCGACTCGACGACGACCACCCCAGCCACGATTCCGACGATGGCCGCCGCCCAAGGCTGGATGAAGGCGCACGGCGCGGTGATGCCGACCAGCCCGGCCAGCATCCCGTTGGCCATCATCCCGGGATCGGGTTTCTTGGTTCTCATCTGCACCCAGACCATGGCGAACACAGCCCCGAACGCCGCCGCGATGGCAGTGTTGGCGGCGACCACTGCGAAGCGGTGGTCGGTGGCCGCGAAGGTCGAGGCGGCGTTGAAGCCGAACCAGCCGAATAGCAGGATGAACGTTCCGAGCATGGCCATCGGGATGTGATGGCCGGGTAGGGTCCGCGGTTTGCCGTCGGGACCGTATTTGCCGATCCTGGGACCGAGGACCAAGGACCCGGCCAGCGCGGCCACGCCACCCATCATGTGGACCACACCCGAGCCGGCGAAGTCGGTGTAGCCGTGGCCGAGATGGACGCTGATACCGAGCTTGGCGAGCCATCCGCCGCCCCAGGTCCACGCCCCGAACAGCGGGTAGTAGACGGCGCCACAGAACAGCCCCCATTGGACAAAGCTGCTCCATTTCCACCGTTCCGCCATCGCTCCAGTCGGGATGGTGGCGGTGGTGTCCATGAAGGCCACCATGTACAAGAAGAAGGCCAGCACGCTAACGTCGTAGGCGTGGCCGCTGAGGAAGAAGCCGCCCTTCCACAGCAGCACATGATTGGCCGAGCCGATCAGCGGGCCGCCGATGGCTTTGTCGTAGCCGAACAGGTTCGGGAAGCTGAAACCGCCGAACATGAACGCGTAGCCGACACAGAAGTAGGCGACGAAACCGAGGCCGAAGACGGCGAAGTTGGTGCTCACGACATGCGCCGCGTGTTTGGCCCGGCAGAAGCCGGTCTCGACCAGCGCGAAACCGGCCTGCATGAAGATGACCAGCACCGCGCCTATCACAATCCACAGCAGGTTGAGCCCGATCTCGCCGTGGGTCAGCTTGTCGGCGGTCGTGCCCCCGCCGTCAGTGCTGCTGGCCCACGCCATCCCGGCGGTTGACCAAAAAACGGTGGCGGCGCCGACTACGGCAACTCCGGCTCGCAAGGTCTTCGAACGGCCCACGCGGTTCCTCCCCTTCCCCAGGCGACAATGTCGCACCGGAACCTAGGTAGCCGAGGTTTCGGACTCGTCACCGGCTTGTTGCACGTCTGTCACGACTTTGTGTCCATTCGATTTCCGACGAGGCGCCCAGGTTCGTTTCCACGGCCGCCGCTTCTGCCCGGTAGGAATCGAACCTCCGGCCACGATCGCCAACCGAATGGTGTCCTCCGCGATCGGCGACAGTTTCTGACCTTTGCCGTCGCTCAATCGGAAGACGTCGTCGGCCCCGCCGGCGTTGGTGGTGATCCGCGCCGAGTGGACAGTGGCGCCCGACGCGGCCAAGGCGGTCGTGACCGCGTACAGGACTCCCGGTCGGTCGGCGGTGCGGACTCGGCATATGGTGTGCCACGGCGAGCTTTGGTTGTCGAAATCGATTGTGGCGTCCGCCAGCGGCTGGGCCGAACTCGGTCGTTTGAGGCTCCGCAATACCCAGTTCTCGATCTCGGCCGGAGACGACTCGACGGGCAGCGAGGTGCGAAACGACGCAAGCGCACAACGGTCACCCCACACCGCGACGGTGGCGTCGACGACGTCGACCCCGACCCCGTTGAGGGCGTAGGCGGCGGCAGCCAGCAACCCGGAACGGTCGTGGGAGACGACGTCTACGCAGAATCGGCCATCGTTCCGGCGCTCGACGTGAACTCTGACCGCGCCGTCGCGCGGTGGCGGTTCGCACAGCGCGGCGTGTCGGGCCAGGTCGGCCGCGTCGGTGCCCAGCACGTAGGCACGGGGGGCGGCCCGTATGCGGGCTCCGACCGCGCCGTCGGTGGTGAGTCGCTGCGCCGCCGATCGGCGCTGCTCGACGGCGTTTGCCGATTCGCGGCCGGTGAGCTCGGGATGGGCCAATGCCACCTGCACCAGTTCGTAAAGCTGGCTCAGTCGTTTCTCGTCCACCGGGGCCAAATCGTGACTGGCCAGGGTCAGCACGTACAGAGCCTTGGCTTGCTCGGCCGAACGCAAATGCACCGCGAGCTGCAACACCGATTCCTCGTCGAGGCTGTCTTGGTGTCGGGCGGCGGCCGCGAGTAGACCGGAGTCGGCGACCAGCCCGGCGACGGCCTGCTCGGCCGCCGCGCCCAACTCGAGGCGTTGCACCATGCGTCGGGCCACAGCTACCGCGTCGGGTGCGCCGTCAGTGGCGTCGAGGATCACGGCGGCCATCAGCGCTCGTTCCGGATGGGCCAGCTGCCGGCGTTGGTCGAGTTGTTGCAAACGGCTCAGGTGGGGCCAGCGGATCGCGCCGGTCGGGTCTAGCTCGAAGGGATCGGCTTGGCGTCGAACCAGGGCCGCCCCAAGCTCAGGGAGGGCGCGGTCAAGGATCCCCGTGACCGCCAGGAAACGCCACGATCTCGGACCGGCGGCGTCGAGCACCTCGAAGAACCGGGCCCGCGCCGCACGGTCCCATTGCAATGGGGTGGAAGGCAGCGTCCCCAACCAGCCCAAGAGGTGCGAACCAGGACGCCGGCGCTCGCCGAGAAGGGCCGCCTCGAAAGCCACGGCCAATGCCTGGCCCGGCGGCGGATCAGCGGCCAGCTCGACGGTCCCTCCCCCGTGGCCCTCGGTGACCAGTAGCCATCCGCCGTCGGGACGGACCGCGGCAGGGCCGGCTGGCGACGGCCGGGCACGCATCTTGGTCAGCCGCCACCGCAGCACCGGCGGCGGCAGAAGGGTGGTGGCCAGCACCACAAGCAGCAGGGCGGCATAGACATCCTGACCGAAGATGTGCTGGTGCAATCCGATGGTGGCGAAGATCAGGCCGACCTCGCCCCGCGGCACCATTGCCACGCCGATCAACAACCGGTCACCGGGCGAGCCGACGAGACCGGCCGCCGCGACCAGTTTCCCCGCCACGGCCACCGCCAATAAGGCGCCGGCCACGATCAGTACCCGGGGATGGGCGAACTGGTCGACCTGGGCGTCGATGCCGATCATGAGGAAAAACACCGGGATGAACAGGTGTCCCACCGGGGTCATCTCGCGTCGTATCCGATCGGCGGCCGGCGACGGGCCGAGGGATACGCCAGCCACGAACGCCCCCACGATCGGGGCCAGCTTGACGACATTGGCCAACTCCGCGATGGCCAAAGTGAACGCCAGGGCGACCGCCACCAGGGTGCCGCTCGAGCGGCTCTGGCGCGCCACCGCAGCGAACAGGCGAGGCGCGAGTCGCACCCCGAGCAACGACGTGGCGACCAGGAACAGGACCGCAACCCCGATCACCCCGCCCACCGCGGCCAGCGATACATGACCCTGTACGGCCACTCGGACCACGACGGTGAGGACAACCAGGCCCATGATGTCGTCGGCCACCGCAGCGCCGATCACGGTGCGGGCTTCCACCGTGGTCAAAGCTCGGAGATCACCGAAGACGCGGGCCGTGATCCCGACACTGGTGGCGGTCAGGGCGGCACCGACGAACAATGCCTCCTTTCCCGACATGCCCAGAGCCGATCCGGTCGCCCACCCCGCCACCAGAGGAACGGCGACTCCGATGGTCGCCACCGCCATCGAAGCGCGTCCCACCGCTACTAGCTCGCCCAGGTCCATTTCCATCCCCACATCAAGGAGAAGCAAGATGACACCGAGCTCACCCAACACCGGCAGCACGTCGCCGCTGCGGACCAGATTGAACGCCGACGGGCCGATCACGATACCTGCCAGGATCTCGCCGACCACGGCCGGAACCTTCAGTCGCTCCGCCGCTTCGGCCGCCACCTTGGCAGCCAACAGCACAATCAGGATGTCGAGCAGGACCCGGGTGACGCTCATAGCGCGGGATGCCTCCCGACATCCGGTCCAACGGGTCGCCCCGCTCTGCCAGGGATCTTGATGGCGCGCCTGTCCACGGGTCCTTGGGACGCTAGAGGCGACCCGTTTCGGCAGCGTGATGGATTGATGAACCGTGTGTTACATCCATCGTGGACCGGCGTGACCCGGGCCGACACGTGCCACAATCCGACGATGGCCGTCGAAATCCCGGATAATGCAACATTCCTGCAGGAGTGGAACGCCCTGCCGTTGGCGCAACGTCGTCGTACCCGCCGCCTCGTCCGCCTCGGCCGGCCGCTCCCCGAACCCGAGGAAGCGAGGCTCGGCGTCGCGTACGCTCAGTTCCAACGCTCCCGGATATGGGCCCGGACATTCTGGCTGTGGTTCCTTCCAGGCCTCATCGTGGCCCTTGGCGTCGCCGCCCGTGTCCACCCTCTGTTCGTCGGGATCGTGCTCGCGTTTGCGGCCCAAGCCGTGTGGGCCCACCGCAATGCCGGCAGGGTCGAACGCATCAACGCGACCGTCCTGAACTCCTGACCTCCACGGCCGAAGGCGATGAATCGCCGGCCACGAGAGGACTGCACGAGCCTATAGAAGAAGTCATGTGCCACGGAAGGGGGCGTAATGCTCTCCGAGACTGGCGGGCCGGTCCTTGTCGAAGCTCGCCAATCCGAGCTAGCCGACGGGGTTGTTGGTGACGCGCCGCGGAGAATATCTTCTAGCGCACGCTGGGGTCGGTGACCGCAAGGCATTGCAGACCAAGCGTCCTGGGGGACTACCGTGACGCGAGCGGTGGGAGCGGCTCGAACGTGACGACTCAGCCCGGCACGGGACCCGCACTACGCTGGGTTGGTGGTGGTGTTGTCCGCGTCCAATCCCTCTGGTCGGCGACAAATGCCCGTGTGGGCCGTCGGGCTTATGGTTGCCACCGTGATCGCTGTGTTGGCGGTGGTTGCGGGCCGTCGCGTTGATCTCATCGGGCTGTTGGTCGCCGGGCCTTGTATCGCGGCCTTGTCGGGGCGCGGCCGGCCGACGGCGCTGGTTGGGGCGTGGGCGGTCACGCTGGCGGTCGGCGTCGGGGCGTTCAACGGGATTTGGGGTAGCTTCGAGCATCTCGCGTTCGTCTCATCGGTAGTCGTCGTGTCTGTCACGGTGACCTCGGCGACAAGCGTCATCGAGCGGGTAACCGGGCCGCCGACATCCGCGGCTCGACACCCCCCCCACTGTTAAGCCGATGTGACCGGGTGGTGGGAGACTCGACCTCGGGGTCGGAACGTAGGCGGCAGGAAAGGGTCTTTAGTTTAACCAGCGACAGCACCTGGGCCGGTGCTGGCCGTCAGATGCAAGGGACAAGGCACGATCGTGTTAATCCACCGTCGGGTCGAAGCCGAAAACTGTGAGGTGTTAACGGGCACCGTGTCGAGCGACGCCCGTGGCGGGGGCGTTCGGGGACCGTAGGCTCCGGCGATGGTAGCGGTGTTGGTGTTCTCCGTGACGTTGCTGACCGCAGTCTTGTTGAGTGCTTTGGCCCACCGCAGCGTGGTCTCCACGGCGGTGCTGTTCTTGCTGGTCGGGGCGGCGTTCGGGTCGCTCGGCGCCGACGTGGTGCATGTCCAGGTGGCGGATCCCGTGGTGCGCGAGTTCGCGCTGTTGGCGTTGTTCAGCATCTTGTTCTCCGACGGGATGCGCTTGAAGGTCTCCGATTTGAAGGGGGCGGGGCGGCTGGCGGGGCGGGCCCTTTTGATCGGGTTACCCCTGACGATGGCCGCCACCGCGATGCTGGCCCGTGTGGTGGTGGGGTTGCCGTGGGCCGAGTCGCTGCTGCTGGGGGCGGTGCTCAGCCCGACCGACCCGGTGTTCGCGGCCGCCATCGTCGGACGGGAGGAGATCCCGGGGCGGCTGCGGCAGTTGTTGAACGTCGAGAGCGGCCTGAACGACGGGCTGGCGTTGCCGGTGGTGGTGGTGTTGCTGGCCACCGTCGGCCACCGCCACGTCGACGTCGCCACCCTTGTCGGCGACCTCGTGCTCGGTGTCGCCATTGGCGTCTCGGTGCCCGCGGTGGCGGTGTGGCTGGAGAAACGGTCCGTGTTCGGCGCGACCGCCCAGTACCAGCCGCTTGGGGCGTTGGCGGTAGGTCTGATCGTCTTGGCGGGATGTTCGATCACGGGGGGCAACGAGTTCCTGGGGGCGTTCTCGGCGGGGATCACGGTGGCCACCTTGAGCCCTGCCGGCGCCGAGGCGTTCCACCACTTCGGCGAGCTGGTCTCCGAGCTGCTCAAGCTGGCGGCGGTGATGGTCTTCGCGGCCGTGGTATCACCGGCCATCGTGTCGGCGGTTTCGGCGTGGGGCTGGGTGTTCGCCGCGTTGGCCCTGTTCGTGGCCCGCCCGGTGGCGTTGGAGTTGGCCATGGTGGCCAGCCCGCTCGCCTGGGAGGAGCGCGCGGTGGCCGCCTGGTTCGGCCCCACAGGGTTCGCCTCGGTCGTCTACGGACTGTTGGTCCTCGAGGCGGGCTCACCTCGCTCGGCGGTGCTGTTCGCGCTGGTGGCGGTGGTGGTGGCGGCGTCGATCGTGGCCCACTCCTCCACCGACGTTCTCGTGGCCCACTGGTACGCCCGCCGGCGCCCACGGCCCGAACCCGATCTGGGAGCGAAGCCATGACCGACGTCGTCGGAGCCGACCATCCCCACGCCCACCGCGGGCCGTCGAGGGGCCCCCGCTTGGTGCGTTCCGCCTCGACCCCGCAGGACCGCCGCCGGGTGCTTCGAATCCTGTTCCCCAACGACGGCCGTCCCGCGGTGCGTTTCTCGGTGCTGATGGCGCTGTCGGTGATCATCGCGCTGATGGGGTTATCCGCCGACAGCGCCGCGGTGGTGATCGGCGCCATGCTGATCGCCCCGCTCATGGCGCCCGTTCTCGGCCTTTCGGCCGGCATCGTCGTCGCCTTCGGCCGCCACATCGCCCGGGCCGCGGCGACGGTGGTCGTCGCGGCCGGGGGTGCCGTCGCCCTGGCGTGGGCGGTCACCATGTTGCTGCCCCGCGCCGAGCGGGTCTTGACCCATGCGGCGCTAGACCATCACATCGCCTTCGCCGGGTCCTTTACCCGCACATGGCCACACTGATGGCGGCCACGGCGAGCGCGCCGCCGATGAGTTGCATGGCGACGAACATCGGCGCCGAGGTGGGGCGGATCCGACTTTGCCGCCGACGTCGTCGTTCCCCACCGACCCGGCTTCGCCGGCAACGGCGCTACACCCCAGCCGGCCACTCAGGACGTGCAGCCGTGACCACCGCACACCTCGAACCGGCAACCCGTGTTCCGCCCTGCATGGAAACCGACCTCGAACGCCACACGAGCGGCGCCCTCGCCGGCACGGGCCTTCCAGGCGGTCGTTCCGTCACCGATGATGCCGGCAGCAACCGCGGTGCCCATCAGCTCTCCGAGACGCGCCTGCGGGACGCCGAACCCAAAGAAGTTGCCCAGCTATGGCGCGCCGTCGCCGAGGGCCACCCGTTTACGGGTTGAGACGGACCACGCTTCGGCGGTCGACATCGGGGAATCGTCCAACCTCCAGTTTGGTCCACTCACCACCACTCACCCAAAGTTTGTAGAACACAACGGCGTCACCCTCCTGCTCCCAACCATCGGCCTCGATCTGCTGAACGCGTCCTTGATCAATGAACTCAAAGGCTCGTTGGTGACCGGCTGACTCAGCCCCGGTCGGTCGCCGCTCGGCCAGCAACAAGCTTGTCATCTCCGGCGGTACCCCCAACACCCTCGCCTGGGTGCCCCTCGGCGTCGGCTCCCGAGCTCGCAGTTGCCGGGCCCCGCGGGGAGTAGAAACTGACTGGTCGGTCGTCTACGCTGTGGTGGGATGCCGAAGCTTGATGATCCTGCCAAGGAGGAGCGTCGAAGGCGGTTGATCGACGCGGCCTGGCGTTGCGTGTCCCGGGGCGGGTATCGCACCTTGTCGGTTGATGACGTGTGTGTCGAGGCGGGGGTGTCGAAGGGGGCGTTCTACACCTACTTCGCCCGCAAGCAGGACCTGCTGGTGGCGTTGCTCGATGATGACGCGGCTGGTTTGGACGACCTGGTGACCGAAGCGGCCTCCCAGAGTGGCGGCGTCGAGCAGATCCGCCGGTTCGTGGCCGCGGTGGTCGATCGCGGCGCCGACGGCACCGCGGTACAGCTCCGTGCGGACTTGTGGGCTGAGGTCGGCTCCGACGAGGTGCTTCGGGCTCGTTTCTCGGAGGTGACAGCTCAGCGAAGGGCTGCACTGGCGGCGTTGATCGACGAGGCGGTCACCGCGGGGGAGCTGGTCGATGTACCCGCCAACGCCCTGGCCGCGATCTTCCTGGCCTTGGGTGACGGCCTGATGCTGCACGGGGTCCTCGACCCGTCGGGTTTCCGGTGGGCCAATGTCCGCCGGGCGTTGGACGTGCTGCTCGAAGGGCTCCGCCGGGAGCCGCCCCGATGACGCTGCCCGACCCGGGTTCGACCGGTGGCCGGCGCAGAGCGGCGGCCGACGCTGCGTTTCGGGCCCGTGTGGCCCGCCATCGCGTCGACTTGTTCGCGTTGGGCCGTCGAGGCCGCCAGGTGGTGCTGTTGGCGGCGTTGACGGGGGCGGTCACCGGACTCGGGGTGGCGGGCTTCGAGTCGATAACCCGCGCCGGCCTGTTCGACCATCTCCTGCAGACGCCCCTGGCGCTCCAGGTTCTCGCCCCGGTGGTCGGCTTGGTGTTGGCCGCGCTGGCGTTGCGGTTCCTGGCCGCCGGTGCCAGCCCGGCCACGGCCGATGAGTACATCAAGAACTTCCATCAGCCCGGCGTCCGCCTCGACCCGCGCCCGGTTGTCGGTCGTCTCGTCGCCAGTGTCGCCACCCTCGGTCTGGGTGGGGCGATGGGCTACGAGGGGCCGTCGATCTATCTGGGTGCCGCGGTCGGCTCGGTCCTGCAACGTCGATTCAGCCGCCACTTCTCCCGCGACGACGCCAAGGTGTTGCTGGTTGCGGGTGCCGCCGCTGGTGTGGCGGCCATCTTCAAGGCGCCCGCCACCGGGCTGGTCTTCGCCCTCGAGGTCCCCTACCAGGACAACTTCGCCCGTCGCATGCTGCTCCCCGCGGGCATCGCGGCCGCGGTCAGCTACGTGGTGTTCGTCGCCTTCTCCGGGACCGCACCGTTGTTCGCGGTGTCGGGTTCGCCGCCTTTCGATCTGCGCGACCTGGGCGGCGCCGCCCTGCTCGGGGTGCTGTGCGGCATCGGCGCCCGGCTGTTCACCAAGTCGCTGCTGGCCGCCAAACGCCTCGCGGCCCGTCTGCACCCGATTGTGCGGGCGGTGGGCGCCGGGACGGTCCTGGTCGCCCTGGCGTTGGTGTCCAAGGTCGCGTTCGGCAACCCGCTCACCCTCGGCGCCGGCTATGACAACCTCACCTGGGCCCTCGACCCCCGGCGGGCCGTCGCCCTGGTCCTGCTGCTGTTGGTGTTGCGGGCGGCCGCCACGATCGCCACTGTCGGCGGCGGCGGCGTCGGCGGGCTGTTCGTCCCCCTCGTCATCGAGGGCGCCCTGCTCGGCCGGGCCATGGGTGGCCTGTTCCGAACCGCCGCGTCAGGCAGCCACTTCTTCCCGCTCGTCGGCGTCTCCGCGTTTCTCGGCGCCGGCTACCGGGTCCCCCTGGCCGGGGTTGTCTTCGCGGCCGAGGCCAGCGGACGACCCGGGTTCATCGTCCCCGGGCTCATCTCAGCCATGGTGGCGCAACTGTTCATGGGCAACGCCTCCTCCCCCTACCAGGTCGCGGCCCGAGCCGGGCACCTCGAGCGGCGCTTCCCGCTGCCCATCACCGCCGCCATGAGGACCGACGTCGCCACCATGCCCCCCGACACCACCCTGTCGGAGTTCTTCGGCCACCACCTCCTCGTCAATCACGACAAGGCGGTCGCGGTCGTCGACGGCGCCCGCTACCTGGGCGTCATGGGCATCGAGGAGCTCCAAGCCGTCCCACAGGACCAATGGG
>JALYXV010000333.1 GCA_030947025.1 Actinomycetota bacterium | reverse complement strand
TGGGTCGGGTCCTGCGTCGGGTCCCGGGACCGGGTCTGGGCCGGCCTCGGGGTTCGGGTCGGGTTCGGGGCCCGCGAGTGCGGCCCGGTCCGAGCCGCCAGCTGCCCGTTCGGGAACGGGAGGGCTGGGGTTGCCCGGCGCGGTGTCACGTCCAATAGCTCAAGCCGGGCGTTCCGGCGGCTCGATCGAAAGGGCAGCGGCGCCTGCCCCGGGGCAGGATCCCCACTGACCTATGCGTAAGTCGTTGTGGTATTCACTTCTTGGCATCATCGCGGTCGCGGTGCTTGCCCTTGCCGGCACGCTGGCGCTGGGCAACAAGCCCCTGCTCGGTCTCGATCTTCAGGGGGGCGCGTCCGTCGTGCTCCAGCCTCAGGGCAAGGTCGACAGTGGCATTCTCAACCAGGCCATTTCCATCATCCGCAAGCGGGTCGACGGCCTCGGAGTGGCCGAGCCCAACATCAGCCGCCAGGGTAACAACGTGGTGATCGAGTTGCCCGGTATCAAGGACCCGGCGCGAGCATTGCAAGTCGTCGGGCAGACCGCCCAGCTCTATTTTCGGCCGGTTCTGTGCACGACCGGATCGGGAACGAGCATTCAGTCCATCCCGTTCCCGCCCTACGCCGCGCCGACGACAACGACGCCCGGCGCCACCACGACGACCACACCCGGCGCCACCACGACGACCACACCCGGGGCCACCACCACCACGGCACCGAACGCCACGACCACCAAACCGGGCTCGACCACTCCATCGAGCGTCGGGCTGGGTGCTGGCGGCGGTCGCGCCCTCGGCTCGGCTCTTGGTGCTGTCGCCCCGGCGGCTGCGCCCGCGGCGAGCGGCCAACCGGCCCAGACGCCAACACCAACGCCCACCCCCGCGGCTCCGACGCCCGCGACGCCCGCGGCGCCCGGCACCGCTGTTCCAGGAACCGCGCCGGCGACGGCGGCCGGTGGAGCGGCCGCGCCCGGGCTGAGCTCCGCCGACTGCCAATTGGCCACCTCCAACGTGGGCAGCGCCCTGCCCACCAGCACTCCCGCCGAGGACGTCCCGCCCGCAACCGTGCTGCTTCCGGGGGCCGACAAGAACGGTAACGCTGATCCGAACGGCCCCCGGTACCTGCTCGGCCCAGCCCAGCTCACCGGCAAGGTGGTCGCCACCGCCACCGCCCTGCCGCCTGACCTGAGTGTCTCGGAGCCCAACTGGTACGTGCAGGTGAACTTCACCGGCTCGGGTGGGCCGGCGTTCGACAAGCTGGCCCAGGCCAACTACCAGAAGATCGTCGCCATCGCCCTCGACGGTGTGGTCGAGTCCGCCCCAGTCATCCAGCAGCAGACCTTCAACGGCAAAGCGGTCATCAACGGCTCCACCTTCACCGAAACCCAGGCCAAGAACCTGGCGCTGGAGTTGCGCTACGGGTCGCTCCCCGTGCAATTCCAAGCCCAGTCCATTCAGAGCGTCTCGGCCACCATCGGGAAGGACTCATTGCGGGCCGGACTGATCGCCGGGGCTATCGGGCTCCTCCTCGTCCTGTGCTACATGCTCTTCTACTACCGGGGCCTGGGTTTGGTCGTGGTCCTCGGCCTGGGCGTATCGGGGATGCTGCTCTACGCCATCATTTCCGCCCTAAGCCAGTCGAGCCTGAAGCTGTCTCTTTCGCTGGCCGGCGCCACGGGGATCATTGTCTCCGTCGGTGTCACGGCCGACTCGTACATCGTGTATTTCGAACGCCTCAAAGACGAGATTCGTTCGGGAAGGAGCGTCCGATCGTCGGTTGACCGGGGCTTCGCCCGGGCCTACCGCACGATCGTGGCCGCTGACCTGGTCTCGGTCATGGCTGCGGTCATCCTCTGGCTGTTCACGGTGGGGTCGGTCCGAGGGTTTGCCTTCTTCCTCGGGTTGGCGACCCTGCTCGATTTGTTCACTGCGTTCTTCTTCACGCGCCCGATGGTCGCTTTGCTCGGGCGCAACCGGCTGTTCACCGAGGCGCGAGTATTCGGGGTAGCCCGCGGCCTGGCCGCCACCCCAACCGGGGGAGCCCAATGATCGAGACCAAGCACAGCCTGTGGACCCGCCTTTACCGGGGCGAAACCTCGTTCGACTTCGTCGGGCGGCGCTCCCGATGGTTCGTCATCTCGGGCGCCGTCATCGCCATCGGCCTGATCTCCCTTGTTGTTCAGGGCCTCAACTTTGGCATCGAATTCAAGGGCGGCACCGTTTGGGAGGTCAGGTCCAATGCCTCGGTGGCTCATGTCCGCGACGTCATCGGCCAAATTTCACCGGACCTGCGCCAGTCCACCATCGAGGTGCTGACCGACCGCGCCACCGGAAACCGCACCCTGCGGAT
This sequence comes from Actinomycetota bacterium, assembly GCA_030947025.1. GTDB lineage: Bacteria > Actinomycetota > Acidimicrobiia > Acidimicrobiales > Palsa-688 > JALYXV01. The sequence continues at coordinate 8,831 of JALYXV010000333.1, read as the reverse complement.
CTCGGCTCACGCCAACACCACCAAGGACAAAACCAAGGTCAATCAGGTGAGCGCCGCCCTGGCCAAGCTGGCCGGCGTAGACATAAACCAGGTCGCGCTCAATGACGTCGGCCCCACGTGGGGCCACGACATCACCCAGAAAGCCGAACGGGCCCTCGTGATCTTCCTGGTCGCAGTGGTCATCTATATCACATTCCGCTTCGAGGGCAAGATGGCCATCGCCGCGCTCATCGCCCTGGTCCACGACATCTTGGTCACCGTCGGCATCTACTCCCTGTCGGGCTTCCAGGTGACGCCGGCCACGGTGATCGCCTTCCTCACCATCCTCGGCTACTCGCTGTACGACACCATCGTGGTGTTCGACAAGATCGAGGAGAACACGAAGGGATTGGCCGCGTCGGGCCGCATCACCTACACCGAGACGGTCAACCTCTCGATGAACCAGGTCCTCATGCGTTCGATCAACACCAGCGTGGTCGCCATAATGCCGATCCTGTCGGTTCTCGTGATCGGGGCCTATTTCTTGGGCGCCTCGGCGCTTCAGGACTTCGGGCTGGCGCTGTTCATCGGCCTGCTCACCGGCGCCTACTCGTCGATATTCATCGCCGCGCCCATCTTGGCGGTGATGAAGGAGCGCGAGCCCAGGTACAGCCAGATTCGCCAACGCCTGGCCAACCGGGCGTCGATGACCGGCCTGCTCACCCCGGCGGCGGCGGCTTCAGGCGAACTCCTCGGAGCGAGCGGCGGCGGTCGGAGCCGATCGGGGGGAGCAGGGGTAGGGAGCGGTGGAGGAGGCCGGGCGACCGTGGGCCCGCGGGCGGCGAGCAAGCAGCAGGCCGCTGGGGCCGCCAAAGCCAAGGCGTCGGCACCCGTGCTCGACGGTGCCGACAATGTAGATATCAGTGCCGACGAGGTGTCGGGAGATGCCGAGCCAGCGGTGATCCGTTCCGACGGGAAGCCCGCCGCCGGTGCGGCGGCCAACGGTGGCTCGGGAGGTTCGGGCTCCGGCGGGACTGGATCGGCTGGCGGGGCCCGTTCGTCCCCCAAGCCCCGGCCCGGTGCGGCCAATCGCTCGGGCGGTGGTGGGGGGGGCGGCAGCCGCCCGGGCCCCCGGCCTCGCAAAAAGGGTCGCCGCCGCTAACCGAGTGGGGCTTTCGGGGATCACTCCCGCACCCGCTACCGTGGAGCGATGGCGAGCGACGCCAGTTGGCTGAAAGAATTCATCCGGGACATCCCTGATTACCCGCGGCCGGGCGTCGCCTTCAAGGACATTACGCCCCTTCTCGCCGATATCAAGTCATTTCGCTACACCGTCGATGCCCTGGCCGACCACTTCGCGGGCCAGAAGGTCGACAAGGTCCTCGGGATCGAAGCCCGGGGCTTCATCGTGGCCGCGCCGGTCGCCTACTGCTTCGGCGCCGGTTTCGTCCCGGTGCGCAAGGCGGGCAAGCTCCCCTGGACGGTCGAGAGCCAGGAGTACGTCCTGGAATACGGAACCGACTCCTTGGAAATCCACCGCGACGCCTTGGGACCGGGCGACCATGCCCTGATCATTGACGACGTACTGGCCACGGGCGGCACCGCGGCCGCCGCCGCCCGGCTGGTCCAACGGTTGGGCGGTGTCACCATCGGCGCAGGTTTCCTCATCGAGCTTGCCTTTCTCGGCGGTCGTGGGAAGTTGGAGGGCCACGATGTCGTTTCTCTCATCACGTATGAGTAGGTCGACCATATGAGCCGAGAGCGGGCCCGGGGACCGGTGCTCGAAACAACGGGTCGGCGCAGTCCCGGCGTGACCGTGCCCCGCGTGCTCCAATGGCGCCGGCAAACTCCTCCCGACGAGCTGCTCGCCCCGCTTCTCACCGCGTACAAGGAACGCCACCCCAAGAGCGACCCGGCCATGATCCTTCAGGCCTACTCGGTCGCCGACACCGCCCACGTAGGCCAGCTGCGCAAGTCGGGCGAGGCGTACATCACCCATCCGGTTTCGGTTGCGACCATCCTGGCCGGCCTCAGCCTGGACGACATCACCATCGCCGCCGCCCTGCTGCACGACGCGGTCGAAGACACCGGCGTGTCCCTGGTCGACATCGAGGCGCAGTTCGGCCCGATCGTGGCGACCATCGTCGACGGGGTCACCAAGCTGGAACGGATCCAATTCGACTCCAAGCAGGCGCAGCAGGCCGCAACCATGCGCAAGATGCTGGTCGCCATGGCCAAGGACCCGCGGGTCCTGCTCATCAAGCTGGCCGACCGGTTGCACAACATGCGAACCATCGCCGCCATGCCGGAGATGAATCAGCAGCGCACCGCCCAGGAGACCCTGGACATCTACGCCCCGCTGGCTCATCGCTTCGGCATCCAGGACATCAAGTGGCAGCTCGAGGACCTGGCCTTCGCCACCCTGCACCCGAGGCGCTACGCCGAGATCGAGCAGATGGTGGCCACCCGCTCGCCCGAACGGGAGCTCTACCTGGCCCAGGTGATCGGCGAGGTACAGGAACGCCTGGCCGCGGCCCGGGTCGACGGAGCCGTCACCGGCCGACCCAAGCACCTGTACTCCATCTACGAGAAGATGGTGTTGAAGAGCAAGGAGTTCGACGACATCTACGACCTGGTGGGCGTCCGGGTCCTGGTCGAGTCGGTCAAGGACTGCTGGGCCGCCCTCGGCGCCATCCATGGCGCCTGGACCCCGGTGCAGGGCCGGTTCAAGGACTACATCAACACGCCCAAGTTCAACCTCTACCAGTCGCTCCACACGACCGTCGTCGGCCCCCAGGGCAAGCCACTCGAGGTGCAGATCCGGACCAAGGAGATGCACAATCGGGCCGAGCGGGGGATCGCGGCCCATTGGGGCTACAAGGAACGGGCCTCAGCCGCCGACATCGCCTGGCTGCAGAGAATCGTCGACTGGCAGGAGGAAACGGCCGACCCGGCGGAGTTCCTCGAGACCTTGAAGCTCGACCTCGAGCAAGACGAGGTGTTCGTCTTCACGCCGAAGGGAGATGTGCTGTCGCTCCCGATCGGTGCCACCACGGTCGACTTCGCCTACGCCATCCACACCGAGGTCGGGCACCGCTGCATCGGAGCCCGGGTCAACGGCCGGCTGGTGCCGCTCGACTCCGTCCTCCAATCAGGCGACAGCGTGGAGATCTTCACCTCCAAGGTCCCGTCGGCCAGCCCGAGCCGGGACTGGCTCAAGATCGTCGTCACCCCCCGGGCCCGCAACAAGATCCGCCAATGGTTCAGCCGGGAGCGCCGGGAAGACGCCATCGAGAACGGCAAAGAAGAGCTGGTCAAGGCCATTCGCAAGGAGGGTCTCCCGGTCCAGAAGCTGACCAACTCGGCGCTGCTCAACAAACTGGCCGAGTCGATGAACTACACCGATCTCGACGCTTTCCACGCCGCCCTCGGCGAGGGTCACATCTCGGCCAAGTCGATCGCCCAGCGCCTGGCCAAGGAGTTGCGGGGGGGCGAGGCCGAGGAGCAACTGCCGACCACGGCCCGCCAACCCCGGCGCCCGAGCCGGACCAACACGATCGGCGTCCACGTGGAAGGCCTCGACGACGTGATGGTGCGGCTGTCGAGGTGCTGCACGCCCGTGCCGGGCGACGAGATCATGGGGTTCGTCACCCAGGGCCGAGGCGTCAGCGTGCACCGAAACGACTGTGCCAACGCCGCGGCTCTGTCAGCCACCGCCGTCGGCCGGGTCATCGACGTGGAGTGGGATCGCGACCAGGCAGGCAGCTTCGTCGCCGCCGTTGAGGTCAAGGCGCTCGACCGCACCCGCCTCGGCGTTGACGTGTGGAAGATCCTCTCGGACCATCACCTGAACATCCTGCACAGCGAGAGCCACACCGGGGCCGACCGGGTGAGCCGGATGCGGTTCGAGTTCGAGCTGGCCGACCCGGCCCACCTGGAATCGCTGCTCAACTCCATAAAACGGCTGGACAGCGTGTACGACGTGTACCGAATCATCCCCGGCAAGGGTGGGGGCTGAAGGCAGTCGGAGCCCCGGCCGGTTGTGGCGCGGGCCGGGTTGAGGGCGGCGGGCCGGGCTAGGTATGGACACGATGTGAGTAGCGACGGGGCGGCCATCCCAACAGGCCAGCACGTGCCGACCCGGTCGCCGCCGTGGTTCGTCCAGGTCGAGCGGCGCCTCGGATTGCCGGTTCCGCTCGCCTGGCGGTCGTGGGTCGCCCACGACCTGCTGAGCGACGAATGGGCTGGGCGGGTCGTGGGGCGCCGTCGGTGGATCCGGGCCCATCGAACGCATCTCATCGTGGCGATCGTCGTCTTCCAAGCGGCGGTGGTGATTGTGACCTTCACCACCTGGTCCTCCTTTTCCCCATCCGTCTCCTATGCCGCCCTTACCCCGGTCCTGGCCGCCGTGATCCGGTCTCGGGCCACCGTGAGCGACGACGAGATGGTGAGTCTCACTCGGTGGAACTCCCTTCATTGGAACGGACTGCGACTCGATGGCTCGCTCGACCCCAGCACCGGACCGCATAACGGGCCTGGCGGGGCTGCCCGAGTGGGTGGTCGCCATAGTTGGATTGCTTGAGGCGGCGGCGGTCCTGGCCATTGCCGCCTTCGTCATCGGGATGTCCGTTGCGCTTGTTCTCATTGCCATGACGGCCCTTCGCTAGGCGGAATCCGAAGGGATCGCCGGTGGTCCGCCGGTACCCTGCTCGGCGTGCCCGAGTTCAGGACGCCGATAGGAACACGCGACATCCTCCCGCCCGAATCGAGCCGGTGGGAGGTCCTGGTGTCGCGCTTCGCCCGCACCGTCGAGGCGGCCGGCTACGGACTGGTCTTGTCGCCCATGTTCGAGAGCGCCGAGGTATTCCAGCGAGTGGGCGAATCGACCGACATTGTCCGCAAGGAGATGTACCAGTTCACTGACAAGGGAGGTCGGGAGCTGGCCCTGCGGCCCGAGGGCACGGCCTCCATCGTCCGGGCGTTCGTCCAGCACCGGCCTCCGACGCCATGGAAGACCTGGTACGCCGCGCCCAGCTTCCGCTACGAGCGGGCCCAGGCTGGGCGGTACCGCCAACACCATCAAGGTGGCATCGAGGTGCTCGGCACTGACGACCCCGATGTCGACGTGGAGGTCATCGCCCTGGCCTGGGAGTTCTTCGCCGGCATTGGGCTGCGCCTGGTCACGCTGAAACTGAACTCCCTCGGCGACGCCACCTGCCGTCCCGTCTACCGGGAGGCGCTGCGCGCCTTCTTGGAGGGTCGCCGTGACCAGCTGTGCGACGAGCACCGGGAACATTGGGAGGACAACCCGCTGCGGGTCCTTGACTGTAAGAAACCCGAGTGCGTGGCCGCCACGGCCGATGCTCCTCACCAGTTGGATTTCCTCTGCGATGCGTGTGCCCAGCACTTTGCCCGGGTCAAGGACGGATTGGACGCGCTCGGGGTCGCCTTCACGCTCGATCCTCGTCTGGTCCGGGGGCTCGACTACTACACCCGGACCACCTTCGAGCTCGCGGGCCGGGCGTTGGAGTCGGCCCAAGACGCCCTGGGCGGGGGCGGACGGTACGACGGGCTGGTCGAAGAGATGGGCGGCCCACCGACTCCGGGTATCGGCTTCGGTATCGGCCTGGACCGGACCCTGCTGGCGTGCGACGCCGAGGGCGTCCTGGCTACGGCCGACGTGGGACCCGGCCTGGACGTCTACGTGGCCGACTTCGCGGGCGGCGAGGCGGCCCGGGACATCACGGCCGAGTTGCGGCGCGCGGGCTTCCAGGCCGACCGGGCCTTTGGGGGGCGTTCCCCCAAGTCGCAGCTCAAGTCGGCCGACCGCTCAGGGGCACGGCTGGCGTTGATCATCGGCCCCGACGAGGTCGCGGCGGGTCGGGTGACGATCAAATACCTGCGGTCGGGACCGGGTACAGCCCAGGAGCAGGTCGACCGGGCCGCCCTGGTAGACGAGATCCGGCGCCGCCTGTCGTCTGGGCCGGCGGCGTAACGGTCGACGGGGCTGGCCCCTTCCCCGTATTGTGCAAATCGCGCCCGTATACGTACCTGATTTGCACAGAACGGATTTCGGCCGGCCAATGCCCCGGCATTGGAACCGGGCCGCCGGGCCGCCGGGGCGGACACGGAGGTGGGCGCCGTAGCCTGAGGATCTGTGCCCCAAGTCGGCGACGACGGCAACTTGTTCACCGGTACCCCGCCCCTGTCACGTTGGCCGCGGTGGCCCCACCGATGAATCTGTTCGAGGATGCCCTCGAGGAGCGGCTCCGAACCCGGGGCCCGCTCGCCAGCCGGCTACGGCCGAAGAGCCTGGACGATGTCGTCGGTCAGGATCATCTCCTCGGCCCGCGCGGAGCCCTGCGAGCCCTGGTGGACGCCCGCAAGCTCACGTCGGTCATCATGTGGGGACCGGCGGGCACGGGCAAGACCACGATCGCCCGGTTGCTGGCCGACGCGGTCGGGGCCGCCTTCGAGTCCATGAGCGCCGTCAGCGCGGGTGTCAAGGATGTGCGGGAGGCGGCCGAGCGGGCCCGGCGCCGCCTGGCCGAGCACGGGACATCGACGGTCCTGCTGCTCGACGAGGTCCACCGGTTCAGCAAGTCCCAGCAGGACGCCTTGCTTCCCAGCGTCGAGGACGGCACCCTCACCCTGGTCGGAGCCACCACTGAGAACCCGTTCTTTGAGGTGAACGGCCCGCTGCTCAGCCGCTCCACCCTGTTCCGCCTCGAGCCGCTCGACCGCCCGGCCCTGCGCACCTTGCTGGATCGGGGGTTGGTGGTCGAAGGCGGAACCATCGAAGACCCGGCCGCGGCCGCCATCATCGACTCGGTCGACGGGGATGGCCGAGCGCTTCTGACCACCCTGGAAGTGGCGCTGGCCATCTCGGGCAAGGGCCAGCACGTGACCCTGAACGACGTCGAGCGGGCCCGGACCACCCGGTCCCTGACGTGGGGGCGGGACGACCACTACGACGTCGTCAGCGCCTTCATCAAGAGCATCCGGGGCGGCGACGCCGACGCCGGCCTGCACTGGCTGGCCCGCATGATCGTGGCAGGGGAGGACCCCCGCTATGTCGCCCGCCGCCTGGTGGTCCTGGCCAGCGAGGACATCGGCATGGCCGACCCGACCAGCCTGCTGGTCGCCACCGCCGCGGCCCACGCGGTGGAGTATGTCGGCCTGCCCGAGGCCCAGCTCAACTTGGCCCAGGCCGTGGTCCACCTGGCCACCGCCCCCAAGTCCAACCGCACCGCCCTGGGCATCTGGAAGGCCATCGAGGACGTGCGCTCCCGGCCGGCCGGCCCGGTGCCGCCACACCTGCGTGACTCCCACTACAAGAGCGCGGAACGCGTCGGCCACGGCGTCGGCTACCAGTACCCGCACGACGACCCCCGAGGTTGGGTCGAACAGGACTACCTCCCCGAAGAACTCGCCGGCACCCGTTACTACACGCCCTCTGAGCACGGCGAAGAGGCCGAAGCGGCGGAACGATTACTCCGCCGGGGCGACCAGAGCTAGGCCGCGTCGTTCGATTGCGTTGGAGGACCAGCGTGGTTAAAGGTTCTGGTCCTTTCGAGACTCTTAGGCTGTCTGGAACGCGTTCGTGACGGGCAGCGCCGCATCCCTCCGGGGTGGCCGCCACGCCATGTTGACTAAGCGAAGATGCCAGGGCAAGCCCCCCGTCGGCGGTTTGGTCTGCATCGCCAGCAGCATCTCCCGGCCAGGTTGGCTGGACTACGAGAAGCGCTGGAACTGATTGATGTACAAACGAGCTCAAGCTCCTTCCCTTACATGAGCAATGAACTCGACGAGGTGCACCGGTTCAGCGAGGCGCATCACGACGCGCTGCTCCCCAACATCGAGGATTGCACCCTCACGCTGGTGGGAGCCACCACCGAGAACCCGTTCTTCGCGGTGAACGGCCCGCCGCTCAGCCGCTCGACCTCTTCCGCCTCAAGCCCCTGGACCACCACGCGCTGCGCACCCTGTTGGACCGGGGGTTGGACGCCGAGGGCGGCACCATCGAAGAAGATGCCGCCGAGGCGATCATCGACTCCGTTGGGCGAACGCCGGTAGGCCCAACCACCTGCCAAACGGGAGGCCGGTATGCTCCCCGGGAGTGACGGCAGCCCGGGTCATCGCCAGCACCAGCGCTCCGATCGTTGCCATCTTGGTCACCATCGTGGCGACCGTCGTCTTGAGCTGCCTGCTGGCGGTGGTGTTGTACCTGGCCCGCACCATGCGGACGCTGCGGGCCGCGGCCGACAACTTGAAGCGCGAGAGTGCGGTGCTTTTGTCCGAGATGCAGGGCGCGGTGGGAACGGCGAACCGAGAGCTGGAGCGGGCCGACGGCCTGCTCGAAACGGCCGAGTCGATCTCGGCCACCGTGGACTCGGCGTCACGCCTGGCCTACCTCACCCTGTCGAACCCGGTAGTGAAGGTCCTGGCCTTCGGGAGAGGATCTCGGAAGGCGGCTCGGCAGCTCCGGCGGCCGACTCGGGAGGGTTAGCCATGTTCAAGCGACTGTTCTGGCTGGCGATCGGGGCGTCGCTGGGATTCAGTACGTCACGGTGGGTGACCCGGACGGTCAAGCAGAAGATCGAGCAGTACAGCCCGGCTCGGCTGACGGCGGACCTAGCGGGCAAGGCCCGCGCGGCGGGGGGCCGCGTCCGCGCCGCCCTGGCCGACGGTAAGGAGGCGATGCGCGAGCAGGAGAACCTGCTGCGGGCCCAGCTGGAACCCCGCAAACCACCGACGCCTCGGTAGCCCTCAGCGCAGGCGCAACGCCGGGAGCCGCCCGCGGGAGGCGCCCGCGGGAGGCGCCCGCGGGAGGGTCGCTCACGGCGGGGGGG
>JALYXV010000259.1 GCA_030947025.1 Actinomycetota bacterium | reverse complement strand
GGCCAGGACAGCGGGCGGGTCCACCCCGACGGCTCCGGCCACATCGAGGGTGTGAACACTCAGCTCGAACGTCCGCGTCGGCAGGTACGTCACCAGCGTCGCCCCGCCCAAGAGGGTGCGCACCGGCGCCTCGTCCAGGGTCGAGGCCACCAGGCCCGTGACTCGCTCCGCCAGGCCCCGGACCGCGGCTGCCGGGTCGGAGCCGAGGGCGGCTCCCGCGTCCCGGCCCCGCTGGGCGATGGCGGCCTGGTCCAGCGCCGGGCTCCGCAGCGCCAGTAGGTAGTCCAACGGATGGTGGATCGTGATCTCGCCTGGCGGCTGGCCCAGGTAGGCCTCGACGGTCGACAATGACCGGCTGGTATGGCCCACCAGGTCCCGGACGGTCCACTCACCGAGCCCGGGGCGTTCCCAGGCGTCGTCCCTGATGGCCGACACAACCGTCACGAAGCCTTCGGCCGCGGCCGAGAACAAGCCGCGAACGAGAGCCGAGTTCACGCCGGCAGGTCTCGCAGGTCGATGACGCTCCCGTTGTCCAGGTGGTCGGAGTCGAGCAAGCGCCACATCCGGGCCGCCACCTCCTGGGGCGGGGTCAGCTTGCCGGCGTCGTACAGGTCGACGAATTTTGCTCGCTGGGGGAAATCCTCCTCCGAGGTCGACCGGATCATCGCCTGCATGTCGGTGTCGACCGTTCCCGGCGCCACGGCCAGGACCTGGATGCCGCCCCCCTTGCCACTCCGGCGCTCCCGGCCACCCCCGCCGCTCCCATCCCTGCCGCTCCCATCCCTGCCGCTCCCATCCCTGCCGCCCCCATCCCCGCCGCCCCCGGCCCCGCCTTGGGCCCGCAGGTCCTGCTCGGCCCCCACGTCGCGAACCCACTGGTTGACGGCGGCCTTGGCCGCCCCATACGACGACCAGCCGGGGTAGACGCTGCTGGCCGCGCCCGACGTGATCATCATCAGGTGGCGCCGCGCCTCGGTGTGCGACGCCACCGCAGCCAGGAACATGTGGCCCAACACCTGGGGGGACGCGCTGTTGAGCACCACGTTGCGGCGGTAGGCACCGGTGTCGACCTCGCCTGCGAACCCCATCGGCTCCAGCGTGCCGGCCGCATGCACGAAGACGATGCGATCGCCCTGGAAGCCCTCCAGCTCCCGCCGGAACGAGGCGCCGAGCTCATCCCACCCGGCCGGGTCGGCCAGGTCGGCGCCCAGATGTTCGGTGCCCGCGGCCGGGCCGCGGCTGATCCCGATGATCCGGGCCGGGGACCACGGGATCGACTCGACCAGCGCCTGGCCGATGCCACTCGACGCCCCGGAGATCCACACCAACGCACCCATGGATGTTTCCTACCCAGAATCGCTGGTCCGGCACCGACGCCCCCCCGACAGGACAGTGAACGCGCCCGAGGTGACGGTGCCGTACGCCAGGTGGCCGGCCCAGTCCTTGGCCAGGGTCTTGGCATCGTACTTCCAGATGGGCTGGTACAGCTTGGCCAGCGGGAGGACAACGTACCCCGACAGCCACACCAGCGTCCCTAACACCGGGCCTCGCAACCGCCGGCGCCGTCCCGATGCCGCCACCACCCCGAATTGGGCGCCCCAGAAGATGCCGTAGACCCAATGGGTCACGTTGTTGACCGTGCGAGCCGAACTCGGTGGCAACTCCCGCTGCCACATCGCCTCATAGAGCCGCTTACCCACGTGAGCCGGCGCCGGGGCCTTCTCCCACGAGTCCAGCCCGGCTGAGAACTCCCACGTCAGCGGGTCGTCGGTGCCCCCGCCCGCCCGGTACTGGGCGTAGTTGACCGCGTCCAGGGCGACGGTGCCCACCGCCCCGGCCAAGGCGCCCCGCACGACCGCGCCGAGCGGCGACAGCCTCGGCGCCTCCTTGGTTGCCCCGCTCTTGCCCACGACGGCCTCCTCTCGCCACCACCGATTCTGCCCGGAGCGACAGGTTTCAGCACATTGCCGCCCCCTTTTCCCCGATGGATGGGAAAAAGGGCAGCCCGGTACCGCCGTGCCCGGCGCGGCGACCGGCCGCCCCGGGCTGGCTGGGCCTACCCTCGCGGGCAGTGAATCTGCCTCGGGAGGTCCAGCGGGTCCTCACCGGGGCCCACCGCTGGGTGTTCGACTGGTCGAAGGGTCGCCTGGCTGGGCGGGTCTCGGGGATGCCCGTCGTGAAGTTGACCACCACCGGCCGCAGGTCGGGCCAGCCGCGCCACACCATGCTCGCCACCCCTGTTCACGACGACCGCCGGATCGTGCTGGTGGCCTCCGACGGCGGGGCGCCCCATAACCCGTCCTGGTACCTCAACCTCCGCCAGGACCCGCGCGTGACCGCCACCCTCTCGGGCCGGGATCGGTCCATGGTGGCCCGCACCGCCACCCCCGAGGAGAAGGCGGAGCTGTGGCCCCAGGTCCTCGCCGCCTACCGGGGCTATGCCGGCTATCAAGCCAAGACCGAACGCGACATCCCGCTGGTCATCCTGGAGCCGGCCTGATCAGAGATCGGCGATGGCGTTCCAATCCAGGAACGCCGCACCCGAGGCGACCAGACCGGAGAGAAGGCGCAGGCGGTTGGCGCGCACCGCCGGGTCCTCGGCCATCACCATGACCTGCTCGAAGAAGGCGTTGACGGGCTCGACCAGGGGCTCGAACCACTCGACGTACTCGCCCAGGCTGCCCGTCGCGTCCAGCTCGGCGCCCTGCTGCTCGTACGCCATCCAGAGCCGGGACTCGGCCGGGTCCTCGAACAGGGAGGGATCGACCGAGCCGGGCTTGGTGTCGGTGCCCCGGGCGATCCGCAGCGAGCGGCGGTAGGCGGTGGCGACGGCCCGGAACCGCTCGTCGGTCAACCGGGCCTCCAGCTCCGCCAGGACCGCCACCGCGCGGGCCGGTTGTTCGGCACGGGCCAGCACCGCCCGGACCAGGTCCGCCCGGTGGCCCTCGTCCAGCAGGCGCTGCTCCAGCCGGCGGCGCACGAAGTCCAGCAGCTCCTCGGTGGCGGAGGGCGGGATGCCCACCGCCTGGTGGCCCGCGGCGGCTTCGAAGAGGGCCCGCAGGTTCACCGGCAGCTGGTGGTGGAGGAGGATGGCGAGCAGCCCCGATGCGGCCCGGCGCAGCCCGTAGGGGTCGGCGCTGCCGCTGGGCTGCGCCCCCACCGCGAACAGGGCGGCGAGGACATCGGCCCGATCGGCCACCGCCAAGATGGCGCCGATGGGCGACCGCGGGAGGCGGTCACCGGCGTGGCGGGGCAGGGTGTGTTCGAAGATGGCGTCGGCCACCTCGGGCGACTCACCCTGGCGCAGGGCGTAGATCCGGCCCATCTGCCCGCCCAGGGTGGAGAACTCTACGACCATCTCGGTGGTCAGGTCGGCCTTGGCCAGGAACGCGGCCCGGTCGAGCTGCTGGCGTTCCGGCCCTGGCAGGCCCAGCTGGTCGGCCAGCCAGGCCGCGATGCGCGCGGTGCGCTCGGCCCGGTCGAGCATGGTGCCCGCCCGTTCCTCGAAAGTGAGCGTCGCCAGCCCGGCCCGGAAGTCCTCCAGGGGCCGGGCCAGGTCCCGCTGGAAGAAGAAGTCGGCGTCGGCGTAGCGGGCCTGGAGCACCCGCTCGTTCCCTGCCCGCACCACGTCGACGTCGATGGGGCCGTTGGCCACGGCCACGAAGGCGGCCAGCAGATCGCCGGTGGCGGAGCGGACTGGAAGGTAGCGCTGGTGCTTTTTCATCACCACGCTCAGGACCTCGGGCGGCAGGGACAGGAAGCGCGAGTCGAAATGGCCCAGGACAACGACGGGGTTCTCGACCAGATTGGTTATCTCGTCGACCAGCGCCGTTTCGCCCTCGAAGTCGATGATGCCCCCTTCGGCTTCGGCCCGCGCGGCGGCCTCGTCGACAATGGCGGCCCGGCGGGTCTCGCCGTCGTAGGTGATGCCGTGCTCGGCCATGACCGCCGGGTAGCGGGCCGCCTCGGGGATGCTGACGACAGGGGGGTCGTCGTCGCGCAGCACCCGGGTGGTGCGCCCGCTGGCCACGTCGCCGTAGGTGAAGGGCACCGCGGCCGGGCCGAGCAGCGCGACCAGCCAGCGCAGCGGGCGGCTGAACGCCACCGGACCGGCGCCCCATCGCATGGTCCGCTCGAACCGGAGCGACTCGACCAGCTTGGGCAGCAGCTCGGCCAGCACGTCAACCGCGGGCCGTCCGGGTTCGACCCGCTCGGCTACCAGGTAGGTGGCGTTACCGTCCTCCAGCCGGCCCAGGCCGGCCACGTCGAGGCCGTGCTTGCGGGCGAATCCGGCTGCCGCGGGCGTGGGCTTGCCCTCGGCGTCGAAAGCGCGGTCGGCCCGGGGGCCGCGCACCGACAGCGTCCGCTCGGGTTGGCGGGGTGCGACCTGGGCCACGGTGGCGACGATGCGCCGGGGCGTTCCCCTGACCTCGGTGGCGCCGTGGTCGAGCCGGGCGTCGACGAGGGCGGCGGGCACCAGGACCCGCAGCTGGGCGATGGCCGATTCGACATCTGAATGGGGCAGTTCCTCGGTCCCGATCTCGAGCAGCAGCGGCGCTGGCTGGGTGGGGCGGTCGGCGTCTTGGCGGTCGCCGTCTTGGCGGTCGGCGTCTTGGCGGTCGGCCTGGCCGGCTTGGGGCGGCTCGGGGTTGACGTGTATCCCGAGCGGGTAGCCCAGCTCCTCGCGGCGCTCGACCCACAGCTGGGCCACATCGTGGGCCATGCGGCGCATCCGGGCGAAGGCCCGGGCCCGCTCGGTCGTGCCGATGGCCCCGCGGGAGTCCAGCACGTTGAACGTCTGCGAGCACTTGAGGACGTAGTAATAGGCCGGAACAGGCAGCCGCTGCTGCAACAGCCGGGTCCCCTCGGCCTGGTAGATCTCGAACAGCCGGCGTTGGGCGTCGACGTCCGCCTCATCGAGGTAGTAGGTGCTCATCTCCAACTCGGCTTGGCCGTAGATCTCGCCGTAGGTGATGCCGTGGGCGTACTCGATGTTCTTGAAGTGGTTGACCCCTTGGAGGGCCATCAGGATGCGCTCGAGGCCGTAGGTGATCTCGACCGAGACAGGGTCGAGGGCTAGTCCCCCGGCCGCTTGGAAGTAGGTGAACTGGGTGATCTCCAGCCCGTCCAGCCACACCTCCCACCCGAGTCCCCATGCCCCGAGGGCGGGCGCCTCCCAGTTGTCCTCGACGAATCGCACGTCGTGGCGGGCGGTGTCGATCCCGAGGGCCCGGATGCTGCCCAGGTACAGCTCCTGGGAGTTCCCCGGGTCAGGTTTCAAGATGACCTGGAACTGGGTGTGGGTCTGCAGCCGGTTGGGGTTCTCGCCGTAGCGGCTGTCGTCGGGGCGGACGCTCGGTTCGACGTAGGCGGTGCGCCACGGCTCGGGGCCGAGGACCCGCAGGAAGGTGGCCGGGTTGAGGGTGCCCGCGCCCACCTCGGTGTTGTACGGCTGGGCCAGCACCGCGCCATGCTCGACCCAGTAGGCCGCGAGCCGCAGGATTGCGTCTTGCATGGTGAGCACGCACGCAACGTACCCGGTCGCCTTGATTCTCCGGCGATCGATACCTAGAATGTCTAGGTATGGGAGCCGAACTGGTCAAGGGCCAGCTGGATTTGTTGCTGCTCGGTGTGCTGCGCCATGGGCCCCGGCACGGCTACGCCGTGATCAGCGAGCTGCGGGATCGCACCGGGGGCACGTTCGACCTGCCCGAGGGGACGGTGTACCCGGCACTGCACCGGTTGCAGGACGACGGCCTGCTGGCCAGCGACTGGCAGGACCGGGCCGGGCGGCGGCGCCGGGTGTACCGGTTGACCGACGCGGGCCAGGTGGCGCTGTCGAGCGAGAACGCGCGCTGGCGCCGCATGGCCACCGCGGTCGACGCGGTCCTCGGGACCGGCCCGAGCCTGTCCGGGACCCCGGCATGACCGGGCCGATCGGCGGCTCGGGGCCGGGGCCGGTGGGCGATGGGCCGGTGGGCGATGGGCCGGTGGACGATGGGCCGGTGGGCGACGGGCCAGGGCCGGGGCCGGTGGACGATGGGCCGGTGGACGATGGGCCGGTGGAGGACTACCTGGACCGCCTCCTCGAGGCCGCCCCGGGGCCGCCCCGCGAGGTCCGGGCGCTGCTGGCCGAAGCCGAGGCCCACCTCCGCGACGCCACCGCCGAAGGACTCGCCCGCGGCCTCACCCAAGCCGAAGCCGAGCGTCAAGCGGTGGCCCGGTTCGGCCCGGTCCAATCTGTGGCCACGGCCGAGGGCCGCCGCCAGGCCGTGCCGTTTCCCGCCTTGGTCCGCCAGTTCGCCGCCTCCGGTCTCCTGTTCGGCGCCATCGGCGGCCTGGCCATTGGGGTCAGCGGGATCATCACGGCCATCCTCGGCGCCCTGGGCGGATCGACGTTCATCGTCAACATTTCGCCCTCAACCCACCTGGCGCCGTCGGACTGCGCCCGCTGGCTGGCCCAGGACCGGGCCGCCCACAGCTGTTACCAGGCCGCCCTTTCCGACTGGACGGCCGAAGTCGTCGGCTTCCGTTTGGTCGCGGGCGTCGCCGGGCTGATGGCGCTGGCCGCCTTCTTACTCCTACGGCGCCGCTGGTCCCGCGGGCGCCCCTTCCGCACCCTCCCACCCAGCGTGGTCGATACCATCGCCGTGACCCTCTTCGGCCTGAGCGGGCTCTGGACGCTCGGCCTCGGGGTCGACTGGCTGGCGCTCGGGCACAACGGCGCGGGCCAGTGGCTGGGCGCCGCGCCCGTGGCCCTGGTACTGGCGGGCTACTTCGGTTTCCGGCTGATCGGCGACCTGCGCCACGCGCCGGCCACCGCTTAAGAGTCGGGGAAAGGGTCGCCCCGTGCGATCATGGCCCGGTACGCCATCAGTCGAGCCGGGCGGCTGAAGGCCAGGGCCCCGACGATCCGGCCCCGGGAACCGTAGGCAGCGACGAAGCGGTCATCGTCCAACGACCCGTCCACCACCTTCACGTCCGGTCCCGTCCGGCCGACGAACTGGATCTTGGTCTCATACTGGTCCGACCAGAAATAGGGGACCGGGTCGAACACCGGCGCCTCCTCGCCCTGCAGCAACGTCAGCGCGGCCGCCCGGCCCTGCTCGGCGGCATTGGTCCAGTGCTCCACCCGCATGACCTCGTCGAAGAGCGGGTTTTCCCAGCGAGCGACGTCGCCCGCGGCCACTATCCCGGGCACCGGGTCACCTCCGGCCAGAACTCGGCACCATCGGTCGCAACGCACCCCGTCCCCGAGATCCAGGCCTGACCCTGCCAGCCATCGCATCTCCGGTGCCACGCCCACGCCCACCACCACCACGTCGGCGGGGAGCACGGTCCCGTCGGTCAACACGACCCCCTCGACCCGCTCCTGGCCGAGTAGTCCGGCCACACCCGCGCCCAGGCGCAGGGCCACGCCGTGGTCGGTGTGCAGGCGAGCGCAGCGCCGGCCCACCAGTTCTCCCACCGCCCGCACCATCGGGACCGGCAACGCCTCGACGACCGTTACGTCAACGCCCAGGCCGTGACAGGTCGCGGCCACCTCCGACCCGATGAAGCCAGCCCCGACCACGACCACCCGGGGTGCGCCAGTCAGCCGTTGGCGAAGGGCCACACCGTCCTCGAGCGTCCTGAGGAAGAAGACTCCATCCAGGTCGGGCAGGCCGGGAAGGGTGCGGGGTTGGGCCCCGGTCGCAACGACCAAACCGTGGAATGCCAGCTCCTCGCCCGACTCGAGGATGACGCTACGGCCGTTCAGATCCAGGCCGGCGGCCCGGGTGGAGAGCCGAAAGTCGGCGTCGAGCGGGCCGACCGCCAGGTCGAGCTCGTCTCGCGACATGGTGCCGGCCAGGAACTCCTTCGACAACGGCGGGCGGTCGTATGGGAGATGAGGTTCCGCCCCGATCAGCGCGATGGCGCCCTCGTGGCCTTCCTCCCGCAGGGTCTGGGCGGCTCGCAGTCCGGCCAGGGACGCCCCGACGATGACGATGCGGCCGCGGGTGGGCACCTCAGCCGAAGTGGTTCAACCCTCGATCGAGATGGCGCCGGTGGGGCATTGCCGGGCCGCCTCTTGCACCTTGGGCCGAAGCTCCTCGGGCGGCTCGTCCTGGAGGAGGTACAAGTACCCGTCGTCCCTGACCTCGAAGACCTCGGGGGCCACGCCCATGCAGACGGCGTTGCTCTTGCACTTGTCGAAATCCACGACGACTCGCATGGTGAGAACCCTACTGCGGGGCGCCCGAAGTCAGCTGGCTGGGAGCAAGGCGTACTGACCGGTGGCGACCTGCCGGGCCACGGCTACCACTCCGATCGCCGATGGGCCGCGGGCCACGATGCTGACGAAGTTCCCACCACGGGTGAAGACAGTCTCGGCCGAATGGACTCGGCCGGCGCCGCCGCTGAACCCGACCGCCCCGGGTATACCGGCGACCGGAAAATCCGCCACTGCTGGCTTGGCGCTGGCGCGGGCGGCGGCCACGGTTCGCTGGGCGTAGGCGGTCGCCCCCGGCGCGGTCCGGAACCGGTACAGCGTCACGACCACCTGGTGTTGGTGGTCGATGGTGCTCCAGAGGCGCCGATACCCCTGGACGAAGCCCGCCTTGGTGAGGGCGGTCTGAGCATCCGCCGCCCCGTCGCCCCGGACCGCCTGGGCCAGGTCGGTCGGGCCGGTGCCGCCCACCGTGTCGGGTTGCTGACTGTACCCAGCTGGAGCCGGGATGAGCAGTGCGGCCAGGGAACCTCGAGGTGCCGAGGTCGCCGAGGTCGCCGAGGTCCCCGTGTTCGGGTGCGAGTGCCGCCAGAACACGGCGCCCCCGCCGCCGACCAGGGCCAGGATCAGCACCACGACCAAATACTTGGCGCCTCGGCCGCTCCGCGACCTCCGACCGTCCGTCGGGACGATGTGGCCGTTGGGCGTCGGGGGCGCGACCTTCCCGAGGGACTTCCGGGTGGTCCGTGTGGTCCGCGGGGTCCGCGGGGTCCGCGTTGTCCAAGTGGGCCGGGTGGCTGGGATCGGCGGGGCGGTCAACTGGTCCGGGCCGCTCGGAGCGGGCGGGGCGCCCGGGACCCACGACTTCCGGGCCGCGTCCTTGGCCAGGAGACCATCCATTTGGTTCAAGAGTTCGGGGGAGACCGCCTTGACGGGAGCGGGCGGCGGGAGGTTGGGCGGGGTGGTCCCGACCGGCGATCCCCGCATGTGGTCCGCCGCCTCCTGGACCACCAGCAGGTCGTCGATCCGGTCGAGGATGACCGAGCGTTGGTCACCGGCCTCCTCGAGAGACTTGACCAGCAGCAACTGGTCGCGGTTGAGGCTGCCCAGATCGCTCAGCACCTCGGCCACGGACAGGCTCCGGTAGCCCTCGTCTGGTCGCTCCGGGGCGGGAGCCTTGGTCGCGATCGCCCTTCTCGGTCTCACCCAATAGACATCGGCCAACCCGGGCCGGCACCTGAGGGCGCGAGCACCGTGCCACCCTGTCAGCACCATGATCGGGCCGGACAAAAGCAGCGTGCAGGTCGAACTACGAAGAGAAGCGGACGGCGACGGTCTCCGGTTTACCGCGTGGGCGGACGGTCGGCTCCTGGGACGAATCGCGGGAAGGGAAGACCAGGGATGGCTCCGGGTAGTGGTTGGCGACGGGTCCACCAGCGGTTCTGGTG
>JALYXV010000316.1 GCA_030947025.1 Actinomycetota bacterium | reverse complement strand
GCCCCAGGGCCCAGGGCCCAGCCCGCCCCAGGCCCCAGCAGGCCCGCTCTTGGGCCCGGGCCACGCAACATCGGTCTACCGCCAGGAGGACGCACCGGGATAGGCCAGCGCCCGGGCCAGCCGCTCGTGGTACTCGGCCCTTGTGACTGCCACCGCGCCCAACGACGCCAGGTGGGGTGTCAACCATTGGACGTCGAGGAGGGACGCCCCGCCTGCCCGCAGCCGCTCCACCAGAGCGACCAGCGCCACCTTCGAGGCATCAGTCCCCCAGTGGAACATCGACTCCCCGGCGAACAGACCCCCCACCGCCACGCCGTACAGACCCCCCGCCAGCCGGCCCTCGGAGTTCCACGCCTCCACGCTGTGGGCCCACCCGAGGTCGTGCAACACGCGATACGCCCGCACGATGTCCCTGCTGATCCACGCTCCTGGTCGGCGGCGGTCGGCGCAGGACGCGATGACCTGGTCGAACGCGCTGTCATAGCGAACCTCGTACCGGGCGCACGACTTACGCAGCGACCGGCTGACCCGCAAGCCGTCGAGGGGGATGATCCCCCGCTCGACCGGACTCCACCACGCCACCAGCCCGCGGCGTACGGGCATCGGAAACAACCCATGCCGGTACCCGGCCAGGATCGTCCCGGGCGAAAGATCGGCCCCGGCGCCCACCACGTCGCTGTCGCCCGCGGCTCTGTTGACCTCCTCGAGCGTCGCAGGAAACGCCCACCGACAGGCGGGCGGTTCGACGGGCTGGCGCGACGGCACGACCACGAGTCTGCCGCCACCCCCCGATAGCCTGGCGCGGCCATGTCGGAACATCCCATGACCGAACGCCTCGCCGACCTGGAGCGGCGCAAGACCCAAGCCCAGCACGCCGGGGCCCCGCACGCGGTCGAGCGTCAGCACGCCAAGGGCAAGATGACGGCCCGGGAGCGCATCGAGTACCTCCTCGACGAGGGCAGCTTCCAGGAGCTCGACATGCTGGCCCGCACCCGCGCCCCGGGCGTCCCCGAGGAGAAGCGCCCCTACACCGACGGCGTCATCACCGGCTTCGGCACCGTCGACGGCCGCAAGGTGTGCATCTTCTCCCAGGACTTCACCGTCAACGGCGGCTCACTGGGCGAGGTGTTCGGCGAGAAGGTCCACAAGGTCATGGACCTGGCCGCCTCCATCGGTGTCCCCATGGTGGGCATCAACGACGGGGCGGGCGCCCGGGTGCAGGAGGGCGTGGTGGGTCTCGCCTATTACGGCGGCATCTTTCACCGCAACGTCCAGTCCTCCGGCGTCATCCCCCAGATCAGCGTGGTGATGGGGTCGTGCGCCGGTGGGGCGGTGTATTCCCCTGCCATCACCGACTTCATCTTCATGGTCCGGGACTCGAGCCAGATGTTCATCACCGGCCCCGACGTGGTCCGCACCGTCACGGGTGAGGACGTCACCCTCGAGCAGCTGGGCGGGGCGGTGACGCACGCCACCAAGTCGGGTGTGGCCACCTTCGTCTCGCCCGACGAGAAGGCGTGCCTGGACGACGTGCGGTGCCTGCTGTCGTTCCTCCCGTCCAACAACTTGGAGGAACCGCCTTACGCCGACACCGGCGACGACCCGGAGCGCAGGACGCCCGAGCTGGCCGAGCTCATGCCCGCCAGCCCCAACAAGCCCTACGACATGCGCAAGGTCATCACCGCCGTGGTCGACAACGGGGCCTTCTTCGAATACTTCCCGTTCTGGGGGTCCAACCTGCTGTGCGGCTTCGCCCGCATCGCGGGCCGGGTGGTCGGCATCGTGGGCAACCAGCCCGCCGTGCTGGCGGGAGTCCTCGACATCGACAGCTCCGAGAAGGGCGCCCGCTTCGTCCGCACCTGCGACAGCTTCAACATCCCGCTGCTCACCTTCGTCGACGTGCCCGGTTTCATGCCCGGCACCGACCAGGAGTATGGCGGGATCATCCGCCACGGAGCAAAGTTGCTGTACGCCTACTGCGAGTCGACCGTGCCTCGTATTCAGGTCATCACCCGCAAGGCCTACGGCGGCGCCTACGTGGTCATGAACTCCAAATCCATCGGCGCCGACCTGGCCTACGCCTGGCCGTCGGCCGAGCTGGCCGTGATGGGTCCGGAAGGGGCGGTCGAGATCCTCTACCGGCGGGAACTGGCCGAAGCCGTCGATCCCGCCGCCCGCCGCCGCGAGCTGGCCGAGGAGTACACCGAGCGCTACGCCAACCCGTACCTGGCGGCCGAGCGGGGCTACATCGATGACGTCATCGACCCGGCCGATACCCGCGCCATTCTGGCCCGCAGCCTCGACCTCCTGCGAACCAAACGGGAGGAACAACCCCGCCGCAAACACGGCAACGTCCCCCTTTGAGAGACCGTGCTGGTGGCCCCTGGGGCCGGCCGGACCCGAGCGACGAGGAGATGGCGGCGATCATGGCCGCGCGGGAAGTCTCGTGGCCCGGCCCGCCGCTCGAGTCGCCCCGCCCCGCCGACGCGCCCAACCGGTGGCGGTTCTCCGGGCGCTGGTGGGCCCGTCCCGCGCCGGCCCGCCGGGAGGGGAAAACGTGGCGCTGGAGCTGACGACCGTCGCGGACGATTTGGCCGTGATCTTCGACGGCCCTCGGCCCCTGCGGCTGAACGCCCTCAATCCCGACACGACCTACCGCCACGAGGGCATCGAGTTCCGGACCCTCGCGAGGCCGCCCGGTGAGCGCCTGGCCACCGTCACCAGCGTCAACGACCTCCACTTCGGCGAGACCGAGTGTGGGGTGCTCGATATCCCCGGCCACGATATTGGCCCGGTTCTGCATTCTGAGCCGGGCGACGACCCCTATCCCGAGGTCATGAACCGGGGCGCGGTCGCCGAGATGGCCGCCCTGTCGCCCGACGCGGTCATCGCCAAAGGCGATCTGACCGATTCCAGCCGACCGGAGGAGATGGACGCCTTTGTCGACCTCTACGAGGGGGCGTTTGGTCATCGGTTGTGGTGGGTGCGGGGCAACCACGACACCGGCTATGAGAGCGCCGGTCCCCGCCAGGTGGATCTGCCCGGCGTGATCCTCGCCATCGTCGACACCGCGGTCGAGGGCTTGGCCAGTGGGCGACTCGACTTCGGCCAGTTGAACTGGCTGGACCAGGTGGGAGCCGATGCCGACCGGCCCGTGCTGGTATTCGGCCACCACCACTGCTGGATGCCGGGTTCCCGGGCCCGGCCCGACACCTACTTCGGCCTGCACCCCGACGACTCCGAGGCGTTGGTCGAGGTGGTGGCCCGGCGCCCCGCCCTGGTCGGATATTTCGCCGGTCACACCCACCGCAACCGGGTCCGGCGCTTCCCCCAGACCGGTGAGGTCCCGTGGGTCGAGGTGGCCTGCGTCAAGGATTTTCCCGGGACCTGGGCCGAATACCGCGTGTTTGAAGGCGGGATCCTTCAGGTCAGTCACCGCATCGCCACCGCCGACGCCTTGGCGTGGAGCGAGCGGTGCCGGAGCATGGTTTTCGGCTATTACCCCACCTATGCCTTCGGTCAGCTGGCGGACCGCTGCTTTCCCATCGCGACGAGTCGCTGACCGGGTCAAGTTTTCCCCACCTGTGGATAACCATGGGGACAGTC
>JALYXV010000314.1 GCA_030947025.1 Actinomycetota bacterium | reverse complement strand
CCCGCCGCACCGCCCAGCAGCCGCACCGCCCAGCCGCCGCACCGCCCAGCCGCCCACCGCACCCAGCGCGCGATCTTGTCAGTCGCGCTTCGTGTCAGGGAAGAGCAGGTCCACGAACCGTTCCGCGGTCGGGCGGGGCTCGTGGTTGGCCAAGCCCGGTTGCTCGTTGACCTCGATGACGGTCCCGTCGGGCTTGTCCACCGAGTCCACGATCAGGTCGACCCCGGCCACGGGAACGTCGATGGCTGCGGACACGGCGACGGCCAGATCGGCCAGCGCCGGGTGCAGTTCTTCTGTGACGTCGTCAATCGTTGCCCCGGTGTGAACGTTCGCCGTCCGGCCCACGACGAGGTCATGGCCGGCCGGCAGCACAGAGTCCAGGCCGAAGCCGGCGGCCCGCGCCAACTTGCTCACCCCTTCGTCGAGGGGGATCCGCGCCGCGCCGTTGGTCGCGGCTCGCCGGCGCTTGTCGGCCTGTTCGACCAGCTCGGCGATGGTCAAACTGCCGTCACCGGTCACGGTGGCCGGGCGCCGGACCGCGGCCGCGACCACCTCGCCGCCGATGACGATGGCCCGGACGTCGTCGCCCACCCGCTGTTCTTCCAGCAGGACGATGGGCCAGGTGTTCCGGGCGACATCGCGGGCTTCGTACAGTTCGTCCTCCGTCCTGACCCCTACCGTGATGCCCCAGCCCTGCTCGCCCCGAGAAGGCTTGACCACGATCGATCGGTACTCGTGGAGGAACTCAAGGTCCTCCCCGTCGAAGGTCGCTTCCCGCCCGGCCGGGACGGCGAGGCCGGCGCGCTCCAGCACCTTCCGGGTCAGAATCTTGTCGTCGCAGCGACGAAAGGCGACCGCGCTGGTGAGCTCCGACAGGGACTCGTACGTGGTCATCGACCGGCCCCCGAAGCTCAGGCGCAACTCGCCCAAGGCGGGGCTGACGATCTCGACCTCGATGCCGCGACTGAGGGCCTCGTCGACGATGATCGAGGTGTAGCGGTTGAGGCTCTCGTAGCCCGGGGGGAGCGGGCTGGCCGGGGCCGTCCCTTCGGTCACGCGGCCCGGTCGGCGCTGGTCGCCGACGGGTCTTCACCCAGCACGACGGCGAGGTCGGCCCCGGCCGCCGCCCCCGAGGTACCCGAGTCCCCTCTCCGCCTGCTGCGCCAAGCGATGGCCGCGTCGACCAGCCAGGACCATAACGCCATCTGCTCCGGTTGAGCGGTGAGCAGCTCAGGATGCCATTGCACCCCGAGGGTGCGGCCCCATCGGGTGTCCTCCAGGGCCTCGATCACCCCGTCGGGGGCGAATCCGACCGCCCGCAGGCCGCTGCCGACCCGGTCGGCCGCTTGGTGGTGCATGGAGTTGACCCCGCACGACGGCCCGGTCAACCCGTGCAGCATCGTCCCGTCAATCACTTCGATCGAGTGTACCGGCTCGAAGTCGCGGCCCGTGACCCGGTGTGCCTCGGCCGCGCCGTCGGGTAGGTGGGGCACCAGCGTGCCGCCGGCGGCCACGTTTATGGCCTGGAGCCCTCGGCACACCCCGAGGACCGGCACTCCGAGCTCCTCGGCCGCCGCCAGTAACGCCAGCTCCCAACGGTCCCGCTCGGAGTCCACGTCGACCAGCTCCGGTCCCGACGCGCCACCGTAGGCCGCCGGTTCGAGGTCGCCTCCGCCGCTGAATACCAGGCCGTCGAGCTCGGCCACGACGGCTAAGGCATCGGAGGGATCGAGGGTGGGCACGATGAATGGCAGGCCGCCCGCGGCCCGTACCGCGGTGACGTAGACCCGGTTGACCGCGTGAACCGGGAGGAGCCCAATCTCCCCCTGAGCTGCCGCCACGCCGATTCGCGCCTGCTGCACCTTCCCTTCCTATCCCTGCTGTGTTTCCGCCGCGTTAACCAAAAACGACAAGTGTGAGACTCCTGCCCCGTCGCGCCCCCGCCGCGCCCCCGCCGAGCCCCCGCCGAGCCCCCGCCGAGCCCCCGCCGGCCCCTGCAGGTCGCCGCTAGAGGTGGTTGGCCTGGAGCCATAGCTCGAGGACGCCGAGCTCCCACAGCTTGTTGTACTTGAGGGTCGTGAGCTCGTGGGGGTGCTCGATCAGGTGCTTGACGTGGTCCGGATCGAACAGGCCCCGCCTGGTCGCAGCCGGGTCGGTGAGTGCGTCGCGCAGCAGGCCGATCGACTGCTCCTGCAGCTGGACCAGCGGCGGGACCGGGAAGTACCCCTTGGGCCGGTCGATCACGTCCGTCGGCAGCACCCGCCGGCCCACCTCCTTCAGCACGCCCTTGCCCCCCTGGGCCAGCTTGAGCTCGGCGGGACAGGCGCCGGCCAGTTCGACCAGCTCGTGGTCGAGGAAGGGCACCCGGGCCTCGAGGCCCCAGGCCATGGTCATGTTGTCCACCCGCTTGACCGGGTCCTCGACCAGCATCACTTGGGTGTCGAGACGCAGGGCTCGATCGACCGCCCGAGTGGCGCCCGGCCGAGCAAAGCGCTCGGCGATGAAGGCCCTGCTGGGGTCGTCAGGCAGGCGGTAGTCGGGCCCGACCGCCTCGTTGACCTCCTCGTGGGTGCGGTCGCAGAACAGCGAGGCGTAGCGCGCCACGCCGTCGCCGGTCTCGTCGGCCATCTTGGCGTACCAGTGGTAGCCGGCAAAGACCTCGTCCGCCCCCTGCCCGGACTGGACCACTTTGATGTCCCGGGCAACCTGTTGTGACAGCAGGTAGAAGGCCACCACGTCATGGCTGACCATGGGTTCGCTCATGGCCCCGATCACCGCCGGAAGGACGTCCAGCACGTCACCGGTCGGCACGCGCCAGCGGTGGTGGTTGGTGCCGTACTGCTCGGCCACCACATCGGACCAGCGGAACTCGTCGCCCTCCTCGGCCCCCACCGATTCGAAGCCGATGCTGTAGGTGGCCAGCCGGCCCTGGCCCTCCTCGGCCAGCAGGGCCGTGATCAGGCTCGAATCGAGGCCGCCCGACAGCAGGACGCCGACGGGAACGTCGGCCACCAGCCGGCGCCGCACCGCTCGCCGGAGGGCGTCCTCGACCTGCTCCACCCACTCCTGCGGGTCCTGACCGGCCCGGGTGGGATCCTCGTCCACCCGCAACGTCCAGTAGCAGCGTGCCTCGGTGCGCCCGTCGGGATGGATTCGCATCACGGTGGCCGGCGGCACGCGCGTCACGCCTGCCAGCAGCGTCCGTTCCTCCGGGACGATGGCGTGGAAGGTGAGGTAGTGGTGGAGCGCCACCGGGTCGATCGAGGTGTTCACCTCTCCACCCGCCAGCAGCGCGGGCAAGGTGCTGGAAAAGCGCAGCCGGTGCTTCGTTCGGGTCAGGTAGAGCGGTTTGACCCCGAGGCGGTCACGGGCGAGGAGCGCAGCGCCACTCTGGTGCTCAACCACCGCAAAGGCGAACATGCCGAAGAAGTGCTCGACACAGGCGTCGCCCCAATGGTGGTACGCCTTCAGGATCACTTCGGTATCGGACGTCGATGAAAGGTGGTAGCCCGCCGCATCCAATTCGGCTCGCAACTCGCGATGGTTGTAGATACACCCGTTGAAGACCACCGTCAAACCGAGGTCGCGATCGACCATTGGTTGATCTCCACGCCACGAGAGGTCGATGATGGACAGGCGTCGGTGTCCCAGAGCGACCGACCGCGACGCCCAAATCCCGCTACCGTCGGGTCCACGAGCCGACTGCGCTTCCGCTATCTTCGCCACCGCCGACACGTCGGCGGCCATCCCGTCGAAGCGAATTTCACCACTGATTCCGCACATAGTCGCTCCTGACGCCGAAATTGTCACAATCGCGAAAGCATGGATTCACTGTTTATACGTGCCCTGACGGCGGTAGAAAGGCGGTCGTCGTGGCCCGAGAAATAGAACTTGAACCTAGCGGCAGCCAAAGGGGGGCGGATGCCTGAGCCTCTGACCCTCGGGGCGGAAGAGGAGTTCCTCCTGGCCGACGTCCACAGCGGGGCCCTCGTGCCCCGAGCCCGCGAGGCAGTCGCGGCCGCGTCAATGCTCCTTGGCGACGCCGTCACCCAGGAGCTGAACCTTTGTCAGATCGAGGTGAGCACGCCGGTGTGCACCACTCTCGAGGAGCTGGGCGGGTCGCTCTCCTGGTTGCGCCAGCAGCTGGCGACCGGATGTCGCCCCCTGGGCCTGGCACCGTTGGCGACCGGCACGCACTCGTTCTCCCCGTGGCAGGACCAGGGGGTCGACCGTTCGAGCGATCGCTACGCCAGCATGGAGGAGCGCTACCAGATCGTGGCCCGCCAGCAGGTCATCTGCGGCTATCACGTCCACGTGACCCTCGCTGACCCGTCGGTGCGGGTGAAGGTGATGAACCGTGTCCGGCCGTGGCTACCGCTGCTCCTCGCACTGTCGGCCAACTCTCCCTTCTGGCAGGGTGCCGACAGCGGCTATGCCAGCTACCGCACCCAGGTGTGGCAGCGCTGGCCAATGGCGGGAATGCCTCCGACGGTGCCTGGCCCGGACGACTACAACAACCTGGTGGCGGGGCTGATCCGCAGCGGTGCCATCGAGGACGCCACCCACCTGTACTGGTACATCCGACCGTCGGCCCGCTATCCCACCCTCGAATTCCGGGTGTGCGACGTGTGCCTCCAACCGGCCGACGCCGTGACCCTGGCCGGGCTGCTCCGGGCGCTCGTCTGGACCTGCGCCGACGACCAAGCCACCGGTTGGGCCGAGTCCGCCAACGGCACCAGCGCGGGGGAGGACTACCAGCTGCGGGACGCGGTGTGGCGAGCGGCGCGCTACGGCTTGGAGGGGATGCTGGTTGACCCGGAAACGGGCCTGGCCGGTCCCGCGCCGGACGTGATCCGCTCCGCCGTGGCTCGCCTGGGCCCCGGGCTCGATGCCCACGATGACCGGGCCAGAGTCGAGCACGGGGTCGAGCGCATTCTCGGCGAGGGCAACGGCGCCTCGTGGCAGCGACGGGTCGCGGCGACGGTCGGCCAAAATGAGCTGGCCACCCGCATCGCCACCCGTACCGTCGGCGGCGACCCCGTCGACGACCCCGTTCCCGCCTCCGGTTGACGGGGAGGCGCTCGATCGCGCCCAACGACCCGCCAGCTGGGCCGACTCGGGCCGCGGGTGTACGATCGTGGGTTGGCACGAGGGGCTCGTAGAGTGACCCGGGCAGGTATGGCACGGCTCAGGTCCTGGGTCCGTTTCCGACGTGGACCCTCGTTGGGTTCCGCGGTCCGAAGAGAGAAGAGTCATGGCAAAGCTAATTGCGTTCGATGAAGATGCCCGGCGCGCGTTGGAGCGGGGAATGAACAAGCTCGCAGACGCAGTGCGGGTCACCCTGGGACCGAAGGGTCGCAATGTGATGATCGGCCGGGGTGTGATGGGCCCGCTCATCACCAACGACGGCGTCTCCATCGCGGCCGAGATCGAGCTCGACGATCCGCACGAGCGGCTGGGGGCGGACCTGGTCAAGGAGGTGGCCAAGAAGACCGATCAGGTCGCCGGGGACGGTACGACCACCGCCACCGTCCTGGGCTGGGCCATGGTCCACCAAGGCCTGCGCAATGTCGTGGCCGGAGCCAACCCGGTGGCGCTCAAGGTGGGCATGCAGGACGCGGCCACGGTCGTCCTCGCCAGCCTGAAGGAGGTCACTCAGGAAATCACGACCCAGGCTCAGATCGCCCAGGTCGCCACGATCTCGGCGGCTGATGAGGAGATCGGCAATGTCATCGGCGAGGCCATGGCGAGGGTGGGCAAGGACGGGATCATCACGGTCCAGGAGTCGCAATCCTTCGGTATCCAGGTTGAGTTCGTCGAGGGCATCTTGCTCCGCAACGGGTACCTCTCGGCCCAGTTCGTCAATGAGCCCGCCCGTTTGGAAGTGGTCCTCGAAGACCCACTGATCATGATCTCCGCGTCGGAGATCACCTCGGCGCGAGAGCTGATCCCGGTGCTCGAGACGGCCATGCGCGTCGGTCACCCACTTGTCGTCATCGCCCCGCAGATCGAAGCTGACGCCCTCGCCCTGATGCTGATCAACCAGGCCCGAGGCCTCATCAAAGCCGTCGCCGTCAAAGCCCCCGGCGTGGGTGAACGACGGGCCGCGACGCTCAGCGACGTCGCTGTCCTCGTCGGGGCCCAAGTCGTCAGTGAAGACGTCGGTCTCCGGCCCGAGAGTGTCACCCTGAACCACCTGGGTCGGGCTCGTAGGGTCGTCGTCACCAAGGACGACACCACGATCATCGATGGCAAGGGCTACGACGAGCAGGTCGCCAAGTACATCGCCCAGCTCAGGACCGAGATGGACCTGGCCGATAGGGACTTCGAAAAGCAGGTCTTCCAGGACCGCCTGGCGCGGATGTTGGGGGGCGTGGCCATTATCAAGGTGGGCGCAGCCACCGAGCCCGAGCTGGAGGAGAAAAAGCACCGGATCACCGATGCCGTGTCGACGACGAAGGGCGCGGTCGCCGAAGGGATCGTGCCCGGTGGGGGCGTCGCCCTTCTCCGAGCCCAGAAGGGGCTGCTCAAATGGTTGAACGGAACGCCGGAGCCCCGGCTCCCCGCTCCTGCCTTTCCACCGTCACCGGCGCGCGATTCCGACACCGCTACCGGTGCGAAGATCGTCGCTCGGGCCCTCGAGGAGCCGTTGCGCCAGATCGCGGAAAACTCGGGAATGGAAGGCGGTGTCACGGTCGAGAAGGTTCGAGACATGGAGGGCGCCATGGGTCTCAACGGCGAGACGGGCGAGTACGAGGACCTGATGGCGGCCGGCATCATCGACGCCGCCAAGGTGACCCGTTCGGCCCTGGAGAACGCGGTGTCGATCGCAGCGATGTTTCTCACGACCGAGGTCATTGTGGCGGACGGGCCTGACCAGATCAGTACCGGCACCGGCGCCCCCCAAACGATGGATGACTGGATCGCTCAAGGGGCCTCGTAGTCCAAGAGGGCCACCGCCTGGTAGCCAGTCGCGCTCGGGGGCGGCGCGCCCGACTAGAACGCGAACTGCGTGAGGGTGCGGAGCAGCCCCAGCCCGACCCGGGGAGCCAGGGCGGCAGCCGAACTGGGCTCGGCCAGGTGCGCCAGCAGCCGGCGGCCGGGAATCCCCGACAGGAATCCTGACCCGGCGCCCGTAGCCTGGGAGCCGTGATCCTGGTTGACCTTGAGCGGGTCGCGGCGCGCCGGCCCGACCGGCCATTGTTCGAGGATCTGTCCCTGACCGTCCGGACCGGCGACCGCCTCGGCGTGGTGGGCCGCAACGGGACAGGAAAGTCGACCCTGCTACGGGTCGTGGCCGGCGCGGCCGTGCCGGAAGCCGGCACCGTGCGGCCGGGCCGCGATGTGCGGGTGGGCTATCTGGCCCAACGACCGGTCCTGCCGCCCGGCGACGTGCGCGCCGCCGTGGGCCGGCATTGGGAGGCCGCCGCCATCCTCGAACGGCTGGGGATGGGTGGGCTGGGCGAGGCGGACGTGGCCACGCTCTCGGGCGGCCAGGCCAAGCGGGTGGCCTTGGCCCAGGTGCTGGTCGACGAGGTCGAGCTGCTTGTGCTGGACGAGCCGACCAACCACCTCGACCTCGACGCCATCGCCTGGCTCGAGGGCCGCCTGGCCCGCTTCCGCGGTGGTTTGGTGGTGGTCACCCACGACCGTCATGTCCTGGACCGGGTCACCACCCGCATCCTGGAACTGGACCGGGGCCGGGGGTACGTGCACGACGGGGGCTACGCCGCCTACTTGGCGGCCGCGGCCGAGCGGGCCGAGCAGGAGGCCGCAGCCGAGTCGGTACGGCGGAACCTGGCTCGGGCCGAGTTGGCGTGGCTGCGCCGGGGC
>JALYXV010000310.1 GCA_030947025.1 Actinomycetota bacterium | reverse complement strand
CGGGCCGCGAAGACTCGCAGACTCCGGCCGCCCCCAAATCACGACCGGGTTCAGTTCACGTCAGGCGTTCGGTTGCGGCCGGAGGCTGCGATAGGAACGATCGGTCCCGGCGATGGTGAAATGAACGGATGGGAAGACCCGCGTACCCGTCGGACCTGACCGAAGAGCAGTGGGCTCTGGTCGAGCCACTGTTCCCTCCGCCTGCAGTTACGGTAGGCCACGAACTGGTTTGCATCTGACGGCCACACCAGGTCACCACGTCACACACAGTCACCCGCAACGCAACCCTTGTACCGTGCCAGAATCCGGCGCATAGCACCGGCGAACTCGGCAACCCCGAGTGGCTCGTCATGATGATCGCTCTTTTCAGCGCCCTCCTGGCCATCGCGTCCTGCCTCAAAGCTCGGCGTCGTGCATCTAAGGGCCCGTGCATCTATAAGTCACGCGCACGCGGCCCTAAAAGGCGCACAGCCAAACGTTGGGATTACACATTGCGACCACTCTATTTATGCACGGGCCCTAACCGGAGCCCACCACCGAAACGCCTCGAGCTGAACCGACGAACCGATCGCTGCCAGCAGAGTGTGCTGAACCCGTCATCCCTGACGACGACTCACCGGTAGGTGGGGCCTGGAACGGGTCGAGCAATGCCAGGTCCAGAACGGTACGGGGTGAGCCGGCAGCTGGGCGGGGTCGAAGTCGGGGTGGCTACAATGGGCCGCAAGGAGAGGTGCGCGAGCGGCCGAATCGAATCGGACTCACTGCTAACGGACGATCTGGCCATTTTCCACTCGGGCGTAGAGGTCCAACGCCTGTTCGCCGTTGGTTCTCAACGTTTGCCGATCGGGACAAAGTCCAGGATGAAGCCGGGCGCGAGCCAGTCGGCCGGCGAGACGTCATGCAGCCATTCGATCGTCACGTCCGGCCGTTCGCCCACACCGTCATGGTGGGCGACGGCGACTGCCACCGCGACCGAGATGTCCACACCAAGCGGCTACCTCCTGCCTGCCACCAGCACCCGGCATCAAGCGGGACCACACCTACCGACAACCTGCCTGAGCGGAGCCGTCGAGACGCGTGCTTCCCGGGTTTCGTTTCGGTGCGCGCATTCGTGCTGGCCAAATCTCTGTTGAGCGTGCTCGGGATGCCGGTCGGTGCCCTGTCGAGCGGGCCCACCTGCCCGCGTTGGGCTCAATCGCATCCGAGCGTGCCGATCGGGTCGATACGGTCGAGCAAGGACGAGAGGGATTCCTTCAGGTCGGTGAGCCGTGCCTGGCCCAAGTGTTCCGCGTAGGCAGTCTCGAGGCTCTCGACGATCTCAAGTGCGTCCGCCAGGAGGTCTCGGCCTCGCTGGGTCTGGACGATGATCACCGCTCGGCCGTCGTTATCGGAGGTTCTTCGCTCGATGTAACCGGCCCGTTCCAATAGTGCGATCTGTTGGCTGGCCCCTTGGCGGGTGATCCCGGCGCGTCTGGCGAGCGCAGATATGGACGTGCCTTCGGTGTCGAGGTTGGCGAGCAAGTTGGTGTCGCTGAGAGAGACGTCGGCATAGCCCCGCTGGTGGGTGAGCTGCAGTGTGTGCGTGGTCTCCGCACGGCTGGCGCGCAGGAGGAGCCGGTACAGGGTCTGATCCCTCCAGGCTCGCAAAGCCACGGCGTCATCCATCGGCGGCCGAACCATATACGCAACCTCCTTGACAAACTACGCAAGTTACTTTACAACATTGGTAGTTGGGTCCACACCAGATGCAAGGAGCGTCGCATGTCAGCCGAGAACGTCGCAGTGGTCCGCAGCGTCTACGAGAACTTCGCCAAGGGCGACATCCCGGCCGTCATGGCCGTTCTCGCACCGCACATCGAGTGGGTCGAGAGTCCCCAGGACTTCCTCCCGCACCGAGGCACCCACGGCAGTCCCGAGGAGGTGGCGGGCACGGTCTTCGCCATGGTGATGGAGACCTTCGACGAGTTTGCCTTGACCCCGGAACATTTCCACGACGCGGGTGACGTGGTCGTCGTTGAGGGACGTGCGGCGGG
>JALYXV010000292.1 GCA_030947025.1 Actinomycetota bacterium | reverse complement strand
CTCTATCCCCCAACGCCCCGATACCAGCCATCACGCCCACCGGCACCGCTACCAGCCGATATCACCGGCCTACACCGACTTCAATACCCGGAACGACCCCAAACCGCTATTCCGTGAAAGACCGAGGTTAGCGACGCAACTCTGCAACCACCCCGATGTCCTCGCCACGACGTTGCATTGTAGGTCGGCAGCGGTCTGGCACTCGCGGCTCTGCGCTCAGCCCTGACCGCTTGATCGCGACTCGTCGCGCCAGCCTCCTTGAGGCGTCCAACAACTATAGCGTTGTCTAGCTCGTTCTTCACCAGATCCGATTCCGTTAAGAGATGCGTTCAGCGTCGCTGCGTTCGACGCAGAACTCATTGCCCTCAGGATCAGCGAGCACTGCCCACCCGCTTCCATCAGGCTTTCGGTGGTCACTCACCATTGCCGCCCCGATGTCAATAAGGCGTGCAATCTCCTCATCTCGTCGTCGGTCCACCGGCACCAGGTCCAAATGCACCCGGTTCTTCACCGCCTTCGGCTCGGGAACGGCGATGAACAGTAGCGCCATCAACCCGTCCGGAGACAACAGAAGCCCCTCGGGGTCACCGGGCGCGTTGCCATTGTTCGGATCCTCCTGGTAACCCACCACCTCGGACCAAAAGGCGGTCAATCGGAAAGGGTCCTCGCAATCAAAGGTGACGCTGTTGATACGTACCGTCATCGGTGCCTTTCATGGTGATCCGTGCCATTTCCATTGCCCCACTGCGAGGCAACATCGCTGGAGCGCAAGAGAGAACAAAGGCCGATCGTCAGTCACCCTCAATCGACCCCGGACATTACCGAAGGCCACAGCCCTGACAACAGCTCTAAGGCCGCCGGGTCGACGCCCCTGACACACCGGCCAGCCGGACTCGAGATTGCCCTTGGTGGCTGAACGGAAACACTTGCTGTGAGCCTGCCCCACCTTGAAAGTCTGTGCGCCCCGGTCCCAACGGGGCGCGATACCGGATGGTCAATGCCGGACCGCGCGGTTATCCCAACTTGGACTTCCGTCTGCAGCCGCCTCGTTGAGGATCTGCCGCGGCAACCGGCGAGCTGCCGCATCGGACGACGATGGCCGGCAGCCGTATGAAATTAGCAATCTGAGAGGGCGCGTAGTGACGCGCAGATCTCAATTTGGCGCAGGCCAAGGGTCCCGACCCGTTCAATCAAAGCCGACCGACGAATCCGCTGGAGGTTGTCAAACGAGGCTGCACACTCAACGTGAAGACCCTCATCCTCGCCGAGGAGAACCTCGGTCGGAATATCGCGCACGGTCCTTGTCACTGGCGCGACCACGATCCCGGTTAGTACGGCGACCGCTTCTGTACGTGTGATCACAAGAACAGGTCGGCGTTTGTCCTCAGCCTCGGCCCACCAGATCTCACCGCGGGCTGGCAGTGCTACCACGGCTCTTCAGCGATCAGGGCGCGTGTGGCGTCATTTAGTCCAGCGAGCTCGTCGACTTGCTGCGGGTAACGCCGATAGCCCTCGACAATGGCCTTTCCGGTTTGTTGTCGTCGGTGGCTCTCGACGAGAGCCACGAGGCCGAGACGGACAGCGTCGGACCGAGTGGCAGCTACGCCTTCGTCGACGAGCGCGTCGACTTCAGCCAATAGCCGATCGTCTACCCGCGTAACTAGTTGCGCCATGCGTGCAGCATAGCGCAACAGCATGCGGATTGCGAAGTCGGAGCTCGACATGCGCCCGGACTTGCTTGTAGAACCCGCTCCTGAGCAGCCGCCCGACGATGCCCTTGCTGCCCTTCTACGGAACCGAATCGGGCCTTACCGAAAGGCCGCTTCGGCACCGACGCGAGTCAGCGTATGTCTCTCTGGGAGCGCCGGACCGACCGCGCTTTGGCCCGGTCGGCAATCGAAATGTGAGCTTCAGTTCTGTGAGGGAAGGTCGATACTGCTCCCGTGTCCTACCGCCACCGTGACCGAGCAGGGACTCAGACCTCGAAGTCGGGACGGGCCGCAACCGACGACCGAAACCGCAAGTGGTTCGAGAAGGAAGCTGCTCGCAAGGCCGCCAAAATGGGGTCGATTCCTTCGAAGCGCCATTCTGGCGGGCTTGTGAGTCCGCCAGCAACGACAACGACAACGACAACGAGTGTACGATCTATCGTCTCAGGTGGTGCACCGGGCCTAGGCAAGAGACGATGACCTATTGGCACCGTAGGCGGACTTAGCCTCAATGCACCGATCGGATAGAGGTCGGGGCTATCGGGTATCCGCGGAAAAGGTGCCCTGACCTGGGACAATGGTGATTGCGAAGCCACCATTTCACCCCCAGGCCGGAGGCACCTTTTCGATGCAGAGATCATCGCACACTTTGGACCGCATGGACGTGGTTTTCGACGACACGAACGCGGTCG
>JALYXV010000288.1 GCA_030947025.1 Actinomycetota bacterium | reverse complement strand
CCCGCCGCCCCCGCCCCCGCCGCCGCTGTCGCCGCCGTCCGGGGCGCCCCCGGCTGTCCAGGCGTTGAGGCCATCTAGCCGTTCCGCGATGTTGACCGCGTGATCGCCCAGTCGCTCGTAGAAGCGGCCCACCAGAGCCATGTCCATCGTCACCGATGCCGGGATCCCACTGCTGGCCACCTCGGCCGTGAGGCTGGTGTGCAGGTCGCGCAACTCCTCCCGTGCCATCTCCAGGCTCTGGGCGGAGGGGTCCCGCCCGTCCCACGCCCGGCGCAGCTGCTGCCACATGGCGGTCACGATGTCACCGCTCCTCGTGACCAGGGCCCGGGCGCGAGGGGTCAGTGCTCCGGCAATCCCGAGCCCGCCCCGGCGGGCGATCTCGCTGGCCAACGCCGCCGATTGCTCCAGCTCGGGAACCGCCCGCAACACCGCCAACAGGTACCGCAGGTCGCTGGCGACCGGCGCCTGACGGGCCATCAGCACCGCGACCTGATGGGCGACCTGTTCGTACAGGGGGTCGGACCAGTGCCCACGGGAGACGATCGCCACCGAAGCATCGGTGCCCGCGCGAAGGAGCGCCTCTGTGGCATCGGCCACCTCCCCGCACACCAAGTGGATGAGTTCCGAGAGTCGGGCGTCCACCGCCGCCAACTCGCCGTGGAACAGGGACCGCAAGGCGGCGTCGGGCTCCACGAGGGCAACACTAGTGCTGACCCTGCCGCCCAGTACCCTGGGTCGCCATGTGCGGAATCATCGCCGTGCTGCGTCGCCGCCCGTCGCGACCGGCCCCACCGTTGGAGTCGGTGCTCGACCGGCTCGATGAGGCCACGGCGCAACTCGGGCGGGCGGTAGCCCGCCTCCACGAAGGCGACGGTGACGGCGACCGAGCCGACGGTGAGGGTGGCCGCCCCGACCGGCTCGAGTTCCCCGCCGTGGCGGAACGGCTGGGATCGGTCGATCGCGACCTGCGCGGGCCGCCCGGTGTCGCCTGCCTGTTGTCGCGGCCCGGGCTCACCGGTGTCCAACAGGTGGCCGCCCGGTGCGCCACCCTCGCCCGCTTGGCCGACGATCTCGAAGCGGTCTTGGACACGGGCAACGGGCCGTCGTCTCCCGCCCAGCTCGAAGCGATCAACGCCGTTCTGGTCCGGCTCCGAGACGTGATCTGGGCCATCGGGCGGGACCGTACCGCCACCGCCGAAGCGGTCGCCGCCTTTGCCCGCCCGGGCGTCGGCTACGGCGGCGGCGCCGGTGACGGCGCCGCCCACCTGCCCCCCGCCGCCCACCTGCCCCCCGCCGCCCTGGACGCCTACTGGTCCATCCAGGTCGCCCTGTCCGCCCTGGACCGCCTCGAGGTCCGGGGCAGGGACTCGGCCGGGCTCCACCTGCTGGTCTCGGGCCACGGCATCGACCTCCACGGGCCCGAGATCCAGGCCATGTTAGGCGCCCGGGCGATCGACCCGCTGTTCACCTCCATGGCGGTACGCACGCCCCTCGGCCACCTGAGCCTGGTGTACAAGGCGGCGGCGGAAATAGGCGAGCTGGGTGACAACACCCGCGCCCTGCGGGCCGCCCTCACCACCGATCCCCTGCTGCGCCTGGCCCTGGCCAGCCCCGACGCCGAGGTGACGGTGCTCGGCCACACCCGCTGGGCCAGCGTCGGCATCGTGTCCCAGGCCAACGCCCACCCCCTGAACGGCGAGGAGCTGCTCCTCACCCCGCTGCGGGCCGGCGTAGGGGCCGGTGCCCCCGGCCCCTACGCCGTGGCCGCGGTCAACGGCGACGTCGACAACTACCTCGACCTCCGCGACAGCGAAGGACTGTGCCCGGCCCCGGAGATCACCACCGACACCAAAGTGGTGCCCGTTCTGCTGTCCCGGCGGCTGGCCGAAGGAGCGTCGCTGGACGGCGCCTTCTGCCAGACGGTGTCCAGTTTCGACGGCTCGGTCGCCATCGCGGTGAGCGCGGCCCAGAGTCCCGGCCAGCTCCACCTGGCCCTGCGGGGCAGCGGGCAGTCGCTCAACGTGGGCCTGGCCGAGGATGCCTTCATCGTGGCCAGCGAAGCCTACGGCCTGGTCCAGGAGACATCGTCGTACGTCCGCATGGACGGGGAGACCGCGCCCCCGGACGCGGGCCCGGGCCAGGTCATGGTGCTCGACAGCAGCCGGGCGGGAACACTCGAGGGCCTAAACCGATTGACCTATGACGGCGTGCCCCTCCCGCTTGAGCCGAGCGACATCCGCACCGCCGAGATCACGACCAGGGACATCGACCGGGGCGGCTTTCCCCACTTCCTGCTGAAGGAGATCTCCGAGGCCCCCCAGTCGTTCCGCAAGACGCTGCGGGGCAGGATCTTCACCGACGACCAGACCGGGCTGCTGTACGCCCGGCTCGGGCCGGTCACCCTCCCCCCGTCGCTCACCGACCGGCTGGCGGCGGGCGAAATCACCCGGATCTACGTGATCGGTCAGGGAACAGCCGCGGTCGCCGGCCACAGCGTCGCCTCCGCCCTCTCGGCGTCGCTCCGGGGCCGACCCATCGTGGTCACTCCGATGTTGGCGTCCGAGCTGTCCGGCTTCAACCTGGCCGACCACATGTCCGACACCTTGGTGGTCGCGGTCAGCCAGTCGGGCACCACGACCGACACCAATCGCACCGTGGACCTGGTCCGCAACCGCGGTGCGATCGTGGTCTCGGTCGTTAACCGGCGCAACAGCGACCTGGTCGAGAAGTCCGACGGCGTCCTGTACACGTCCGACGGGCGGGACGTGGAGATGAGCGTGGCGTCGACCAAGGCGTTCTACGCCCAGGTGGCCGCCGGTTTCCTGCTGGCGCTCGACCTGGCCCGCCACCTGGGCGGCGACGACCGCCCGCGCGCCGACCGGTTGCTGCGGGCCCTGCGCCAGCTGCCCGAGGCGATGGAAGAGGTGCTGGCCGGCCGCGAGGCGATCGCCGACGCCGCCAACCGGATCGCCCCGTACCGGCGCCACTGGGCCGTGGTCGGCAACGGCCCCAACCGGGTGGCCGCAGCCGAGATCCGGATCAAACTTTCCGAGCTGTGCTACAACTCGATCGCCTGCGACGGCACCGAGGACAAGAAACACATCGACCTTTCCTCAGAGCCGCTGATCCTGGTGTGCGCCACCGGCCTGTCGGGCCCGACGGCCGCCGACGTGGCCAAAGAGGTGGCCATCTACCGGGCTCACCGCGCCGCCCCCATCGTGGTCGCGACCCGGGGGGAGGCGGCCCGGTTCACGGCCGCCCTGCACACCATCGAGGTGCCGGTCGTGGACGCCGAGGTGTCATTCGTGCTCTCAGCCATGGTCGGCCACCTGTTCGGCTACGAGGCGGCTCTTTCGATCGACGCCCAGGCGTTGCCCCTGCGGGAGGCCAAGGCGGCGGTCGAAGCCGCCATCGGCATCGGCGCCCATATCAGGGCCGCACCCTTCGCCCCGGTCGTCGCCCCGGTCGTCGCCCCGGTCGGCGCCCCTGTCGGCGCCCCCGCCCTCTTCGGGGGAACCAGCGGGGCAGGGGCCCAGGTCGGGGGCCCGCCCGGTGCCCACTCGGCGTCGGGCGATGCCCTCTTGACCGTCCTGCGGCCGGCCCTCGAAACCGCCGCCACCCGCTTCTTCGCCGGCCTGCGGGCCGGGGCGTACAACGGCCACCTCGAGGCGGCCACGGCGGTGCGGGTGGCCTCCCTCTTGCGCTATGCC
Source organism: Actinomycetota bacterium (assembly GCA_030947025.1). Classification (GTDB taxonomy): domain Bacteria; phylum Actinomycetota; class Acidimicrobiia; order Acidimicrobiales; family Palsa-688; genus JALYXV01. Next base: position 8,140 of record JALYXV010000288.1, on the reverse strand, counting down.
AGCGGGGTCCTGCCCATCGAGGGGTACGAACTCGAATACGGCAAGGTCGGCACCCCGAGCGCCATCCTGGCTGACCTGATGGAGGCCCTCACCACCGCCACCGGCGAGCTCACCCGCCCGGTCGACGCCATCAAGCACCAAGCGAAGACGGTAACCGTCGGCATCTCCCGCAGCGAGGACGCCCTGCTCAAGGTGCCCCTGGTGGCCGAGACCCTGGCCACCGGCGTCGGCCTCGACTGCCTGTCCTACCGGGCCCTGCGCACCCTGGCCGAGCTGGACACCGCCGTGGCCGGGGTTCAGGGCTTCACCCGCTACCGCATCGAGGGCGACCTGGCCACGACCGCCACCATCGAGGTGGTCGACCGTGGCGGCATCTCGCTCGGGCTGCCGTCGCGCACCGAGCGCGACCCCCGCCTGCTCGGCACCAAGCACCACGTGGCCGAGGAACGGGAGGTCACGGTGGCCCAGGGCGGCCGGGACGGCCGCAGCCTGATCCTCATCCCCGAGACCAAGGGCAACGCCGTGACCGGGATGACCCTCCTCCACGTCGCCTTCCACGACCGGCTGGCCCCGGCCGCGGCCCGCCAGGTGCTGTCGGGGTACCGCAACCGCTACGCCGCCCTGGCCGACGCCGTGACCGAGACCGAGCCCAGCTTCGACGACGACCGCCTGGGCCAGGTGCCGCTGCTCACCCTGCTCACCGAACCGGTCTACGTGCTGGCCGAACGCTGGAAGTGATCGGGCTCGGGATCGACGCGGTCGACATCGGCCGGTTCCGCACCGTGCTGGCCCGCCGCCCGGGAATGGCCGAGCGCCTCTTCACCGCCGGCGAACGGGCCTACGCCGCCCGCCAAGCCGACCCCGCCCCCTCACTGGCGGCCCGCTTCGCCGCCAAGGAGGCGGTCATGAAGGCGCTCGGGGTGGGAATCGGAGCCATCCGCTTTACCGACGTGGAAGTGATACGCCTGGACAGCGGGCAGCCGGCGCTCCGGTTGCAGGGCGCCGCCGCCGCCCTGGCGTCCAATCAAGGGGTGGGAAAATGGCTGGTCTCGCTGACCCACACGTCGTCGCTCGCAGAGGCCGTGGTAGCGGCCATCCCATGAGCCTCGTCGTGACGAGCCGGAAATGATGTTCACGCCCGGGTGGCCGCGGCCGTGATCCCCGTCGTCACCACCGACGAGATGACGGCGGTCGACAAGGGCGCCACCGAACCGGTGGAGGTGTTGGTCGGCCGGGCCGGGCGGGCGGTGGCGACCACGGCCCTGCATCTGCTGGGCGGCGGGTACGGCCGCCGGGTCGTGGTGGTCGCCGGGAAGGGCAACAACGGCGCCGACGGCCGGGCCGCGGCCGCCCTCATGACCAACCGGGGGGTGCGGGTCACGGTGCTGGACGCGGCGTCGCTGAGCGGCGGGGCGCGCCTGCCGCCCGCCGACCTGGTGATCGACGCCGCATACGGGACCGGCTTTCACGGCAAGTACGCGCCACCGGACCCGGGCGATGCGCCCGTCCTGGCGGTGGACATCCCCTCTGGCCTCAACGGCGACACGGGGATGGGCGACGCCTGGCCGGCCGTGGTCACGGTGACCTTTCAGGCCTATAAGCCCGGGCTGTTGCTGGGCGCGGGGCCGGAGTTGTGCGGGCAGGTGATGGTGGCCGACATCGGGCTCGGCCCAGCGGTGGACGAGGCGGCCTCGTCGTGGCTGGTGACCGACTGGGAGGTGGGATGGCTCCCGTCCCGGCCGCGCCAGAGCCACAAGTGGCAGACCGCGGTCATGGTCGTGGCCGGCTCTCCCGGAATGATGGGTGCCCCCAAGCTCGTGGGCCGGGCGGCCATGCGGGCCGGAGCGGGGTATGTCCGCCTCGGTGTGCCGGGTGGCGCGCTGGAGTCACTGCCGTCGGGTGAGGCGGTCGGCGTCGCCCTCCCGGCCGAGGCATGGGAGGGTCCGGCGGCGGAGGCGGCGCAACGGTGCCGCGCCCTGGTGACCGGCCCCGGCCTCGGGTCCTCGGGTGCGGTCGGACGGTCAGTGGCGGGATTGCTCGAGCGGGTCGACATTCCTGCCGTGGTCGACGCGGACGGGCTCAACGCCCTGGGCACGGTCGAGCGCCTGCGGGACGCCGTGCGGGCGCGGCCGGCGGCCACCGTCGTCACGCCCCATGAGGGTGAGTACGCCCGTCTGACGGGAGGGTCACCGGGCGAGGACCGGCTGGGCGCGGTCCGGTCAGTCGCGGCCAAGTCGGGCGCGGTTGTGCTGCTGAAGGGAGCGACCACGCTCGTGGCCGGGCCCGACGGCCGGGCCTGGTTCGTCACCAGCGGTTCGCCCCGGTTGGCCACGGCCGGGACGGGCGACGTCCTGTCGGGGATCATCGGAGCCTTTCTGGCCCTCGGCGTCCCTGCCCCCGAGGCGGCGGCGTTGGCCGCCCACGTCCATGGCCGGGCCGCCCAACTCGGTCCCTGGGTCGGCCTGATGGCGGGCGACCTGCCGGAACTGGTGGCCGACTGGCTCTCCGATTATCTGTCGAGGGCGGCCCGTTGAGCATTCATCCCGGTCCCGCCGGGGCGCGGATCGGCTCCCTGCGCCGCGCGTGGGCCCAGATCGACCTGGGGGCAATCAGGGCCAACGCGGCCCGGTTGGCCGGGCTGGTCGCCCCGGCCCAGCTGTGCGCGGTCGTCAAGGCCTGGGGTTACGGCCACGGCGCGGTCGAGGTGGCCGAGGCAGCCATCGATGGTGGCGCCACCTGGCTGGCGGTGGCCCTGGTCGAGGAGGGGCGCCAGTTGCGCATTGCGGGGGTCACCGCCCCGATCCTGTTGCTGTCGGAGCCGCTGCTGGACGCCATGCCCGAGGTGGTCCGTTCCCAACTGACCGCGACGTTGTACACCGCCGAAGGCATCGAGGCCTTGGCCACCGCGGCGGCGGCCCAGCGCAGCGGGGGCGACCCGGTGTCGGTCCATGTCAAGGTCGATACCGGGATGCACCGGGTCGGGGCCCGACCCGACGACGCCGTCGCCCTGGCCCGCCAGGTCGCGGCCGATCCCCGGCTCGAGCTCGAGGGGCTCTGGACCCATTTCGCCGTGGCCGACGAACCGGACGCACCCGAGACCGCCAACCAGTTGGCCCAGCTCATGGCGACGGCCCACCGGCTGGCCCGCCACGGCGTCGAGCCCCGCCTGCTCCACGCGGCAAACTCCGCCGGCGCCCTCCTCCACCCGGCCAGCCGGCTCGACCTGGTGCGCTGCGGGATCGCCCTGTACGGGTTGGCGCCGGCCGCGTCGCTGGTCGACCAGGCGCCCTGCTCGCACCTGCGACCGGCGTTGACGCTGGCCGCCTTGGTCTCGCATGTGAAGGTGGTCGAGGAAGGCGAGCGCCTGTCCTATGGGCTGCGCTACCGGGTCGGGCGCCGGTCGGTTGTGGCCACGGTGCCATTGGGGTATGCCGATGGTGTGACCCGCCTCCTATCGGCCACCGGAGGCCAGGTGCTCATCGGGGGCCGGCGTTACCCGATCGCGGGCACCGTGACCATGGACCAGATCCTGGTCGACTGCGGACCCGACGGCGACGTGGCGGTGGGCGACATCGCGGTTCTCATCGGCCGGCAGGGAAATGACGAGGTCAGCGCCTGGGAGTGGGCCGAGCGGGTGGACACCATTGCCTACGAGGTGGTCTGTGGCGTGACGTCACGAGTGCCACGGATCTACCGCTGATGAAGGTCACCAAGTCCCGCGTGGCGATCGGCGCGGCCGTGGCCGCGGCCGCCGGGTTGGCCGGGGCTGCCGCGACCGGCGCCATCACCTTGCACCGGTGGCGCCGCCGGCCTGACCCGGCCCGCGCCGACGACTTCGAAGAGCCAGCCGGCACGACCCATCGGACGTTCACCAGTTACGACGGGGGGGAGATCCACCTGGTCGAGCGAGGTGAGGGGCGACCGTTCTTCCTGCTCCACGGAGTGACCGAGTCGACCCTGGTCTGGCATTACCAGCTGCTCGACCTGGCGGAGGCGGGCTTCCGGGTGGTCGCCATGGATGTCCGGGGCCAGGGTCGATCCCAGGCGGGCCGCGACGGCTACTCCTTGATCGCCATGGCCCGAGACGCGTTCCAGGTGATCCAGGAGCTCGACCTGCACGAGGCAGTCGTGGTCGGCCATTCGATGGGCGCCATGATCCTGTTGCAGCTGCTGGCCGACCACCCCGAGTTGGTGGCCGACGGTGCGGTGTCGTCCATCGTGTTGCTGGCCACGTCGGCCAGCCCGATCCTCGGCAACGGCGTGCCCGCCGCGGCCGCCGAGATGGTCCGGGTGCTGACCCCCCTCGCCGGCCGGGGCCATATCCGGGCCACCGGCGGTCGCGTGCGGCGGGACCTGGCCTCGGGCGACCTGGCCGCGGCGTACTGCCGGTTGGCGTTCGGTTCCGACCCGTCGCCGACCCACGTGGAGGTGCTGCGGGCCATGACGTCGGCTGTGCCCGGTCCCATCATCGGCCAGCTGCTCAAGACCCTGCTCAACCTGGATGTGCGGCCGGTGCTCCCCGCGATCGCCGCCCCGGCGCTGGTCGTGGTGGGCCAACGGGACCTGCTGACCCCGGTATGGCACAGCCGCTGCATCGCCAACCGCATCCCCGTGGCCGAGCTGCACGTGCTGCCCGGCTGCGGCCACATGGTCATGTTCGAGCGCCGGGCGGAACTGGGCCAGCTGCTGGTCGATTTCGCCCAGCGGACCAAGCCCGTGTCCCAGCCCGCGATGCTCAGCTGAGCGCGCCGTATTTGTGTCGTGTAGACAGCAAATCCGGCGGCCCTAGCAGGGCGGGCAGGTTGGGCCGGTGATCACTGATGTGCAGGGCGTCCGGGTGGGGCATTGGACAGACGATGCGGCACGCACCGGGTGCACGGTGGTGTTGTTCCCGTCGGCAACGGTGGCCTCGGGCGAGGTTCGCGGTGGCGCCCCCGGCACCCGGGAGTGGGACCTGCTGGCCCCCGAACGCACCGTGGCCCGGGTGGATGCGGTCGTCCTGTCGGGTGGTTCCGCCTTCGGTTTGGCCGCGTGCGATGGGGTGATGCGATGGTGCGAGGAGCGGGGGATGGGCGTTCCCACCCCGGCCGGCCCGGTTCCAATCGTGGTGGGCGCCGTCCTGTACGACCTCGGGGTCGGTGATCCCAGCGTTCGGCCCGGTGCCGAGTCAGGCTACGCCGCCTGCGTCGCCGCCCGGACCGGGGACATACCGCTCGGCCGGGTGGGCGCGGGCGCCGGGGCGACGATCGGAAAATGGCGGGATCCCCAACACGCTCGGCCTGCCGGCATCGGGTCCGCCTCGTTGCGCCAGGACGACTTGGTCGTGGCCGCCCTCATGGCCGTCAACGCCTTCGGCGATATCGGCCCGGCCGACCGGAACGAAGCGTGGGTTCCCGCCGCTCCCCTGGTCAACACCACCATCGGGGTGGTCGCCACCAACGCCACGCTCGACAAGGTTGGCTGCCTGCTCGTGGCCCAGTCGGGCCACGACGGGATGGCCCGGGCGCTCGAGCCCGCCCACAGCACGGTCGACGGAGACGCCATCGTGGCGGCCGCGGTGGGTGGCGTGGGCGCCCCGCTCGACCAGGTTCGCACCCTGGCGGCCCGAGTGGTCGAGGACGCCATCCGCGCCGCCGCCGGGCCGCCCTGACAAGCACACGCCCGCGCGTTCCCGCGGGAAACGTTGAAGCCCACCAGCCCCACCAGCCCCACCAGCCCCACCTCTCACAATGCCCCACCAACGCCCCCGGCTCGGACCACCGCCGCCCGGGTGGGTTGAGCGGCGTCGGTCGGCCCAGTCACCTTCGTCCGTAGCGCCGACCTGCTGGCTGCGTCGGAGAGGGCCAGGCTGGTCGTGGTCGACGTGAGCCGGCCACGGGTTGTCGAGGCGCGGGCCGCCATCAAGGCCCCCACCATCGGATTCGGCCGCCCCGACGACTGCGAGCGCTGGCCGGGACAGCCCCGGTGGGATGCGACCGGGTTTTGGCCCGTAGCCCGTTCTTGAGCCAGCTGGCGCAGCTCCTGAGCAGTCCGTGACGGGGTCTTTGTGGGGATTGAAGCGTTTGTGTGTATCTGCCGTCGCTATTTCAATCCAGCCCCCACAAACTCGTGAATCCCCACAAAGCAGGGGAGTCGGGGTTCATCCGGCGGGGCGTGTGCGGAAACGGCGACGCCCTCGCTGCGACCGGGCTGCCCAGGCACGGCCCTCGGACCCACCGCGCCCGTGCGGATTGAGGCGGCCGTCGGTGCCGCGGTCGGGCCTCTCCTGACCCGAGGCCGTGCGGCCCAACGCGGCTCGGGGCCGGTCGGGCCTGGCCTTTTCCCCAGACCTCGGTACCATCGACGGTCGTGCTCACGCTGGCGGCGGTAAGAGAGGAAGCCTTGGGTTGCCAACGCTGCCCGTTGGCGCGCGGGCGCACGACCGTCGTGTTCGGGGAGGGCGACCCCCACGCCGACTTGCTGGTCGTGGGGGAGGGTCCCGGGCATGACGAGGACGTCCAGGGCCGCCCCTTCGTCGGGCGCTCGGGCAAGCTGCTCGACCGGTTGCTGGCCGAGGAGATGGGGCTGCCCCGGGAGGCCGTGTACATCGCCAACGTGGTCAAGTGCCGGCCGCCCGGCAACCGCGACCCGCTGCCGGCCGAGATCGCCGCCTGCCGGCCCTGGCTGGAGGCCCAGGTCGAACTGATCGGGCCCACGGTGGTGCTGACGCTGGGCAACTTCTCGACCAAGCTGCTCCTCCAGACCACCGACGGCATCAAGCGCACTCGGGGGCGGGTTTATCCGTGGGGGTCCACCGGTGCGGTCCTGGTGCCGACCTACCACCCGGCCGCGGCCCTGCGAGGCGGGGGCGAGGTGCTGGCCGAGATGCGAGCCGACTTCGTGCGGGCCAAGGAAGCCCTAACGGGAGTGCCCCGGTGACGGCCGGGCGTGCCGATATTCGGGGCTCGGCCCCGATGCCGGTGAGGTCACGATCGGTGGCCGACACCCAGACGCTGGCGGGCCGCATCCAGCCGCTCCTCGGGGCGGGCGACGTGATCCTCCTCGGCGGTGACCTTGGGGCGGGCAAGACCGCGTTCGTCCAGGGACTGGCCCGGGCCATGGGTATCACGGGACCGGTGACCAGCCCGACCTTCACCTTGGTGCATAGCTATGACGGCCCCGGTCCGGCCGGGTTCCGGCTGGTCCACGCCGACCTGTACCGGCTGGACCATCTCCAGGAGGTGCTGGACCTGGGCCTGCCCGAGTTGCTGGATGAGGGTGCGGTGGCCGTGATCGAGTGGGGCGAGGCGGCTGCGCCCCTGTTCCCCCGGGACTACCTGGAGATCCGGATCGACTTCGGCGCCGGTGACAACGACCGGTTGTTGCGCCTGACCCCGGTCGGGTCCCGGTGGGCCGCCCCGGCCCGGGTCGCCGCGCTCCGCGACGCCGTGGCCAGCCTCGGGGGCCCGTCGTGATCGTGCTCGGCCTGGAAACGGCCACCCCGCAGGTCGGCTGCGCGCTCGGGGACAACGAAGGTCCGGTGGCGTCGTTCCACCTCAGCCGGGGCCGGCGGCATGCGGAGACGCTCGCCCCCGCCATCGAATACGTGTGCCGGGAGGCGGGGATTGTTCTGGGCGATGTGGGGGCCGTCGCGGTCGACATCGGTCCCGGGCTGTTCACCGGCCTGCGGGTCGGTGTAGCCACTGGCAAGGCGCTGGCCACGGCGCTGCGCATCCCCATGATCGGCCTCAGCAGCCTGGACCTCTTGGCCTACCCGCATCACCGGGGCGAGGGCCTCATCGCCAGCGTGGTCGATGCCCGGAGGGGTGAGGTGTTCTGGGCCCTGTACCGGCCGGTGCCGGGCGGTGTACAACGCGTGACCGAGTACGCCGTCAGTTCTCCCGAGGAAGTGGCGTCGGAGTTGATGGCCCAGGGCGAGAACACCCTGGCCGTCGGCGACGGGGCGTGCCGCTACGCCGAGCTGCTGGGTCGGGTGGACCACGTAGCAGTGGCTGGGCCGGATAGCGCCCATCCTTCGGCCTTGGTGCTGGTGGACTTGGCCCACCCGTTGGCCGTGCGGGAGGAGTTTGTGGCCCCGAGCGAGGTGGCGCCGCTGTACCTGCGCACGGCCGACGTGCGGATCAACTGGGCCGAGCGTGAC
>JALYXV010000283.1 GCA_030947025.1 Actinomycetota bacterium | reverse complement strand
CGTGTGGGCGCTGCGGGACTCGAACCCACGACCTCAGCCGTGTGAAGGCTGCGCTCTAACCAGCTGAGCTAAGCGCCCGGAAGGCGCAGTCTTACGCCGCCCGACGGAGACCGCAACCGATCAAACCGGCGTGCGCCGACCGCGACAACCGGGCGCTGCCTGCGGCAACCTCCTACTCGGCCGCGAACTTCTTGGCCGCTTCCTCCAGCGCGGCCTCGTCGTAGGTGACATCCGTCGGCGCGTGCCGCAGAGACGCATCCGCCGCCGGGGCCCCCAGCGTGCTATCCAACGTCTCCACTGCCGGGGCGAAGTAGAACGACCCCGATGCCGGGTTGGAGAAGTCCACCAACCGGTCCCGCACCCCGCCATCGACGGCGTACATCAGCCGCAGACGCTCCCGGATGGGGGCCTGGGTCTTGCAGAACGCCATGAAATACAGCCCGACCGTCCCGTCGTGGAAGGCGTAGGGAGTCGACCGGCGCACCAGCTCGCCCCGCTTGGGGATGTTCGGATCCGACCCCGGAGCGGCACCCTCGTGGAGCTCCACGTGTGACAAGTGCGAGAACTCGGGCTGCGGGTCCAGCCTGTTCGACGCGGGCTTGGTCCGGCCGAACACCTTCTCCTGCTCCTCCACCGGCATCTGGTTCCACGCCGCCAGGTCATGAACCCACCGCTGGGCGTTGATGAAGCTCCCCCCCGCACCGGCCTGTCCTTCAGGAACGATGGCGGCGGCCCGTTCGGCCTCCTCAGTCGGCGGATTGCCCGTGCCGTCGATGAAACCGGTCATGTCCAACGAGGCCCCGAAGATGAACGTCGGCGTCTCCCGGGCCACCTTCATGTGCCCCTCGAGGCCGTTGCGGGCCTGGAACTGAGCCAGCCACACCTTCCCCTTGTCGTCATTGTTGAGCCACAGCAACAGCTCCTCCTGGGTCCCCTTGGCCTGCCGTCCCGAGCCGTCGCCGGCCTCGATGGTGACGAAGGGCTGGAAGTCCTCGGGTGTCTCGGCCCCCAGGTCGGCCAGCAGGCTGGGCCCGAAACCCAACACCAAGTTGATGCCCTCGGCCTCGCAGTGGGCCCGGGTGTCGCGCAGCACCGACTTGATCTTCTCGAGGTCGGCCCCCTCCACCCGGCTGAGGTGGACGTACCACTGGTTCTTGCCCATCGTGGCGAAAATCGAGGGCTGGGCTGTCGCCATCATGTTCTCCTTCTAGCGTTTGTACCGTTCAAAACTGCACCTTACCTCGGTGTCCCGATAGCCTCCGCCCGTGCTCGTCGTGGTCGCGGCCCGGGCGACGGAAGCGGCATCGGTGGCACGTCAGCTCCGGGTCAGGGGTGCGACCGAGCGCCGCCATCGGGCCGTCGGCCGGGGCCGGGTGCTGCTGTACGGAGGGCCGTTCGACGATGGCACCGCCGTCCAAGTAGCGGGTGACCTGCGGGCCCTCGGGTGGCCCAGCGACGTCCGGCCCGAAGGTGGTGGCCACCTGGCGGCGTGGCAGGCGCACACCCGCCCCGTCGTCGTCGGCGGGCGGCTGTGGGTCTGTTTCCCGTGGTCGGAGTTCGATCGCGATGTGGCCGGCGATGTCATGGAGATCGATCCCGGCCGGGCCTTCGGCACCGGTGCCCACCCGACAACGCGCCTGCTCCTCGCTGAGTTGGGTGCTCGCCTGGCTGGCGGCGAGTCGGTACTCGACGTGGGCTGCGGCAGCGGCGTGCTCGCCATCGCGGCCGCGCACCTCGGAGCGGGCGAGGTCACCGCGGTCGACACATCACCCGAAGCCCTGGCGGCTACCAGAAGCAACGCCGCTCGCAACCAGGTTGGGGAAAGGGTCGCCGTGTCGGCCACCCCCGTCGCCCAACTGATCGCCCGCTTCGACGTCATCGTCGCCAACGTCGATGCTGCCACGCTCGTGCAATTGGCACCCGCCATCCAGTCCTGCCTGGCCCCAAACGGCTGGCTTGGTCTGAGCGGTCTCTCCCCCGCCCAGCTTTCGGTGGTGGCGGCGGCCTATTCCGACGTCAGCGTCGTCGCCCGTCCGTGCGACGACGACTGGGCCGCCCTGGTGGCGACCAGGAACTGACACATGGCTCAGCCCGCCGGCGTCGACGGGGCGAGCAGCCAGGAGCACCACTCGTCGATGCCCTTGCCGGTGCGGGCGCTGGCGCGGATGATGGTCGCGCCCGGATTCACCGCCCGCAGGTTGGTCAAAAACTGGTCCAGGTCGAAGTCGAGATAGGGCAGCAGGTCGACCTTGTTGATCACGACCACGTCGACCGCCTGGAACATCACCGGGTACTTGAGAGGCTTTTCCTCACCCTCCGTGACGGCGTAGACCATGGCTTTGGCGTCCTCCCCGACCCGGAACTCGGCCGGGCACACCAGATTGCCGACGTTCTCGATCAGCAGCAGGTCGAGGTCGGCGAGCGGCAGACGCGACAGGCCGGAACGAACCATGACGGCGTCCAGGTGGCATTCGCCGCCAAAACCGGCGCTGGTGTTGACCAGCGACACCGGGGCGCCATATCCGTCGAGCTGGTCGGCATCGATGCTGGTGGCGATGTCGCCCTCGAGGATGCCGATCCGGGTCCTCGTCCCGACCGCTTCGAGCGTCCGCTTCAGGAGCATCGTCTTGCCTGCACCCGGCGCGGACATGATGTTGACGACTCGGACACCGGCGTCGGCGAAGTCCCGGTGATTGGCGTCAGCTACTCGGTCGTTCTCGGACAGGATCTCTTCCATCACCTCGACCCGCACCGGGCCCGTCATGGTGTAGCCGCTGTGGTCCACCTAGCAAACCTCCAGGATCTCGAGCGACACGACGATGAGCTCCCGTCCCGTCAGCAAGGTCACGTTGGATCCTCCGCAGGACCGGCACCGCAGGATCGGGATCTCGAGCGTCGTGATGGCATCACAGGCCGCGCAGCGCGCGGTGGCCGGCACCTGCTCGATCTCGAGCCGGCATCCCTCCAGCCCGGTGGCCTGGGTGATCATCGTCCAACAGAACTCCAAGGAGTCGGGAACGACCTGGCGGAAATGGCCGACCCGTATGGCCACGGCCGACACTGGACGCCCCGCCGCCCGTTGCCTCACCTTCCGGGCGATGGCCTCGGCGATCGACAGCTCGTGCATCTGCGCCCCTTCCCAGGCCGCCTCGATGACCCCCTCGGACGGCTGTCTGCCAGAATAGGCACCATCCGGCGCCGGGCAACGAGGGGTCGACCTACGCACACGTTCGGAGCAGCCCGATGGCGATCAACAGTTCGGTGAGTGAGGGCAGTGTGAACTCGAAGGATGATGTGCTTGAAGACGACGTTGACGAGGTCGAACGGGGCCCATCAGGTCCGGTGCATTCAGGGCAAAAGGGGCGCCACCCGGCCCTGCCGATCCTCATAATCGCTACGGTCCTGGTCCTCGCTCTGGTCGTGGCGGCCGTCGTGATCACGTCAGGATTGTCGAAGTCCAGCCCGAAGGTCACCCCGACCACTCTCAAGCCGAGTCCCGGCGTCTTCGTGGACCGGCAGGCGGGCTTCAGCCTGAGCTACCCACCCGCCTGGACCTTGGAATCATCCACGGATCCCAACGTGCCGTTGTTGCTGAGCATCGCCAGACAGGGCCTTGACGCACTTCTGCTACGGGTGACTCCGCTGGCGAAATCGATAGACACCAGCAGCGTTGCCAACATCAAGGCCTTCACGGATGCGGTCATCAGCGGCACCAAGGTCACGGTGCTGCAGCAGCAGCCCATAACCGTGCACGGACTTGCGGGCTACTACTACTTCTATACCTTGCCGAAGGATCCCGCGTCGGGCGTGACCCTGGTCCATTCCCATTTCTTCCTTTTCCCACCCAACTACATGGTGTCGATGACGTTCCAGTCGTTGGACAAGGACTTCGCCACGCTGGCCAAGACCTTCGACCAGGTGGTGTCAAGCTTCCGGGCCACCGCCGCCACCGCCCCGGCCACCACCACCACCGCCCCGTAGTCCCGGCGACGCCCGGCGCGAGCGGCGCCCGTGAGAGGTCGGGCGGTCGTCCCTCCGTGGATCCGACGGATGGGCGATGCCTACGTGGGCCGGGCGAGGGGGAGAGGGAGGGGTGCGAGGCGTACAGGCCAACGGGCAACGGACAACGGAAAGGGGGCACAGTGGAAATCCACTGTGCCCCTTTCTGTGGTTACCTACGAGCTAGATGGCTAACAAATCTTCGTGACCGTGATGAGGCCGAGGAGCTGGATGCGGTCATTGCAGATGGCTCGGGCCTGCACCAGGATCCCGCCCGCCTGGGCGTTGATGGTGCCGGTGTCAGCCTTGATCGCATACACCTGGCCGAGGATGATGTCGACTCGATGGTTGATGTCCGAGACGCCCTGACCGAGGCCGCCGGTGCCTCTGATGGTGACCACGTCCGAGTTGATCCCGTTGATGCTGCCTTGGATCGTGCGGACCGATGCACCGATCGTTCCGACCGAGCCACCGATCGAATGGACGGTGCCATTGATCGACGTGGCCGTGGCCAGGATCGACTTCCCGGTTGAGTCGATGCTGTTGACGGTGGTGAGGATGTCGCCCGCTTGACCGGTCAACGGCTTGGCCGCCACATCGATCTGGTCAACGATCTTCTCCGTCGTGGCGAGCACCGGCAGGGCATTGGACGGGCAGTTCTGGGGCTCGCAGCCCGTGTTCAAGTGGGTGTTGGCCCCTTTGACCGACGCCGTGATGTCCTGCACCCGGGTGTTGATCTGCTGGGCAGCCGACAACGTGCGGGTCAACTCGACGACAGCCACCAGGGCGAAGACGATCGCGATGGTCAAGATCACCCCCACGATGCCTCTCTCGTCGTGCCTCGATGAGCTCATCAGCAGGGCCTGTGGGGATGGCCGCCGTT
>JALYXV010000270.1 GCA_030947025.1 Actinomycetota bacterium | reverse complement strand
AGCGCGTTGTGCGCCTGCCGGGCGGCGACGGTCACCCCGACCGGCAACGCCGCCCCGGCCGCGACGACGACCGCCCCCGGGGGGCCGCCATCGCCCTACCGGGTGGTCACCGAACCGGGCGACGGGCTGGGCGATCTGTACGCCCTGATCTCGAACGCCGCGGTCAGCATCGAGGTGACCATGTACGAACTGGCCGACTCTCGCGCCGAGGCCCTGCTGGTCGCCGCCGCGGCGCGCCGAGTAACAGTGCGGGTGATACTGGACCGCAACCGGGAGGCCGGCGCCAACCAGGCGGCATTCACGTTCCTGTCGACGCGCGGGGTGCAGGTCCGGTGGGCCCCGCCGCGCTTCGCGGCCACCCACCAAAAGACGATCATCGTCGACGGGGCCACCGCCGCCATCCTCACCTTGAACCTGACCAGCCGCTACTACCCGACGTCACGGGATTTCGCAGTCATCGATTCCGCCCCCGCCGACGTCGCCGCGCTCCACCAGGTATTCGAAGCCGACTTCGCCGGCACGCCGATCACCCCCTCCGCCAGGTCGGCCGTGGTATGGAGCCCGGGATCGCAGCCCGCCCTGGTGGCGCTGATCGGCTCGGCCCGCAGCACCGTGGCGGTAGAGAACGAGGAGATGTCCGCCCCGGACATCGTGGCCGCCCTGGCCGCCGCGGCCCGCCGCAACGTGCATGTCACCGTCACCATGACCGACTCGACGGCATGGGCGGCTGCCTTCGCGACCCTCAGAGCGGCCGGCGTCGACATCGGGGTCTACCACGGCGAGACCCCGATCTACATTCACGCCAAAGTCGTCGCGGTCGACGCCGCCACAGCGGGAGGTCACGTCTTCGTCGGCAGCGAAAACTTCACCGTGGCCTCCCTGGCCTACAACCGCGAGGCGGGCATCATCGTCGCCGACCGGTCGGTGGTGACGTCGGTCAACGCCACCTTGGGACGCGACTTCGCGGGCGCCACCCGCTGGCAGCCGTGACCGCCCGGCCCGACAGCGCCCAGCAGTGGCGCGATGCCGCCGCCGTGTTCGGCACCGCCGACTGGGACACCGGCGCCCTGCATGACGCCGCGGTCGTCGACGCCGACAAGGCCGGCGCCCACGCCGGTGACGCCGCCGCCGCGCTGGCCGGTGACCGCGACGCCGCCGCCCGCCTCGGTGTCGCCGGCGTCGTCGCAGTCAGGGCAGCGGCGGCCGTCTTCGAGGTGGAGGAAACCGTCGACGGCTGGACGTTGACGGCCAGCGGCGGCACCCCCGACGTCGCCGACTTGGCCATGGCCGCCGCCATCCGGGCCACCCAGGTCGGCGCCCAACGGCGCGGCGAGGAGTGGCGTTGAGCGGCCTGCGCGACCCCGACCTGGGCCGGGACCGCACCACCGCCGCCCTCGGCCGGCGCGACTGGGGCTTCTTCTCCGGGTCGGGCACGATCGTCCCCGCCGACCGCGAAGCGGGGAAGCCGCCGTGGGGCACCACTCGCCATGTGACCACCCATGACCGCTTCGACCGCACCTTGGGCATCCCCGAACGTGCCGTGTCGATGTGGCCCCTCCAAACCCTGCCTCTCGGTGGTACCACTCCGACCGAACGGGCCCGGGCGGTCTGCGACGAACTGCTCGCCGAGCCCAGAGTCGACCGGGTGTGGCCCGACGCCCAGCGCGGCGTGGCGCTGCTCGGCGAAGTGGCCGACGCCGTCTACGGCCGCGACACCCAAACCCAGATGGCCAAGGTGGTGGCCGCCGCCCGCCGCCACGCCATGGACCCCACCGTGGCACTGGAGCTGGCCGGCGGCGTCGGGGCCCTGGTCGCCCAAACATCGCACCGCCCGCCCGCCGCCGTCGCCGGTGCCGCCCGGCTGAACATCCTGGCCGGGGCCAACCTGCCCGACGCCGTGGAGTTGTTTCTGGCCCGCGACCAGATCCGCCAAGCCCAAGCCCACTCCGACCCTGACTTGCCCCGGCTGTGGATGCTGGCCAACGGGCTGACCCATGGGACACCGGTTGCCATCATGAGAGGGGTCCCCGCCCGCTCGGTCGGCCCAGCCGAACGGATCGTGCCGCTGCATGACGACCTGATCGACTGGCGGGGCATGCGAACAGCGGCGGAGCATATGACCGCCACCGTGACCGCCGCCGCCGAGGGGCGCCGGTGGCTGGACCGCACCGCCCGCCTGGCCGGGGCCGACGACGCCGCGTTGGCGGTCGGCGTGGTATCCCTGACCGACCCCAAGGCGGCCGCCGCACTCGCCCGCCACGGCCTGGCCCATGTCACCATCCAACGGGCCCGGGTCGCGGCCGGTGACCCGCCAGCGGGGGTGTTGGACCTCTCCGACGGGGCGCTCAAAGCGATGTGCGACCGCAACGGGTGGCTGCTGGGTTCGCCCAGCGAACGAACCCAGCGGGAACTGGTGCAACGCTCCCTGCCCACCACAGGTGGCGACACGATGCGCCAACGCCTGGCGGCGGGCGACGCGGACGCCCTCGAGCACAGCACCGTGGCGGCCGCCGACGACGACGCCAACCTCGATCGCCGCGCCTTCCGCAAGAACCCCCCCTCCCCCGACGTCGCCGCCACCCAGCGCCTGATGCGCGCCACGGGGGCCGAGGCATTGTCACGCTTCGCCGGTTTCGACACCCATCCCCGCGCCAGTTACGCCGAGGCGTTCGCCCACCGCTTCCCGGCCCAGCTCAGCCGGGGCTCGCTGGCCGAGAGCGACCCCGACCACCTCCTCCAATCGGAGGTCGCCGCGCCCGCTGCCCGGCGCACACTCGACCCCTTGACCCTCGATCTGGGCATGTGAGATCGACCGCCTGGTACCCGAAGGAGCCTCAGAGTTCGTCGGCGCCGGGAAGTCGTCCGAGCGCCGCGGCGGCCAGGAATGCCGCCATCAGCCACGTCGCCGGGCCGTGGTCCTGCCATGCCCTCGGCGTCGCGAAGTCACCGAAGTTCGCCAGCCGATAGGTGGCGTCTGCCACCTCGTCGTCGGCCAGGGCCTTGATCGCCAGGCGCAACTTCAAAGCGTCGCGTTCGCCAAAGGCGCCGACCTCGAAATCGGACCAGTCGAAACCGCGAAAGTCGGCCAGCATCTCCGGAACGCGCCGCCCGGTCACCGGTTCGCCAACTCGACGAGCACGTCGGCGTGGCAGGGCACCGGCCGCCCGTGGGCGTCGACCAGCGGGCACCAGCAGGCCAGGTCGTGGCCGCGAAGACTCACCAGCGCAGCCCGCAGCTCGTCGTAGAACGGGTCCTCATCGGCCAACCAGTCGGTCAGATCGTTGCGGTACAGGTACACCGCCTGGGCCGCCGTCAGCGGCGGCAACGAACTCTGGCAACCCCGTTGGTCGTGGGGGTCGTAGAATCCGGCGCCGGGTCCGAGACTTGTCCCGCAGAACTCCACGCCGGGGTCGCCGACCACGTACGGGTTGCCCCACCGAGACGGCCGGGCGACGACAATGGCGTCTTTCGGTTTGCGCCAACCGGCGCTGCGCTGAAGTCGAATCCGTCGTGGTGCCGGCCGCGCAGTGGGCCTCGGCCCGGTCATGGTCGCGATGGCCGGTAGGCCGGCTCCTGGAGGTACAGGCGTGCCCTGGGCGCCGCCTTGGCTGTCCGAGGGGCGGGCAACGCGATCTGGCCGATGATGCGATACGCGAGAGTGGATCGCAGTTCTTGGGCGACTAGTTGGGCTGCGTCGGGAGTGCGATGGGGACCGTGGGCGACGAGCTCGTAGCGGCTGGTACTGAGCAGGATCCCGTACCAGCGCACCGGTACGGTCCGGACCTTGCGGCCCGAGCCGCTGGACAGGTCGGCGCCGAACTCGATGATGTCGGAGTACTCCAGGGCGATGGGCTGGTAGCCGGGCCGGCCCACCTGAGGTCCCCACCACAACGCCCGCCCCCACCCGCTCGGCTGCGTCGGGTCAGGCCAGCAGGTGGCCGCCCAACACCGGGCGTCGGGTCGCAGGATGGGGGCAGGGAAATCGATCACCTTGCCGTGGGTGGAGATGCGCAACATGGTCGGTGCCGGAGGCGGCATCGGCGGAAGCGAAGGGTTCGGCTCGGCCAGTCTGTGTCGCATCATCGCGGCCTCCTTTACGATTTCGGCGCTGCTGACCGGTGTTGCCGGTTGGCGGGCAGCGTCTCTGGATTGCATTGTGCCTGGACGGTGTGACACTCAGACGCCACACGTTGCTGGGTCATCGGCTCATGCCAAGGTCGAGGGTGCTCTGGCAGCGGTCGAGGATGCGGCGGCGGGTCAGGGCCTCGATCGGGTCGTCGGAGATCGGCCCCAACGCCTGTTCGGACGGCGGGGCATCGGGGCCCGCCGCCGGCTGCCCGTAGCCCAGTCCCAGGTGGTGGTGGCGCCACGCTTCGACGCTTCGGGCACGGCGGTCCCAGTCGGCCGCCACGTCGTGCCCGCCGTCAGGCCGGCTGCCCAGCAAGGCGGTGAGGTACCGGGGCGGGCGGGCCACCGCGGCGGCCACCGCGTCGTCGACGACGAGGTCGATGGCGGCGGTGATCAGGTCGTGGCGCTCCCGTAGCCCGGCGCGTTCCTCGACGCTGTCGGTGACCGCCGATTGGCGCTGGCGCAGCATGTCGAGACGCAATGTCTGTTCAGCGTTGCGGCGCTCGAGGACTGCCACTTCGTGGCGCAGGTCGGCGACACGGCGGCGGTCGGGGCGGCGCCGGTCGACCTCGGCGGCCAGGTCGCGCCGGGACTCGGTGAGCCGGTCCGCCGTCTGGTCATGGCCGGCCTGCACCGATGACAACTCGGCCGCGACCGACACCACGTCGCCGCCGGCGTGGCCTGCGACCAGGAGCAGCAGGTCGCGCCGCTCGGCGCACAGGTCGACCAGGTCGCGCCGGCTGAGGGAGCGGATTTCGGCGGTGTCAAGGAGGCGTTGCACCTGGTCCCACTCGTCGGCTGCGCTCAGCGGCTCGGCCAGGTGGTAGGCGGCGGCATCGACCCGGTGGGCCCGCAGCAGGTCCTTGACCCGGTACTCCAAGATGGCCGCGCCCGCCTTGGCGCTGTCGCGTTCGCGGGTACTCAGCGTCTCGTACAGTCCCTCCGGGTCGAAGCCGGCCGCCAGCAGGGCGTGGATGCCGGCGGTGGCCCGTTGGCGGGGGATGTGCTCGATCAGCGCCCAGAACCGTTCGTGGCGCGACGGCTCCAAGGTGGCCGCCCACCGGGCCGTCAACGCCTCGGCTTGGCTCCGCTGCTGCTGCCACTGCGAGCCGTGCCCGGTGGGACGCGGGCCGATCGCCCACCCTGCGGCGCGGCCGTAGCCGGCGGCACCGCCGGCGGTTTCCCAGCGGGCCCGGTAGGCGCCCACCGCGCCCACCGCGGCATCCCACGCCCGGCGGTTCTGACCTCCCCCCGGGCGGCCGCCGAGGCGGGCGACCACCTCAGGCGGAGCCGACGCGACCGCCGCTGCGGTCACCGCTGACTCCTCTGCCAACTCCGCCCGTCGGGCCACGATCAGTGTCACCCCGCCGTTGCTGCCGGCGGCGTCGCGCGCTTGGGGGTCGGACTGGGCGGCACGGGCGATGGTGGCGATGTCGGCCAGGCTGCGGCCCTGGCGGAGCTGCTGGGCGGCCCACGCCACCGGGTCCAAGTCGCTGGCCAGCCGTTCGACTCGGGAGCGCTCCAGGTGTTCCACCACCGCCCGCAGCGGGCCTCCCGGATTGGTCAGCACCGGCAGCCACTGCTCGTCGTCGGCCCGGGTGTCGAGGTCGCGGTCGCGAGTCACGTAGGCGCGCAGATCGCGCTCGCCCCGGCTGACCATCACATAGAACGCCGGGCGGCTGGTCGAGTCGGTGGCCACGGTGCGCGCCGTGTGCATGGTCGAGCCCTGAGCCCTGTCGGCGGTGATGGCGTAGGCGTGGGCCAGGCCCCCGCTTCGCCCGTCGTCGAACTCGTGGGTCAGGTAGTTCCAATCCACCGTCACCGCTCCCCTACCGGCGAAATGGACTCGCAGCCACTGCTGCGCCGGATGGTCGGCGTCGAGGTGGACCTCGGTCACCCGGCCCACTGTGCCGGTGCGCACATAGCGGTCCCGGGTGGCGCCGTCGGGGACGAGGCTGTGGCCCGCCTGGGTCAAGGTCACCACCTCGTCGCCCACCGCGAAATGCCGGCCCGCCACCACCAGATCGGGGCCCGACAGGGTCCCGTCGGCCGCCAGGCGACGCCGGGCCGCGGTGTTCAACAGGTCGACCTCGCGGCGATGGGCGGCCATCATGCGCGACGGCTTCGGCCTGCGGCCTGTGGCCTGGAGACGGGACTGACGGTCCTCGTACCAGTCGCCGACCACCTGCCCAAGTAGGGCCTCGGCATCGTCGAAGACCGACACCCGACCGTCGGCCGCCAGGCGTCCCATGGCGGTCCGGACCCGCTCGGGCATCTGGGACCGCAGGCCCCCCAGCGCCACCCTCACCTCGGCCATGTCGTCGCCCTGCTGGCGATAGATCCTCGACAAAGACGGAACGCCCTCGGCGTAGACCACGTGTCGGAACCAGCCGCCAGCGCCCACGGAGCTCAGCTGGGCCGGGTCGCCCACGAACACCAGCGTCGTGTCCGTCCTCGCCGCCCAACGGCACAGCTTCTCGGCGTC
Organism: Actinomycetota bacterium; assembly: GCA_030947025.1. Classification (GTDB taxonomy): domain Bacteria; phylum Actinomycetota; class Acidimicrobiia; order Acidimicrobiales; family Palsa-688; genus JALYXV01. The sequence goes on along the minus strand of JALYXV010000270.1, from coordinate 12,243 downwards.
ACGGGTCGACACCTGTGTGGCCTCATCGACGACCACCACCGTGTCGGGGCCCCACACTTCCGCCGGGTCGTCGGCGGTCTCGAGGCGGGTCAGCCACGAACGGACGACCTCGGAGCGGACACGGAGGCGTGCTCCCAACTGCTCGGTTTGGGTGCCCCCGTTGGCGCACCCGAACACCTGGTACCCGACCGCCTGCCAGGCGGCCACCGCGGCACGCATGGCCTCGGTCTTGCCGGTGCCGGCCGGTCCGATCGCGCAGCGGATCCCGTCGCCACTGCCCGCCACCGCCCGGACCAGCTCGGCCTGCTCGTCGGACAACCCGCCATCCGGGTCGCCCGCCTCGTCGGCGACCGCGGCCGACACCGACACGATGGCATCGCTGATCACCTCGTCGGGCACGGCGCCGCGGGGCTGGGCGCCGTGATCCACGCGGGCGTGACGGTAGAGGGTGAGGAGGTTGTCCTCGGCGGCCAGCATCGCCTCGGTGGTGAATACCGGTTCGGGGTTCTGGCGGGCGAGTAGCCGCTCCCCGGCGCCGCACAACACGACCTGGGGGTTGGCCGCGAACGCCTCAGCCAGCGCCCTGATCCGCGCCGCCGGTAGACGGTCGCCCGCCCACGCTGCCACCGCCTGGTGGACGTCTCGGGAGGTGAATGTGGTCTGTCGTTCGGTCAAGCCGTGAGGACCGACCAGCTGTGCGTGCAGGTCTGCGATGTCGTTGTCGGTCAACTCCGATCGAGGTTGGGCACCCACCGAAACCAGCGCCCGTACCGCTTCGGGAGTCCATCCGATATCGGCCAGCTTGGCTACCTGAACGGCACGTACCGCGTCGTCGGCCAGCACCTTCTTTGGGGCCCGGGTGGCCCGCTGAGCGGCCACCTCGGTCGCCGCCCCCGGCTCCAAGCCGGACTCGACCATCTGCGCGAACTCCTCCGCTATCTGGTCGTGGCGGGTGGAGAAGGCGTGCAGCAGCGGCTCGGGGAATGCCGCCAACTCCGCCACGCCGCTGCGAACCGGACCCCACTTCACCGCCCAGCGCGACGCCAGCTGGTGCCTCAGTTCGGCCGCCCCCAGATACCCGGCGGTCTTCACGTGGCGCAGCAACTCGTGACCATCAGGCGACCGCCACACCACCAGCGGGGCGCCGTGTTCGTCGACCCGTGGCCGTCCGTCCTCGTCGAGGATGGGCACCTGCACGGCGTTGACTATCAGGTTGTGGGTGTGGAGATGGGCTTCGTCAGCGCGCGACGTGTCGTGAACAAACGACGCCACCCCGAACCCTGACGCCGGACGGTTGCGGCCCTCCACCATGCCGTAACAGGCGTGCTGCTCGAGGTATGAGAAGGTGGCGTTCACAGCCGCGTCGAACGCCTCGGCGATGTCGGAGCGGATGACCTCGTCGCCGACCGCCCACAGCAGCGAAACACTCTTCGGCGTCGAGCACACCAGGTCGAATCCCATCACCGTCTCGGGCACCAACCGGTCGGCCATGAAGCGTTCCACCTCCCGCCGCGACACCCGCCACTGCCCGCTCTCCGGGTCCTTGCCGGCCAGCAGATATGCCTCCGATGGAGGCGTGAGGGGACGTCCGGACATGAACTCGATAAGCCGCTTCGCAAGGCGCTCGTCGATCTGATCAAGGGGCGTCGGGGTGGCGAAAAAGGTCTGCGGCTGATGCTCAGCCAACCGGCGGAGATAGCCAGGGTGGACCCCGATCAGGAACGCCGCTTCGGCCAGGCTGAGCAACTCGTCGGGGTCGCCGCGACGAGCCACGGCCCGTGCCCCCTTCGGCGTGGCGCTGCGTCCGGATGTCCCCGATGCGCCCAGCAATACCTCCCCGGACTCGGCGTGGCGGCCCATCAGAACCGCCTCCAACTCCGATGCCGACACCGACCCAACCAATCCCATCGCGGCCGCTCCGCTACCACGGGCGCGCCCCTGCGACTGACCCTTCTCGCCCGCCATGTAGTAGCCGACCACCCCGTCGCCGAGTGTCCTCCGGCCGTCACCTCCGCCCCCATCACCGGGTCGATCACCGGTCGAGAACGAACCTTGTGCGTTTGCCGGAGCGGAGTTGCCGTCGCCGCCCTGCAGGTAAGAAACGATGCCTCGAGCGGCCACCCGCAACGTCCCGCCGGTCGCAGCGCGCATCCCTAACACCTTGATCCTGGCGATCATTCTGGACGCCCGCTCGCTCCAGGTGACGTGGCGGGGCTGGATCGGCGGTCACCTCGCACGGCAACAGGACAGGACGACGGCGAGACGGATACCGGCTCCGCCCCCAAGTTCGAATTGGTGGTCATATCCGCTTCGGACGTCAGCGCATGCGAGCGGAAATGACCGCCAGGAAAAATGTGCTCTGACCTGCGGTGGGGATGTTCGTGAGGACACTCCCCGACATCACCACAACACCCGCCATGCTACGGGATGTAGTTCGAGGTGTTGACGTATCCTAGCAGGTCGCCGACAGCGCGACCTGCAAATGTGCTGTACAGAACTGCCCCGCCGCACCCGGCTCAACCCAACGTCCCGTCGACCACCACGCCCTCGACGCCCATCCCCGCGCTCACCACGACCCGCCACGTCCCCTCGACCACACGCCACACCAGGGCCTCGGCCGCACTCCCCCGCCGGGCGTCACCACGACCCCCCGCAGCGCACGCTCCACCGCCACACCAGAGCCTCGGCCGCACTCCCCCGCCCGGCGTCACCACGACCGCTCGCTCCACCGCCAGGGGGTCTGGAGCTGCTCTTCGGGCGCGCCAAAAGAGGACCACGGTCCGCCAGGGGGAAGGGCGGTCCGTGGTCCTCGAATCTGGGCGTTATGAGTCGACGGGCACCAGACGGACGTTGACGTCGTCCCGACGCTGGGCACGGTCGTGCACGCGACGGGCGATCTCTGGAAGGCGGGCCAGTTGCCGCGCGGATACCGGCGCCAGGGCCCGGCGGACCGCGTAGATCTCCCCGTTCCACGACGACCCGCCGAACGCCTCGAGGCGGCCGAGTGATCGGACCATTGGCGAGTTGCGACCAACTCCGCCGACGCCCAGGCTCCGACCCAGGTCGGCGATGTCCACGACGGTCTCGTCCGCGGTGAGGACCATCACTCCGAGTCGGCGGTAGAGCCAGACGGTACTAGGGCCCATCAGGGGCAAAATGACATACTCGACATACATAGAGTTGGGGCCGAAGCCGTAGCGCTCGACGAGGGGATCGTCAAGAGGCACGACGGTGATGCTGGCTGGGATGACTTGCGGCATGGGCATTTTGGCTTGCTCTCCCTTGTGGCTGGGGCACCCGTTCGGTGCCGATTCACAGGGAGGGGCAGCCGGGCGCCCGGCTGCGCTTTACAGCTGCCCAGCCGGGGCGGCTAGCTCGTGGCGTCTGCGTGCCGACGGGTGGTGTTGGGATGCCCCCCAGGGTGTGAACATCAGGGATGACTCCTTCCCATGTCGGTGCGGTCACTGGGAGGGCGCCCGGCCGCCCTTCAAGGCAATTCCTGCCGGTGAGCTGGGCAGGGCTGCGGGTGTGCCGCGGCGCCGACCCCTGGTGGTTCACCACAGACCGGGGATGAGACGCCACCGCACCCGCTGGGTGTAGTCGTCGTAGCCGACGATGCCATCGCGGTTGATCCCCTCTTCTTTCAAGATGCGGGCCCGCAGGAAGGCGCCCATCAGGATCACCATGGCGACGATGGGCGGCCAGAAGCCGAACAGCAGCATGTTCCCGGTGAGGTACGCCCCGACGCTCAGGTAGCCGGGGTGCCTTACCAGTCGGTAGGGGCCGGCGTCGACCACGACCTGACCGGGCCGGGTCATGAGGTCACCGTTGAAGTCGGCTCCCAAGTGGCGCATGGCCGCGACCCGCAGGACCAGCGAGGCGGCCATGACGGTCAGGCCGAGCGACGGCCACAGCACGGTGTCGGCGGCGGGGAGCGTGGCGCCGGTCGCGACGCTGGCCAGTCCGACCACGACCAGAGTTACCGCCAGGACCACATCGCCCGGCCCGGGCCGGGGCCGGCGTTGCTGCCAGTGCACCTGGAGGTCGGTGGCGCCCGCGGCGAGGAGCACAACGATGGCGATGGGCCACAGCCACGGCGTCGTGAAGATGGCAGGGACAAGGTGGCGGGTGGCGGAGGTTGCGGTCATACCGCAAGGGCGTGGGAAGCTGCCGCGCTGGTCGTCCAAGGAGCCCAGCACTCCGTCTCGCTGGGCCCCCGCCGTTGGTGGTGTTTGGCGGGTCAGAGCCCGAGGTCCTCGCACATGGCGGCGTAGCCGTCGACGTCGTCGCCGAGCAGGTCGGCCATCTCCCGGAGGATGGCGGTGCGGGTCGGGTCGTCTCCGCTGTCGGGGTGGCAGGCGATGCCGTCGAACAGCATCCCGCATCCTTCGGTTCGGAAGATGCGGGCGGCTTGGTCGTAGCTCTGGTCGGGAACGTGCAGCTCGTCCTGATCGCAGGGTTCGCCGCATTTGGGGCAGTAGATGTCCATGGCAGTGTTCGCCTCCGGGTCGGTGGTGGTCACCTGCTGGGGTTGCGGGCCCCCACCCGGAGGCGGTGAGGGATGCGCTGAGGTCATGCCGTCGATCGCTGCTGGCCGCGTCGTGCCGTGTGTTGGCCAGTGCACTGGTCGGGCCGCGACGCCGAGAGCGGAACGGGGCGACGGGTGTAACCCCTCGCCCGCGTTCCGTCTTCTGGTGGGGTGCTGTCGCCGATTACGCCTCGCGGGGGTCCTCGTCGGGTCCGAACGCCCGGTCCTCGAGGGCGTCCCAGTCGACCGGGGCACTGTCCACGATCCACTCCTGACCGTCCCAGCGGATTACCGCGTAGTGCGCCGCGTCGCTGGCCAGCACGAGGCCTTGGTCTTGCGGTTCGTCCGCCAGTAGCGACAACAGGTTGGTGCGGTCGTCCCAGAGCGGGTCGACACAGGCATCGGCGATCAGCCGGTCGATCTCGTCCATAGGTGTGGCATTGAACAGGTCCGCGTACTGGCGGGCCGCTGCTTCGACAACGGGCTCGGGCGCCGAGGCCACCGGGTCGACCCTGGGGTCCTCGTCGTCGATCTCTGCTCGATAGTGGGCGTCGGCGCGCTCCAGGCATCGGGCGAAGGAGACCCCGTTTGTTTTGCACAGGTGGTGCAGGTCGGCCAGTAGGTCGCCCACTTTGGTGTCGAGGTCCTCGGCGGTGGTGTTGGTTGCTGCGGCGAACGCCTCGACGGCCATGTTGGCCCACGCGGAGCGGTCTCGGTTGGTCGGGTCAGCGGTCATGGGTTGTTGCTCCTTGTCGCTTGGGCCGCGCCGACCTGGGTGGGCGGCGCGGCGGTGGGATGCCGGTGGGGCGCCCGGCGGCTAAGGCGTGCTCGCCTCGGCCGCCCGGCGCCAGGGAGCACGCACCGGGGTCTACGCCGCGCCGGCCGGGCGGGTGCGACCTGCTCGTCTGGCGGCCTGGCAGATCGGGCAGAGCCGGCTGCTGTTATGCCGGTTCTTCAGTTGCCGCTCCAGGCTGCGGGTGCCTTGCCAGGTGCGGACCAAGGTGAAGCCGATCCCCGCCGTGGTGATAACCTCAAGGAGACGGGCGCCTCTTCCGGCGGCGTGTGCGGCGAGGCGGGCGTCGAGGTCGGTCGTGAACCCCAGATAGTGGTGGGCGTGCCGGTACGAATCCTGAAAGCACAGCAGGTACACCGTTCCCTGGGGGCCTTGGCTGCGGGCGTTCGGCTTGGTCATACCTCAGGGCCGGTCGAACTTGGCGACGTGTTGGTGGCCTAGACCGAACTTACGGCGGTTTTGGGCTGGGATAGTGGCGGTGACCTGGGGGAACGGCATTTAGGGGCTCAGAATTGTAGACACGAGTATGCGTGACTTCGGTGTTCCGATGTGAGATAATTGTGTTGTGACCAGGAAGACCGGTGCCATGCATGTCGCCGTCACCCGTCGTCAGCACAAGGACAAGGTGTACGAGACTGTCCTGTTGCGCCGCTCCTACCGTGAGGACGGCAAGGTCAAGAACGAGACGTTGGCCAACCTGACGGCGTTGCCGGCCGAGACGATCGAGGTGGTCCGCCAGTCCCTGGCCGGCAAGACCCATGTGGTGGCGGGCGAGGGCTTCGACATCGCCCGGTCGTTGCCCCATGGCCATGTCGCGGCGGTGGCCGCCCAGGCCCAGAAGTTGGGGTTCGCGGCGCTGCTGGGCTCGGCGTGCGCCGAGCGGGACCTGGCGTTGGCGTTGATTGTCGCCCGGGTGTGCGCCCCCGCTTCGAAGCTGGCCACGACCCGATGGTGGGCTGATACCACCTTGGCCGTCGACCTGGGCGTGGACGGGGCGTCGAGCGACGAGGTGTACGCGGCCATGGACTGGCTGGTCGCCCGCCAGGACCGTATCGAGGCGGCCCTGGCCAAGAGGCACCTTCAGGCGGGGTCGCTGGTGTACTACGACCTGTCGTCGTCGTGGATGGAGGGCCACTGCTGCCCGCTGGCCGCGAGGGGTTACTCGAGGGACCGCAAGACCGGGAAAACTCAGATCGAGTACGGACTCTTGACCGACGACGGGGGTTGCCCGGTGTCGGTGGAGGTGTTCGCGGGCAACACCGCCGATCCGAGCGCGTTCATCGCCGCGGTCGACAAGGTCCGCACCAAATTCGGCTTGGCCGAGGTGACCATGGTGGGCGACCGGGGCATGATCACCACGGCGCGTATCGAGGCGATCAAGACCCTGGGCGGCCTGGGCTGGATCACCTCGTTGCGCGCCCCGGCCATCAAAGCCCTGGCCGAGGGCGCGGCGTTGCAACTGACGTTGTTCGACGAGACCAACCTGGCCGAGATCTCCCATCCCGACTACCCCGGCGAACGCCTCATCGCGTGTCGCAACCCGGCCCTGGCCGCGGAGCGGTCCCGCAAACGCGGCGAGCTGGCGGCCGCCACCGAAGCCCTCCTGGCGCCCATCGCGGCCGCCGTCGAAGCGGGCACCCTCAAAGGCGCGGACAAGATCGGGTTGCGGGCGGGACGGGCCGTGAACCGCTACAAGATGGCCAAGCATTTCACCCTCGACATCGCCGATGACCGCTTCGCCTACACCCGCAAAGCCGACCAGATCGCGGCGGAGGCCGCCCTGGACGGCATCTACGTGATCCGCACCAACGTGGCCGCGGAGCGTCTCGACGCTGCCGCTGTCGTCGAGGCGTACAAAGACCTGGCCAACGTGGAACGCGACTTCTGGTCCATGAAGGCGATCGACTTGGACCTGCGGCCCATCTACCACTACCTCGAGGACCGAGTCCGGGCACACGTGCTGATCTGCATGCTCGCCGCCCACCTCGTCTGGCATCTCCGAAAGGCGTGGGCGCCGCTGTGCTACACCGACGAGACCCCCCCGGCACGCACCGACCCCGTCGCCCCCGCCGCCGTCTCGGCGGCCGCCAGGACCAAGGCGTCCAGCCACCACACCGCCGACGGCGACCAAGCCCACAACTTCGCCAGCCTCCTGGGCCACCTCGCCACCTTGACCCGCAACACCATCGCCTTCACCGGCGGCAACACCATCGACAAGCTCTCCATCCCCACCCCAACCCAACGCAAAGCCTTCGAGCTCCTGGGCGCCCACGCCCCCCTCACCCTCACCCCATAACCACCAAAACACCGAAGTAGACAGAACCCACCACCCCAAAAAACATGAACCCCCTGCTCAGCAGGGGGTTCACCCGTCAAAGAGCGCTTAAGTTCGGCCTAGACAAAGCGCGGCCGCGTGCCCGTGACTCCAGGGAGCCGCTGTGCTCGCTGGCCGGCTTTCTTGCAGCCCGCACTTCGGTGCGTCCTGGTCGTCGTCCGGACTGCCGGTTACGGCGAGGTGTCCCCAGCGTGACGGGAACCTCATTCGGGCGTTGGGCCGTGTGTCCGGCCGCCCGGGCCGCAGCTCTTAGTACTCGGAGGCGAGCAGGACCGTCGTGCTGGCTCGGTCAGCCTCGGTGAGTACCCAGATGTCCTCGCCGGTGTCGAGGTGGTAGCTGGAGAGGATGCGGCCGCCGTTGGCGACGGCCCGGGCGTTCGCGGCCTTGTCCTCGTCGTCGAGGTCTCCCCAGTCGGCGCCGAGGTGGCGCAGCACCATGTCGACCAGCCGGACGCCGGCGGTGGCAGCAGACTGGGCGGCGCCCGCAGTGGCCGCGAGCGCTCCGATCTCGAAGGCCAGGTGGTCGGTGGTGTCGTCCATGGTCATTTCTCCTTGGGTTGAGCGCACTTGGTGGTTGGGGGGGACTTCTTGACCCGGACTCCACGGCTATGGGGAGTCGGGCCGCTCTGCGGTGGGCGGCGCGACCACGTTCCCCGCCTCGCTGCCGGGTGGGCGCGGCTCAGGCGTTGGTATGGCCTCGGGTTGCGTGAAGACGCACCGGATGTCGGGGCCTGGGGTGACGTGCTCGGCGAACGCGCAGACTCGGCCTTCGGCGTCGATCCGGGATCAGGCCGTCGCCCCCCCTGCGGACACAGGCGTCGCTCAACGCGACTTGGTCGTCGGTGGCAGGCCCGATCAAGGTGTCGGTCCAGTAGTCGTAGAGGTGGTGAGCCATGACTGTTGCCCGTGGGGCAGCCACCGGCCGCTGGCGCCGAGTGCGCGGCGGCCTTCTCCTGGCTATTGGCCGCCCACGGGCTCGGTGGTGAAGACGGCCGACCACAGGCCGTCTTCGCAGAGGAGCTCGACCCGGTACAGCGCTTTGCCGTCACTCGGCGTGGCGACCAGGCAGCGGTCGGTGCCGATGTCGCTGCCCCAGGTCCGGGGCGCCCAGTAGAAGGTGGTGGGCCCGGTGACGTGTTGGGCGAGCCACCGGGCGTCGTGGAACAAGTCGGAGTGGAAATGCTCGATCCCCCAGGCACGGGCAACCATCTGTCCGAACAGCAGGGCCCGGACGCTGTCGTTGATCTCGTCGAACCATCCGGTGAGGCGGATGGCGTCGACGGTGCGCTCGGTTCCTGGAGTCGGGCGTGTTAGCTCCGGTGCGGCGAGATCAGTCATGGCGGGGCCTCCTGTAGCGGGCTGGGAATGCGGTGGGGCTGCGGCGACCGGGCCTCCCCGGCTTCCCCGACCGGGGAGGTGACCGGCCTCCACAGTTATGGGCCTGTCGGCGGGGAGCCGGTGCTGCCCTGACCTGGCTGGCTTCGCCTGCGAGGTCCGCTAACCCCATCAGGTCGGCTGCGGCGCTAGGCGCTGCGGTTCGCTCGGCGCGCTGTCGGTGCCGACCAGGTCGGCTGCGGCGCTGTCGTCGAGGTGCAGGCGCTCAACGATGCGGCGGGCGCACGCCAGGACCCGGTCGGCGGTGGCTCGGACGGTGTCGGCGTCACCGCCGGACCAGCCGGCCAGGTAGGGGAACGAATACTTGTCGCTGGCGAGCCCGGCCCTGTCGCAGACCAGGTAGGCGACGCTCTCGGCTTCGACCTCGGCCCGACCTCGGCAGCCCGAGGCGTACTCGCTGCCGTCGTGGAGCAGCACGTGCGCCAATTCGTGGCAGGCGGTCTTGGCTGCGGCGGCGTCGTCGATGTCGGCCCGGACCCGTACCACCCGGTCGGCGAAGCTGGTGCAGCCGTTGGCGCCGCGGCCGCAGTCGCCCCGTTCGACGGTGTAGCCCTCGGCTGCGATCTGCGCCGCCAGGTCGTCCCACAGCCCGGCCGGGGCCTTGCCCTGGAGGAGCTCGGGCCACGCCGGTTGGTCGAGGGTGTCTCCGTCGGTTTGGCTGATGTCGAACACGTGGACGACCCGGAATCCTCTGACGACGACGTGGCCGCTGTCGCCGGCGGCGTCATCGCTCCTGGTGTCGTCATCGTCGTCGGTCGAGGTGCGGTACCGGCAGGGGGCCAGGATGGCGATGCCCTTCTCGCCCGCCCGGACCTGGCGGCCGAGCTGCTTCCACGTTCGGTATCCAGCCACCTGGCTGGCCCTGGGGGCCTGGTTGAGGATCAACAGGACGTTCCGGGCGGAGTAGCCGCGCAGCTTGGCGGACAAGGCCAGGAAGGCTTGCCAGTCGGCGCCTGAGACCAGGTCGGCGACGGCTTGGGCGAGGCGCTGATGGGCCTCGGTCAGCTTGTCGTGTGGGTCGTGGCGTTGGGGGCGGGCCATGGTCGGTCCCTTCCGTAGGTGCCCGCTGGTCGGGCGTCTGCGGTTAGGGCGCCCGGCCGCGCAGATTCGGGGGGCGGCCGGTGGCGCTGCTCCCCGAATCGTTGCCCGGTGTGCCTGGCGGCTCAGGCGACCGTTTCGAGGTCGTCCGGCTGGGCCGTGTCGTCCATCGCCTCGCCGTCCTCGTCCTCGCCGCCGTCGCCACCGGGGGCCGCGGCGCAGGGGGCCTCGGCGGCGGCGCTGGTGGCGTCGTCGACCACTCGCTGCTCGATGTCAGCCAGGGTGTAGCCGGTGGTCGCCAGGTAGGCGAACCATCGGGCGGCGGCGGGGTTGACGCTGCGCCAGGTGCCCTCATCCATGGTCTGCTCCCGGTCGGCCGCCACTTGGGCCAGGAGGAGCAGCGGCAGGCGGGCCTCGGTGACGTTGGCGACGGCGGCGGCGCCGACGTGGCGGCCGTAGCTGTGCCCGGGTTGGGTCTTGTGGAGCAGGTCGGCGAGCATCTCGTCCTTGCCGTCTCCGACCCGGTCGGGGGCGGAGACGATCTCGGTCACCGCGAAGCGCAGCGCGGACTTGGGTGGCGTCTTGCGGCTCAGCAGGTCGCGGATCCACTGGCGGCGCACGGGTTCCGCTGCCCGCCACGCTTTGTTCCCCTCGATGACTTCTCGCCTGGCCGCCTTGGCCTCGTCGGTCATCTTCCCGTTGACCACTGTCGGCGCCGGGGCGTGGGAGGCGGTGCCGGCCCAGCGGTCTGTGTGGCCGTTGCCGGCCGGGTCGGTGCAGTAGTAGGCGACGTCGTCGAGGTCCCACTTGGACAACGCCACGACGTGGCCGGGGCAGGCGGCGTGGCTGGCCGCGTCGATCTCGTTGCCGTCGCCGTCGGCCAGGTTGTCGATTCGAACCGGGCTGTCGCCGCGGTTGGGGGGGTCGATCACGGTCAGGCCGGCGTCGACGAGGCGCTGCACGGCGGCTTGGCGGGCGGCGGCCGCCTTGCGGTCCTCCCGATAGCGCGACACGGTGTGCTCCCAGCGGCCGGGGTCGCGCTTGGCGATGGTGACCAATGTCTTGACCGCTTCGTGGTCCTGGTCGAACTCGGCCAGCACCGCGGCCTGCTCAAGAGTCAGGTCGTAGCGGTCGATGGCCGCGTTGGCCAGCTCGGAGCCGGCCACGGCCAGTGCCCTCTTGATGTGGGCGGGCTTCTGGCCGACCGCTTTGGCGATCTTGTTGGCGCTGAGCCCGCCGATGCGCAGCTGCTCGTAGCCGCGGGCCTCGTCCCCTGCTGCCAAGGCCAGCCTCGCTGTGTTCTCGACCAACATGGCCACCACCTGCTGGGTGGCGTGGGCTGCGGCCAGGTCGGGGCGGACGAGGCAGGGAACGGTTTCCTGCTCTGCCTCGATGGCTGCGGCGGTGCGTCGGTGACCGGCGACGATCAGGTGGCCGCCGTCGCCGTCGGGGATCACGATGAGCGGCTCGAGGACGCCGATGGAATGAATCGATGCCACCAGGGGGCTGAGATCTCCCAGGTCGGATCGGACGTTGGCCGGGTTGGCGGCCAGCGTCCGGGGGTCCAGGTAGATCAGGCTGGTACCGGGCGTGGCCGCGTCTGGGGCCTCGGTGAGGGCCTCGGCTTGCACGGTCTCGGGTGCGGCGGTGGTCATGGGTGCTCCTTTCGGGTTGGCTGGTGTGCCATCGAGGGGGCGGCGGTACGCGACCGGGCAGTGGTCGTGCCGGGCCCGGTGTTGGTGGCCGTTACAGGTCCCTCAGGTCGACCGGTGAGTGCCAGGGAAGGACGCGGTCGAGCGCGTTCTGCCAGGCGGCCCAGTCGTCTGGCCACATCGCCCCGGGCTGGTCCCATTCCCTCACCGCGTCCCGGCAGGCCAGGACGATCCGGTCGGTGTCGCCGCTGCGGACCGCCCTGGTCAGCGCGGCGCGCTGGCGGCGCACCATGCGGTTGAGGGCGTCGTAGTCCACCGGTTCCCGGCGTTGGTCGCGCAGGTCGGCCCGGCGGCGGGCCTCGACCAGGAGTTGCTGGGCTTCGCTGGCCACGCCCAGCGCCAGTTGGACGGCCCCGCCCGCCGACGGCTTGTGGGACCGCTGGCCGCTCATCGGTCCGGCTCGTTTCCTGGCGTGCGGAGCAGGTCGATGTCGACTTCGGCC
>JALYXV010000252.1 GCA_030947025.1 Actinomycetota bacterium | reverse complement strand
CCCAACACGCCCGAACGGTCGCCACCCGCACCGAAAACCGGGCCAAAGGTGGCCCCACCACCGACAACAACACCAAAACCGTCAACAACATCCAGTCCTGACGCCACAACAGACAGCCGCCGCCCCCAAAATCCGGACCCGCCCCCCCCGACCCACTCCAGCGCTTGTTTTAGGTCTAGTACAACCTCTCGATGCACAGGAGGCATCCTGGCAAGGTCCGTGGTAATCGCAGCCAGGTCAGCGGGCGTCATGGCCAGGGTTTCTCGATCGAGCTCTGTCGCCTGAGGAAAAAGGTGGAAATCTGGTCATGGTCGGCTGGGGTGAGAAGCACTTTGTTGGTCGGATCAGTCGGACACCGTGCGGTTGACTGGAGACACTTCCCAGTGCGCGCGCCGACCCCACCCGACCGAATAGATCACGATTGCGACGAAGGCGGGGGGCACATTTAAGGACGATCTTGCCCAGGCTGTGACGCTGCTCGAGGTCCGGTAGGCGTCCCCCCGTCGGCGGTGACCCGTGGCAGGCCGTTCTCCTGTGGCCCAAACTGGCGAACGGGCTTTCTTTACGCGTCGGGGAGTTCGCCATCTTCGTCGTTGCCATATCCACGGGTGCGCACGAGGAACAGCGATGCAGCCAGCAATACGGCCCCGATGCCGGAGAGGAGCCAGATCCCTGTTCCGTGAGAACTGGTAGCGACGGCGACAACCCCGGTCACCTTTGGGTGCGGGCCGGACGCGTTCGGCACCGTCGTCCCACTGGCCGACAGGATTGAGGTGGGCGTCGCCGAGTGGGGCGACGGCGCCGTTGTCGGGTCTGAGGTCGCAGTCCCGGCCCCGGGCGGGGCGGTGGTCGCCGGGGGGGCGCCCGGCGCGGGGGCGCCCGGAGTGGCCGCGCCCGGCGTGGCCTGGTGTGGGTTCAGCTTGGACGGCGGGGCGCAGGACTTGAGCCCGCAGGGGCCCTGGCCGCCGGCGGTCGTACACGGATTTGGGCCGCAGGGACCCTGAGCGCCGGCGGGGGTGGTACACGGCGTGAAGCCGCAGGGGCCCAGGCCCGGGGGCACCGATGCGCAGGGCGACGGCCCGCACGCCCCATCGGCGTTGGACAAGGAAGCCGCCGCTGCCGCGCCGATGCCCGACATCCCAAGGGCCGCCGCCATGAATCCGAAGATCATCGCTACCATCCCCGTCATCACGATGGCCGTGAGGCGACCTCGCTGCCTCTGATGCTTGTTCATCTCGCCTCGATCTCGATTACCGCCAAAGTCGCCTCCCCGACGCGCGTCATGTCGTTCTGTAAGAGCGCAGCACAGTACGACCGCCGAAATTCACGCCCTCACAGCGGCGCCCACGACGCATCGCGGCCGACACAACAGCCTATGCCCGACGATTGTCCATGACAAGACATCTACTGATTCATCCCGCCCGCCGCGGCTCGATAGCCGTCGAGCGTGAGGCGAGCCACCCCAGTCCACTGGAACCGGGCCTGCATTCGCTCCTGGAGTGCCAGCAATTCGCCATCGTCGAGAGCCAAGACGGCGGTGAGGGCTTCGGCGAACTGATCGTACCGATCTTCATCGTAGCCGCCAGGAAACCCATCTAGCTAGCACCTCAGCCATTGCGCCGATGCGCTGGTATGTCGCGGGAGTGCCCAGACTGACGGCTTCAACCGGAGGAAGTCCGAAGCCCTCATACACCGACCCGAACACGAGCACGCGACACCCGGCCAGGAGTTGCGCCAGTTCGAGGCCCGACAGCCTTTGGCGCACCCGCTCGGTCCGGTCGTCGACACACTGACATTCTGCAGCGGGACCGAGGCGACCGGTCACGACCAGGCCGAGCCCGGAGCCGGCGGGCGTTTTCATGAAGCGCTGCGCCCAAGTCACTGCTTGCTCAGTCCGCTTGTGGGGAAAGTGTGAGCCCAGGATCACGATCGAGGCATCGCGGGCGGCCATCGGAACGAACGGCACCGATGGGAGCGATGGAGCCGTGTAGGTCACGAGGACTTTGGATGGGTCCACGCCCGCCAGATCGGCGAGACGTTGGGCGGAGAACGCAGATCCCACGAGGACTCGGTCTGCCGCCACCACGGAGTGTTTCACCGCCCAGGCGAAGTACCTGCTCTTGGCGTTCCGGCCTCCGGGACCGAAATGGTTTCTCTGGCGGAGGCTGTGCGGCGTCCCAATGCAGCTGTGCCGCGATCTCCGGATTGGCGAGGACGAAGAGATGCTCATCGTCCGCCAGCAACTGGGGGAGTTCTCCGACCAGTCCCACCGCAGAGTTGATGATTCCCTGTCGACTCGGGCCGATTCGGACCTGGGAACCGGTTAACATCAGGCCGGTGTCAGTTCCCCAGGGCGCTCGCGATGACCGCCTCCGTGGCCGGAAGGACCGTCACCTCGTCGACTTCGGCTCGGGCGGCATCGTCCCGGCCGAGCGGTCGCCCAGGGTGGCCCCGCCGCGATCGCGTGTTACGGGCGCCGAACCGGAGGTTCAGCCCGCCGGGCACGACTATCTCGGTGGGCTGTGGCGCCGGAAACTGACGATCATCGCAGCCGTGGTTGTCACTTTGGCGGTGTCGATCGGCGTCACTCTGATCCAGCATCCATACTACGAAGCTACGTCGGAGGTGTTGCTCCCCGAGCAGTCCAAGCAGACGGTTGCTGGAGCCAACGCAGCCGCTGTGGCGGTCGATCCCGCTCGAGTACTGGCTACCGAGATCAACGTCATCAAGGGTCCAGACGTGCGGGCCGGGGTCCGGGCCAAGTTGGGCCAGGAGCCCAAAATCGCGGCGATTGCGGTGCTCGGGGCCGACGTGATCCGTATAACCGCTCAGAGCGCCGACGCGGGCCAGTCGGCGGCTGTCGCCAACGCCTATGCCAACGCCTACCTCGACCTGCGACGTAAACAGGCCGACGACGCCGTTCAGGCGGCCAGCCGCGACATCCAATCGGAGATTGACCGGTTACAGGGCCAGATCGACAAGGCGAGTGGCGCCCAGCAGCAGGCTCTGATCCAGGCGCAGGTGGCGTTCCGGCAGAATATGGGGCAGCTTCGGGTCAACGGTGCCGCCGATCCGGGGGCGCGCCTGCTGGCCTCGGCCACGACCCCATCTTCACCGGCGGGACCCAAACCGATACGGGCGGCCATCTGGGGGATTCTGCTGGGACTGGTGATCGGCGTCGGCATCGCCCTGGCCCGGGACTTCGTCGATGATTCGGTCAACTCCAAGGAAGACCTCGAGGCCACCGTGCCCTCCCTCCCGGTTCTCGGGGTGATTCCGACTACCGGCGAGGGGCCGGACGGGGACGCTCAGGTGGTCTCGTTGACTGACCCGTCATCACCCGTGACCGAGGCGTACCGGTCCCTGCGAACCGCCATCCAATTCCTGGCCCCTGACCACCCGATCCAGGCACTGCAGATCACGAGCCCCTCTACCCGCGAAGGCAAGTCGACGACCGTCGCCAACCTCGGTGTCGAGTTGGCCGAAGCGGGGCAACGGGTCATCATCGTCGGTTGCGATTTGCGCCGTCCCAGGATCCACGAGTTCTTCAATCTGGACAATGACATCGGGTTCACGTCGGTGATAACCGGTCAGGAGACGCTGGCCAGCGCGCTCAAACGGGTCGCCGATCACCTCAACATCTTCGTGTTGTGCGCAGGACCGTTCGTACCGAACCCGGCCGAGCTGCTCTCCTCCAGGCGGGCCGCCCAGATCGTCGATTCCTTGCGAGACCAAGCGGATATCGTGCTGCTGGATTGCCCACCGGTCCTGCCCGTGACCGACTGCCTGGTCGTGTCGGCTTGGGCTGACGCCTCCCTGCTCATCTGTCACGCGGGCCGAACCAACCGCAAGGCCCTAGGCCGTTCGATCGAGCTGTTGCACCAGGTCGGCGCCCCCCTGGCTGGGACCATCCTGAACGCCGCTCCTCCGAGCGCGGTATACGGAGAAGCGTACGAGTACTACCACCCGTCAAAGAGCCGGGACCGGTGATCGACGGCCCGACGCCGCCGGCTCGGGTCGATGTCGTGATTGTCGCCTATCGGTCCCACAACGTGATCGAGGCGTGCCTCGCCTCGCTGCTGAAGGATCCTGCGGTGGGCAAGGTGGTGGTGGTCAACAACAATCCCGGCGATGCGGTTTCGCAGCGGGTCCGGGCATTCCATGGCGTCGAACTCATTGAGCCAGATCGCAACATCGGCTTTGGTCCGGCCGTCAACCTGTCCCAGCCCCATCTCAGCGGTTCCTATATCGCGATCGCCAACCCCGACACCGTCCAACACAACGGCACCGTAGGTCAGGTGGCGGCGTTTCTCGATACTCACACCCGGGCGGGGCTGGCGTCGCCCCGGGTGTTCGACCACAGCGGCCGTCTCTGTTGTTCGTCGGAGCGGGAGGTCAGCGTGGCCTGGCTCCTTCTTGACTCGCTTCGGTTGCCACCGGGGCTGGGAACCCGCCGGAGCCGGAGGGTTCATCGGCGGGCTCACCCGACCCAAAACCTCAATGGGGCGTTCTTGGTCGCCCGGCGCCGCGCTCTCGATGAGGTCGGGTGGTTCGACGAATCGATCTTTCTGTTCGGCGAGGATCAGGACCTGTGCCGGAGGATGAGGACGGCAGGTTGGGAGGTTTGGTACACCGCGCTCGGCCATATAGTCCACGAGGGCGGCCACTCGTGGCGTCACCTCGGTCGCCAGGCGTGGCAGGCCCAACGGGATGCACGTATGGAACAGTTGCGCCGAGCGCACGGTCCGAGGCAAGCGGCCCTCTTCCGATGGCTCGGAGCGGCCAAGGACGTGGTCAGAAGAGGTGCGTGATATCCGTTACGCCGCGACGACGGTTAGCGCATTGCCGCAAAACTTGAACTGGGTGTTGTTGTAGGCAATGAGCCGCCAGTCCAGTATCCCGTTGCCCTGCATGTTGCGCGTCCCGCCGCCGACTGTCGACGCGTCGCTGAGCAGGCGTCTTTTTCGAGGCCGGGGGGCACCGTGGATGCCTAGACTGGAGGAAGTGCTGGACGCAGCTGGACAGGTACCGTCGGGGACGTGCGGAGCTGTGGCGCCGAGCACACGGTCCCTAGCAGGTGACGGGGCGAAGGCCGGCCGCCTCCCAAGACGGCGTCCGCCAGGCCCGGTGACGACCGCACCACTGGCCCGGGTACAGGTGACCCATGGCGGCTCGATCACCCACAAGCCGGTTGGCGTAGAATACCGCCTGAAGATCCTTGGTCGGATGCACGAACTTCGGGGCTGCCGGCTCCTCGAAATCGGTGCCGCTGACGGGGAGTACGCGGCGGTCCTGGCCGACGCATTCGACCAAGTGGTGGCGATCGACCTCGTGCCTGCTCAGCTGCCCGCGGCAACCAAGCGGGGCGTGCCGACGGCGCAAATGTCCGCCAGCCGCCTGGGATTTCCCCGCGAAACCTTTGACGTCGTGCTGGCCATCGAAGTGCTCGAGCACGTGGAATCGGTAGCCGATGTCGCCGCCGAGACCCATCGGGTATTGCGCCCGGGCGGAGTGTTGTGCGTCACGAGCCCCAACCGGTGGTTCCCGTTGGAGATGCACACCGTCCGGCTCTTCGGCCGGCGGTTCCTGGGCAGATACCTTCCGTTCCTGCCTTATCTTCCCTGGGTGCACCGCCGTGTCTCCGACGCCCGCAATTTCAAGCGGTCGGAGTTGCGCTCGGTGCTCGGGCCCATCGGCTTTGAAGAGGTAGCGGTCGACTATGTCATGCCCCCCTTCGACGGCTGGAAGTTCGGCCGTCGCTATCTCCGCCCGGTCGTGCAGCGGATGGAAAAGTCCCCGGCACGGGTCGTGGCCGGTGTTTCGGTGGCTGCGGTCTACCGGAGATTGTGACGCCGGGCGATGACCAGGAATCCCGCGGGATTCTCGGAGTCGGCGTCGATGATCGAGTCGAGAGCGAACGCCGGCCAGGAGGCCGCCATCAGGGGGAGCGTGACGATGCTGGAGACGGCGTAGTTCACGCATTCGCGCCGGCTTCGGTGCCGCCAACCCTGCCGCTGAGCCAGGCCCACGCTGCGGAGGAACTCCGTCAGTAGGCCGACGACGCTCGCCGAGATCCCACCGACCTTACGGAGGCGGACGACTTCGAGCCCGTGGCGGCCCAGCACCTCGACCAAACCCTGATCGGTGAACCGGTAGAAGTCCCGAAAATCGTGGATGCCGAGCAGGAACGGGACCGATATGACCACGTATCCGCCGGGCTTGACGGCCCGGCGAACTTCACAAAGTAGGCGGTCGGTGTCGGCAACATGCTCGAGCACCTCGAACGCCACAACAACGTCGAACGCGGCATCAGGCACCGGCAGGGCCACGGCGTCACAGACAAGATCGGTGGCGTCGCGGCGGTCGATGTCGGAACAGACGAGCTGCTCTGGCCGGCACACTTGCTTTAGGGTGCTGAGCATCATTCCGGTGCCGCCGCCGATCTCGAGCATGCGGCGGTTCGCTGGCCGCGGGCTGAAGAACCGGCGCAGCTCTCGGCGATGCGCCAGTCTGGCCGGCGACAGATAGAACCAATAGCAGCGATAAATACTCTTCAGTCTCTGCTTGACTGTCCTCGGCCACCAGCTCATCGCTCCGAGTCGCCGTAATTGTAGAACGGCTCCCGGAATCTATAGAGCAGCTGATGCAGCGGGCCGGCCCACTTGGAGAAATAGGCCAAGTGCGCCAACGACGGGCTGTGAAACGCCGCCCATCCCGGTAGATCCGTCCACACGCGATTGGCCTTGAATTTCGGGCCGCGGAAGGGCGCCAGATCGCGGTTCACTTCAATGGCGTCCAGATCCGGAATCCACCCCTGGCGCTCGGCGTGGCGCAGGTGGCGTACGTTGCGGGTCGACACTTGCATGAGATGGCACGACACTCGTGCGCCCGCGCCAATATCATCAGTGACGCAGAGCCAACCAAGTTCCACCGGGTCGCCTTGGAGGGGTCCGCTGCCGTTGAGCCCATAGCGCCCGTCGATGACCGCGTATTTCGCCTTAACCGCGCGGTTCACCTCGAGGATCACTTCCTTGAAATATGGATGGAGGCGGAGGCGATCGGTGGGCTCAGGAATGCATCCCCATTGGTTCTTGAACGTCAGGCTCACGCCGGTGTTCACGTGTACCTTTGGCACTGGCATGGTTATGAGAACGTCGATTTCGCTGGTAAGGAGGCGAGGTAGGGCCAGAGTCAGCGGCCGTCCCCGGCACTCGAAGGAAACGGATTGGGTGGGCAGATGAGACAGGTTGACCACCTCGACGCCGTGGCGGGTCGCGTACTCGGCGACGCCGGTGGTGACGTAGACCTCGTCCATGGAGAACCGGTTGTAGCCGCCCGAGTCAGAGTCCCCCAGCCAGATGTGCGGCGTATAATCCTTCAGGGCGAGGATCAGGGCCTCGACCGCAGCCGGCGAGGTCATGACCCCTGGGCGATAACTGGGAAAGGTGAGGTTGGGCTTCACGAACACCCGGGGCTTGGCGGGGAGCCCTATCCCGAAATCGACGTAGGCGAGGCCGGCCCGGATTGCGGACAGGTAGTCGGAACCGTCGCCGTTGACGTGGTCGATGAAGGCACGGGCCGTCACGCGGGCGCCGGGACCAGGAAGGAGTCAAAGAGCGCCTGGATCCGTTGGTGGTATCGGCCTAAGGTGAATTCCGTTTCATAGGTAAGTCGG
Source organism: Actinomycetota bacterium (assembly GCA_030947025.1). Taxonomy (GTDB): domain Bacteria; phylum Actinomycetota; class Acidimicrobiia; order Acidimicrobiales; family Palsa-688; genus JALYXV01. Next base: position 14,940 of record JALYXV010000252.1, on the reverse strand, counting down.
CCACGGGCACCCATCGAGGCCGCTTGCTCGGGTTGACTGAGAAGAAAATCGAGACGATCCACTAGGGCCGCGACATCGTGAACAGGGACCAGGTAGCCCTCCACCCCGTCGGTGACGACGGCCGGGATGCCCCGCCAGTTGGTAGCCACGATCGGCAGCCCGAACTGCATTGCTTCGATCAGTACCACGCCGAAGGTCTCGGACTCGAAGAAGGTGGGAAAGCAGAAGATGTCAGAATCGGCGAACGCCTGGTACTTCTGGTCGGGCGTCAGGGCACCCAGGAACCTGACCACCTGGTCGAGTCCGGACGTGGCGACCAGCCGTCGGGTTCGCTGCTCGAAGTCGCGAGTCGAGAATTCCCCGACCAGATCGGCGAGGAAGCGATGTCCTCGGCGGCGAAGCTCGGCGCAGGCCTCCAGCATTACCAACACGCCTTTGGATTCCCGTAACACGCCAACGAACAAGATCTTTGGTGCCCGTGGCGGGCAGTGAGCTCCGTCGGTTGAGGCTTCGTCGGCGGCGACCGGTTGCCGCTGCTCTGTCGCCGCATCAGGCACGCCGTAGGGGGCAATGACGTCTCGACGAGCATGCAGCAGGACGGGGTCATCTGGGGCGAGGGCCGATGTCCGAACCCCGACGTCGGCGCCGTAATAGGCCCGCCGGAATGCCCATTTGAGCCAGCCGGGCAGACCGGGGTAGAGCTGCGACAATCCGCCAGCATGGAAATGGAAGATCGTGGACTGGAACATCCATCGCGTAGACAAGAGCAGGACCAAGTCGCGATACATCGGTACTCGGTCCGGCCCGGCTGGAGGGTAATAGAGGACTGTCGTCCTCCAGCGCACGCGCGTGTACATGAGCCTGAATATCACGAAAACCAGGTGCATGATCTTCGCGAGGGTGGGGCGACCGATTTCTGACATGTCCTTTGAAAAAGCGAGGCGGACATGGTGGATCCCCACCTTTGTATATCTGCCATCGAGAAGGTTTTGAATCATGACGGCTTGGCCGCCGTAGGGCGGGGGGGTTTGGCCAACGACGGCGACCTTGAGAACGCCGGACATGAATCGACGCTAGCACGGAGGACTGACGAGGGCCTCGCCTGCGCTGGCCCTGAACACCCTCATGCGGGGCGCCCAGAGGGAGCTGCTCGTGCAGGTCCCGGTGCCGCGCTAATCTTGGCCCCCACGATGAGCGGGGACCTCGAGTTCGGCCAGCGTGACCGCGACCCGAGCGCCGAGGTTGCTCCGTGCCCGCTGTGTGGCGAGGAAGCGCCGTTCGAAGCCGTCTACCGTGATTGCCACGATGTGCTCCATTGGGGGCCCGGCACCTATTCTGTGGTTCGATGCTGCACCTGCCAGCTGGTTCGCACTTCACCGCGGCCCCATGTCAGCGCTTTAGGCGAGTTTTACCCGTCGCAATACTACGACCACGCCGCACCCGAAGAGCGGGAACTCAACGGCGCTGGCCGGGTTATCAAGGCGGCGCTACGGGCGCCGTACCACCGCCGATATGGATCATCGGTCGATCTGGACCCGCCCGACCGACCCGGACGACGCTTCCTTGACATCGGGTGCGGGACGGGAGTCCGATTGGCCCGAGCGGCCCGCCTCGGCTGGGAGGCATGGGGTGTCGAGCCGACAGCCGCCGCGGTCGCGGTGGCCCGATCCCGTCCCGAAATCTCTGAGGACCGGTTGGTGATGGCCACCCTCGATGACGCCCTTCTTCCCGAAGGCACCTTCGACCTGGCCACCATGTCGCATGTCCTGGAGCACGTGCCCGACCCGGTCGCCACGGTGGCTCTGCTTCGTCGCCTGCTGGGTCCTGACGGACGGATCAGGATGTGGGTGCCTGACTTCGCCAGCCTCGAACGGCGTATGTTCCGTCGTAGTTGGCTCGGCCTCGACGTGCCCCGGCACCTCTTCCATTTCACCCCGGCCACGCTCACCGACCTCCTCCATCGGGGCGGCTTCGAGGTGGAGCGGCTCGTGCCCCATTTCCAAGCCAGTTCCCTGTCGGGCAGCCTCCAGTTGTGGCAGCGTCGAGCCCGTCGTTCCCGCGGCGACTACCGGCATTCACCAGTCGCCTACCACATGTGCCTTCCCCCGGCGGCAGTCCTCTGTGCACTCGGCCACAGCGGGGTGATTGATGTCACGGCGCGCCGGGTCGACGACAGAACCCGGGCGGACCTCTGAGAAGGGATCCAGAGACGTCGGCGACCATCGGGGCGCGCCGCCGGGCGGGGCGGACATTCCGCCCGGCGGCGGCGTGGGGGCTGCAGGGGGCGTTGGCCATCCTCGAGCAGGGGATGTATTCGCTGGTCAGCTTCGCCGTCACCGTGTTGCTGGCCCGCTGGCTAGCACCGTCCGAGTTCGGCGCGTTCAGCTTGGCGTTCGCGGCGTTCCTTATTGGGTCGGGCTACTACAACGCCCTTCTCCTGGAACCAGCCATGGTGCTCGGCCCGAGCACCTATGGTGACGACCTGCCGGGCTACCTCCGCCACCTACCAGCCCTGCATTGGCGGGTGACACTGCCTCTGTCGGGCGTCGCCGCCGTGCCCCTGGCTGCCTTGACGATCCTCCAGCCTTCCCGGCCCCTGCCTAGGGCGCTGCTGGCTGCGGTCCTGTGCCTGCCTTTCCTGCTGCGGATCTGGCTGGCCCGGAGGGTGGCCTACATCGTGCGAGAGCCAAAGCGGGCGGTGGCGGCCAATGTCCTCTACGCCGGGCTAGTGATCGTCGGGTTGTCCGTCCTTCGGGTGAGCGGCCACCTGTCGTCGGTCACCGCCTTCGTGGCCATAGGGCTTTCCTCCGCCCTATCATCGATACCGACGCTGCGGAAGCTGGGCCTTAATCGGCCGCCGCCGAGCGGCGGTCCATCGAGTCGCGATGTGCTGCGGGCGCACTGGCGATACGGCCACTGGATCGTCTGGGCGACGCTGGCGGGCGCTGTGTCGCTGCACGGCCCCGAGTACTTTGCCGGAGCGGTCGTCGGCCTGGGCGCCGCGGGGGCGTTGTCGGCAATGGAGGTGGCCGCCCTGCCAGTCGTTCAAGCGCTAACCGCGCTGGGATTCCTCGTGCTCCCATCGCTGGCCGCCGACTTCCGCACCGGCGACATCGTCGCCATCAGGCGCAAGGTGCGGCTCCTGTCGGCCGTTCTGGCTCCCCTCGCCGGGCTGTATGCGGTGGCGATCGTCGTCCTGCACCGGCCCCTGGAGCATCTCGTGTTCGAAGGCAAGTACGCCCATAGTGCATCATTGTTGGCCGTCATGGCGGTGTACCCCATCTTCATGGCGCTCGGACTGGCCCCCTCGCTGTTCCTGCGGGCCGTGCAACATGCCCAGCACTACTTGGCCGCCAACGCCATGATCGCTCCGGTGGGGCTGTTCGCGTCACTGTTGTTGACACTTCGTTTCGGGTTGGCAGGCGCCGCATGGTCGATCGTGGTCATCTACATCGCGGCGTGGTTCGTCCTCACCTTTCTCGCCGCCAGGTGGCGGCATGGCCATCGCGACAGGACCGTCAGTCCGGGGATCCCGACGTGAGATCGACGGTCCCCTTGGCCCGCCCGGGCCTACTCCTTGCCTGTGTCCTAGCCGGGGTCCTCGCGATTGCCGCCGCCCAACTTGTCCCCGGAGGGCCGGTCGTCCTGTTCGTCGTGGCCGTAGCCGCGCTGGTCGCCCTTGGGGCCCGCTTTGAGTTCGAAAACCTGGTCGTGGCCTTCATCTGGTCGACCAGTCTGGTGCACCTGGGGAAGCGGGCCATCTTCGTGACAGGACCACAACCTCGGTACGCCTACTACGCGGTCGTCTTCCTTCCCACCCTGCTCCTGGCGATCACGGTGGCCCGATGCCCCGGCCGCCGCCGAGGCTCTGTCCTGCCTGGCGCCGCGGTGCTGCTGGGGCTTCTCGCGATTGTCGCTACCGTGGCCACGCTGGCAGGCCCGGGCGTCCCGGTCTTCGCCCGATTGGCGTCGCTCAATGACCGGGTCGTACCAATGGCGGGCCTGTTAATGGGGCTGGCGATGCCGCTGGGCTCACGGGGTTTTGGCCGGGCGACACGGGCCATCGTTCTGTCCGCTGTCGCCACGGTGCCCTACGGCGTCGTGCAATTGGTGACAGGCCCCGGGCCGATCGAGCGGGCGTGGGCCGCGAACACGGCCGATTATTCCATTGAGGCCCAGAAAATTGTCGGCTACATCAATAGGGCTCCGGGCAGCGATTGGCGTCCGTTCTCCTACCACGCCGACTCGCTCACCTGGGGTTTGTTCCTGCTGGTGGCGTTGGGCGTGACTCTGGCCAACAGCCGAGCCCCCGAAGGCACCAAGGTCCGCCTGCCGGCCGCCGCGATGCCCATGCTGTTGGTCGGCCTGTTCGCGACCTTCAGCCGTACACCGTGGTTGGGTGCGCTGGGCATGGTGGGCGCCTTTTCCCTGTTGCGGTGGCACTCAACCCGGCGCCCGGCACTGTTGTTGGCCGCCCTGCTCGCTACCTTCGCCATCGGGATCAGTCTGGGTGGCTATCTGTACACCAAGGTGTTTCCCCAGGTGAACTCGAAGGTGAGCACTTCCAACCAGGCCGAGGCTCGATACCTAAACCTCGGCACGTTCCAGGCCCGGCTCGGGGCGTGGTCAGACCTGACGAAGGACCTGGCCCGCTACCCCGCCATCGGGGCCGGCTACGGTCGGCTGGAATTGGCTAGCCAACGATTCGGCAAGGTGGTCGGGGGGGATCCGGGCGGTCACAACCTCCTGGTGGAGACAGTCGTGGCTCTCGGGGCGCCCGGCCTAGTTCTGCTGCTGGCCTTCTTCGGGGCACTATTCTCAGCCGGATTGCGTTCTCCTCCGCAACTAGAAGGCACCAGCCGGTGGCTGGTAGCTCTCATTTTCGGTCTGTTTGTGACCGGTTACGCCAACGTCGGAGTGTTCCTCGACGCAAACTTCTTCCTCGTCTGTGGCGCCGTGTCGGCAATCTCGGTCGGCACCTGGCGAGCGCCAGGCCGAAGTCAGCCGGATCAGGCGCCATCGACCGGCATGTCGCCCGCCATGCGGCCTGGCCATGCTGGGCGACCGACCAGCGAGGGCGGCCGGCAGCAGATCCGCCACATGAATTCGGGGTTGACGCGGAAGTAGCGGGGGATGAGCCGCCGAGGTTCCTGCACCAGCCGGTAGAACCACTCGAGGCCGGATCGCTGCATCCACTGCGGCGCTTGGGCCAGCACACCGGCATGGATGTCGAAGGCGGCGCCCACACCGAGCAGGACTCGGGCCGATACCCGGTTGACGTGGCTGGCCATCCAACGCTCCTGCTTGGGTGTGCCTAGGCCGACCCAGAGCAGATCGGGGTTGGCCTGGTTGATCATCGCGACGATCTCATCGTCCTCGGAATCGGACAGCGGCCGGAACGGAGGCGACAGGACGCCTGCCACCTTGAAGCCGGGGAAGCGGGCGGTCAGCTGCCGGGCCAGGAGTTCGGCCACCCCGTCCTTGCCGCCGTAGAAGAACGACGTCCAGCCTCGTTGGGCGGAACGGGCACTCAGGGCGAGCATGAGGTCAGGGCCGTAGACTCGGTCGACCCAGTGGGCGCCGGCGCGCCGGCAGGCCCACACGACCGGCATGCCGTCGGGGGTGATGAGACCGGCCTCATTGTGGATCCGGAGCAGCTCCGGGTCGCGCTGCGAGGCCACGACGCCATGGACGCCGGTGACGGTCACGTAGTGGTGTTCCCCGTTGACCACCCAGGCTTCGATGCAGTCGGTGGCCTGGGCCATGTTGACCGCACTGACCTCGACGCCGAGGACATCCACTCGGCGATTGCCGGGAGAGGCGTCAGGCAACCCGGGCGCCCCCGTCAGCGGCGATTCGGTCGTAGACCCAGCGGAAGGTGTGTTCCATGCCGCACTCCAACGTGATGCTGGGGGCCCAGTGCAACAGCTGACGGATCAAGGTGTTGTCGCTGTTGCGCCCCCGCACCCCGAGCGGGGCGTCGAGCCGGTGGTGACGGCGGACCTTGATGCCCGCGATCCGCTCCACGATGTCGACCAGGCCATTGATGGTCACCAACTCGCTACTGCCCACATTGAGGGGCCGGGAGACGTCGCCATCCACGATCAGCTGCATCCCGTGGAGGCAGTCATCGATGTAGGTGAAGCTGCGGGTTTGCTCCCCGTCGCCCCACAACTCGATTTCGTGGTTGCCGGACAGTTTGGCGTGGGCGACCTTGCGGCAGATGGCGGCGGGCGCCTTCTCCCGGCCGCCGTCGAAGGTGCCGTGGGGGCCATAGATGTTGTGGAAGCGGGCCACTCGGGTGGGCAGACCAAAGTCCTCGCTGAAGTGCCGGCACATTCGCTCGCTGAACAGCTTCTCCCAGCCGTAGCCGTCCTCGGGCATGGCCGGGTACGCATCGCTTTCCCGCAGCGGGACCACGTCGGCGACGTCCTGCTTTCCCTGGGGGTACACGCATGCCGAAGAGGCAAAAAAGTAGCGCTCGACGCCCTGTCGCTGGGCGGCCTGGAGTAAGTGGGTGTTGATGAGCACCGAGAGCATGCACGCCGCCTTGTTGTTCTCGATGAAGCCGATCCCACCCATGTCCGAGGCCAGGTTGAAGATCCGGGTGGCGCCCGCGACTGCCTCGGCGCAGGCCGGGTTCTCGGTGAGGTCGAGCTGACGATTGTCGACGCCCTCGAAGCACTGGAGCCACGAATCCGTGGGCCTGGCGTCGATCGCTCGAATCTGACAGCCGCCCTGATCGACCAGCGACGCCACCAGGTGACCGCCGATGAACCCACCGGCACCGGTGACCACGACCAACGGCCGGTTTCCTCGGCTGGTCGAGCCGGTCGATCCCGTCATCCGGCCATGGGCACGGCGACTTCGAGCTCCTCGCCGATACGCGGGGCGACGTGCGGTTGCGCTCGTCGGGTCCAGCGGGGAAGAACGGCGCGGGCCAACGGCTTGCAACCGGCCATGACGAGCAGGGAACGCCACAGGATCCACAGGTCGAGCCGAAGGTTCACATGCGACATGTAGCACAGGTCGTACTCGGGGGATTCGCCAATCAGCTTGCGGGCCCCGATTCCGATCTGCCACAAGCCGGTGCATCCGGGCCGCAGTTGCGAGCGGGCCGCCACGAAGGCCGGATCAAACGACTCCAGCAGCCAGGGCATTTCGGGTCGGGGGCCGACCAAGCTCATACGGCCCAAGGGAACCAGCAGGAGTTGGGGAAGCTCGTCGAGGTGGCTGTTGCGCAGGAACCGACCGAGGCGGGTCGTCGGAACCGTGGCGATGAGGTACTTGTTGGCGGCGGCCGGAGCCGTGCCCGGCAACGTCCGCAGTTTGGGGAGGATAAACGGCTTGCCGCCTCGACCGGCGCGCGGCTGGCGAAAAAACGGATGTCGCGTCCTCAAGTCGACGCACACCATGACCGCGAAGACGCCGATCACGGGCAGCGCCAGCACGGCCAGGATCGTGCCCGCCACGACATCAAACGCCCGCTTGCCCGGACGCCCGGAAACGGTAGGCAGACCTGTGCCGGGCGAAGCCATGCCGGGCGAAGATACTAGTCCTGGGCGGCGAATTCAATATCCTGCCGGTGGCGACCGGGCGTCATTGTTGGATCTAATGTCCCCGCGAAACAGCAGAGGCCAGGGCTCAATTGGCTGCCCGTAGGCGCGGCGGTGACTGGGCTGGGTCGCCATGGGGCTCGGATCTCGCGGCCGGCTCGTGCCATCCCGGCCCACCCTTTCCCCTCTTGATTCAATACGGCACTGCGGTACGGTAGACAGGACTCGTTCGGGTGGCGAGGGATCGGGGGGGAAAACATGGGCGCATTCGTTCGCATCACCAGCTTGATCGCGGTCGTCGCCACCGCCGTCCTGGTCCCAGCCGGCGTGGCGCACGCCGACGTCACCATGAACGTCTCGCTGTCGTGGCCGTCCGGGGCGGGTGTCGGGGCCACCAATCTGCCCGGGTCATTCACCGTCCAAAACTCCAACACGGCGCCCCAACAGAACGACACCCTGACCATCGCCCAGCTCCGGCTGGCGCCCTCCTGCGGTGCCCAGCGGGCCGGCGCCAACGTCTGTCCCAGCCCTGATGCCGGCGTCTACAGCCTGGGACCAACGGCCCAAGGCGCGGCGGGAACGGCGTGCGCGGGCACCGTGTTCCTCCTGTCGGCGCCTGACGCGAGCGGAGCGGTCGCCCTCACTCCCCAAGTAGCGGTCGTACTGCAAGGGCCGGGGGGCCCCGTCGGCAGCGACCGGTGCACTGTCAACCTCCTCATCAGCGTGACCAGGGTCCCGAGCATCGACGTCGATCTCCCCGCGCCGGGGGTCCAGACCTGGACCAATCTGTTCGTCCAGGCCACCAGCTCGCCCAGCAATCTCAATCCCCAAGTCGGCGTGAGCCTGGAGAACACGGTCAACCCGGGGATCCCGGGTTTCTCCACCGTCGCCGCCGCTGCCTCCGGCGCCGTCTCGGACACGGCGACGGTAGGTGCCGCGGGCAACGGTCCAGTCCCGACGGGAACCGTCACTTTCCACGTGTTCGGGCCCAACAACAGCACGTGCTCGGGCACACCGCAGACGTCGACCAACACGGTCGTCAATGGCACCGCAACGTCGACCAGCTTCCCTGCCCCGGTGGCCGGCGTTTACCGCTTCACCGCCAGTTACAGCGGCGACGCCAACTACATGCCCCGCCTGGCGCAGTGCAACGACCCGGGCGAGTCGGTCACGGTCCTGGCGCGACCCAAACCGAATGACTTCGACGGTGACGGCAAGTCCGATGTGGCGGTGTTCCGGCCGTCGACGGGTACGTGGTACATCGACAACAGCGGCGGGGGTACTGGCGTTACCTCGTGGGGTGCCTCGGGCGACATTCCCGTGCCGGGGGACTACAACGGGGACGGGAAAACCGATTTCGCCGTGTTCCGACCCTCGACCGGGACGTGGTTCGTCCAGTTGAACGGTGGAGGCACCATCATCAACGCCTGGGGCGCCTCGGGCGACATTCCCGTGCCCGGGGACTACAACGGGGACGGCAAGACCGACTTTGCCGTGTTCCGGCCGTCGACGGGGACGTGGTACGTGCAGTTCGTTGGCGGCGGCACCATCACCACCACGTGGGGTGCGTCGGGCGACATACCGGAGCCGGGGGACTACAACGGAGACGGGAAGGCTGATTTTGTGGTGTTCCGACCCTCGACGGGGACCTGGTATGTGCTGTTGTTTCTCGGGGGCACCATGACGATCACGTGGGGGGCTTCGGGGGATGTCGCCGTGCCCGGGGACTACAACGGGGACGGGAAAACCGACTTCGCCGTGTTCCGACCCTCCACGAGCGTCTGGTTCATAAAGTTCAACGGGACCGGCACCTTGGTGGCCAACTGGGGCGCCTCGGGGGACAAACCTATCGGGCAGGCACCCGGCACCTGAGCGCTCCCTTGAAAAATGTTTGACAAGTAGAATAAGCCTCACAACGCACCGATGTCACGATAATGTCGATTAATCCACACTAGGGATAGCGTGCTTTCGCAAGTATTTGGCTTGGGTCGGTGGACTGCGGTGTCGCACAGAGGCGGCTCTTTGAAATGTCGGCCGGGGTCGGCCTTGTGCCGCGTTGACGGCGCTAGCGCACGGCTCGAGTGGCAGTCCACTCCGGCGGCTGGGGGGTCTCACGGTGAGGCGCGGCCAGCCGATGGGCGAAGGTGGTCAGCTGGTCCTCCCGTAGGGTCTCGTTCCTGATCAGCAAGTGGGCCAGCTCTTCGAACAGGGCTCGATTCTCGGTGATCAGCGACGTCGACCAGGCAAATCCCTCCTCCACCAGGCGGCTGATCTCGAGGTCGATGACCGACGCCACATCACCGGAGTAGTCCGGGTCCAGCTTGCCGTCCTCCAGAAACTGGCCCGTGCCGGGCCGGCCCAGGGCTCTCCGCCCGAGCCGGTCGGTCATTCCCAGTTCGCAGACCATCCGGCGGGCCAGGTCCGTCGCTCGGCGCAGATCATCCTTCGAACTCGACGTCGGCTGGCCGAGCACCAGCTCGTCGGCCGCCCGGCCGCCCATCATGTAGGCCACGCGCTCCTCGAGCTGGGACCGAGACCACACCACGCGGTCGTCTGCGGGGATCAGATGGGTACTCCCCAACGACCTCCCCCGCCCCATGATCGAGACCCGGCGCACCGGGCCGACGGCGGGAAGGGCCAAGGCGACCAGTGTGTGGCCTGCCTCGTGGCAGGCCGTGGCTCGTTTCTCCTCCGCCGACAACAACTGGGTCCGTCCGCCGCTGCCGCTCACGATCCGGTCGACCGCCTCCTCCAGGTCAACCTGGGTAATCGATCGCCGCCCCTGCCGGACGGTCAGCAGGGCGGCTTCGTTCAACACGACGGCCAGGTCGGCGCCGGTGAAACCGGGGGTGTCGGAGGCCAGTAGGCCCAGGTCTACCGACGGGTCGATTGTCTTGTCCCGGGCGTGGACCTCGAGAATCGCCAGCCGGCCGAGCCGATCGGGACGGTCGATGGTGATCTGGCGGTCGAAGCGGCCCCGGCGCAGCAGGGCCGGGTCGAGGACATCCGGGCGGTTGGTGGCGCCGATGAGCACCACCCCGGTGTCCTGGTCGAACCCGTCCAGCTCGACCAGAAGCTGGTTCAGGGTCTGGTCGCGTTCGTCTTGACCAACGGTGCCGCTGCTGACCCGCGACCGGCCCATGGCGTCCAGCTCGTCGATGAACAGGATGGCGGGCGCGCGTTCCCTGACCTGGCGGAACAGGTCGCGCACCCGGGCGGCACCAACACCCACGTACATCTCGACGAAGTCGGCGCCGGACATGGAGAAAAACGGCACTCCCGCCTCACCCGCGACCGCACGGGCCAAGAGCGTCTTGCCGGTGCCGGGCGGCCCGACAAAGAGGATGCCCCTCGGGGCGGTGGCGCCGACTGCGTTGAATTTGCGGGGATCACGGAGGTAGTCGCGGATCTCTTGGGCCTCCACGACCGCTTCGTCGACCCCGGCCAGGTCGGCGAAGGTTGTGGGGCGCTCGGCTCCGCCCCGGCGGGCTGCCGCCTTGAGGAACGGCGATGAAGCCGATGATCGCATCAGGAGGAAGAAGAGTACGAAAGCGGACACGATGATCAGGGCGGGCACGAGAAGCAGGGCGGGCTGGATCAGCTGCTTGAACTTCTGCTGGTCCACCCTGACCGGGATGCCCCGGGTGGTGGTGTCGTCGAAGAATTGGTTGAGCAGGAAGGAACGACTCGGCAGCGCCACCCAGTACCGCTGGCCTTGGCGGGCAAACTCCAATCGGCTGTCTTCGGACTCGAACGTCGCCGACTGAACGCCGCTGGCGCCGGTCAGCTTGGTGAACTGCAGCAGGCTGATCTCTCGGCCCGGGCTCTTGGGCACGGTGAAGGAAAGAAGAGCAACATAGAGCAGGACGAGCGCAGGAATGCACAGTCCGACCCAGAACACGGCGCGGGAAAAGAACCGACGCTTATGACCTCGTTTGGACATGAGCCAGATCCTTACCCGTCGTCGCCGTCAATGTCTGTTCACGCTGGGGCGGCGGTCGATGCCACCACGGCCGCCCAGGCCACGGCCGCCCGGGCCACGGCCGCCCGGGCCCCGCCCGGCTGCGGCTCACCAGCCACAACACCCCCACGGCCGCCACTCCGGCAACCGCGGGCCAGACCAAAACCGGCCATACCGGCAACCGACGAACCGCGGCGGCAGCGATATCCTGGCGCCCCGTGTCCCGGCTGGCCGCCCTCGTGTCGGTCCACGCGGCAAATGTCGCGTCCCCTTGGCTGTCCAATCCCAACCGGTCGCCCAAGTCACGGTCTCCATGAGGAGTAGCCGGGCCGATGCCGGAATCGAACGGATGGGAAGTCAGCACGAGGTTGCGGAACGTCCGCCCCTGGTCGTGCGACGAGGCCAAGTAGACGTCGGTGTTGACGTTGGCAGGATCGCGACGGCGGTCGAGGAACACGACATCGACCCGTCCACCGGGTGACACGGCCACCCGAGGAAGGTATTGCGACGTACCGTCGCCCTTCCGATTGTCATTCACCCGCACAGGCGCCGACCAGGTGGCGCCGGCGTCGGGGGACCGCCGGAGCAGAACGTCGGCGTCCCCATTGCGACCGTCCGCCCAGGCCACGTACAGCGCGTTCCCCGGACCGGCCGCCACAGACGCCGCGGGCGGCAGGAACACCACGAACCGCTGGGTGGGGACCACACCCGGCTCGACGACTACTCCCCGAGCGAATGATCCTCCGCCGTCGTCTGACCGGGCCATGACCAACGAAAATGGCTGCTCGGAGACGGGACCGTCCAGATTTTCGAAGTCCCGGCGGTCATCCCGGAAATCCTCGTACAGCACTTCAAGGCGCCCGGCCGAGTCGACCACGGGGCTGGCGCCGCCCACTCGCAGGCGCTGCGGGTCACTCACCACGACCGGGGCCGAGAAGGTTCTCCCGCCGTCGGTTGAACGGGACAAGACGATCGGATTGGGAGGCTGGCCGAGGCGCAGGACACCAACCTCGGTCGCCTGGAGCCAGCTGAGGTAAATCGTTCCCCGCCCGTCGACCGCCAGCCGGACTTGGAAAGCCAGCCTGCCGGCGACTCGGACGGGATCCGACAGCGACCGACCCCCGTCGGACGAGCGGCTCAGCCACACATTGGCCGGGGTGTTGCCCACCCCCTCGAGGTTGACATACACCACGTAGAGGGTGCCGTCGGAACCAAAGGCGACGTCCGGCCCGTAGGGTCGATCCGCGCCGGGCGGAAGGGGCAGTGAGCCGGGCGTCCAGGTGGCACCGCCGTCGAAGCTGAACTCGATTCGGGCCGAGTACCGGGGGCGATCGACCCTATGGACCATTACCAGGTTGTCCACCCGGGCCGGGTTCCGGGCCACCGTCGGGGAGTTGTTGGCGTCAATTGGTTGCGGCTTGTTGACCAGGACGTTGGCCCCGACTGCGGTGCCATAACCCACGAATATTGCCACTGCGACGCCCACCATCAGCGCCACGCCCGCGCCTGCTACCCCCGCCAGCCAAGCTCTTTTCACAGTGAGTTACGCCCGCTCGGATATCTCATTTGCCTCCTCGATCCCCGGGTCACGAAATCTGGGTTCCGACCACGCCACGGCATTGACCCCAGGAGATGAATAGGTTGATGCCTAGGATCCGGCGATTGGGCCAGCAAACGTACACGGGGAAGACCATGACCGCGCCGGCAACCCGGCAAACGACGCGACGGCTCGACGAGCCGGTCCGAGCAAGAGGCACGGCCAGGCTTCTGGCCGCGGTTGTGGTCACCGCGGCTGGTTTGATGGTCCTTGGGGGCGGCTCAGCCGGAGGTGTGGGCACCGACAGCGCGAACCCGCCCACCCCGGCCTGGGAGGAGCTCGTCCATGCGCCGCAACTCGTCAACGGGCGCTGCCAGCCCACGAATCCGCCGGGACCCCCGTGTCGATCGCACGCGGCGATGGCCTACGATCCGATCCACCGGTACGTTGTTCTGTTCGGCGGCGACTCGTACGGCAGCGCCCTCGGAGATACGTGGATCTGGGATGGGAAGTCCTGGCGGCCGCCCCGTTCTCAGGCGCCTCCACCCCCCCTCACCGGATCGGCCATGGCCTTCGACGGCCGCCGCATCGTGCGCTTCGGGGGCCGGAATGGGGGCCAGGTCAACAATTTCACGTGGATTTGGGACGGCACCAGCGAGACCTGGACGAAGCTCTCGCCCCCCCTGGCGCCGCCGGCTCGGACATCCACCAGCATGGCCGAAGATGGTTCGGGTGTCGTGGTGCTGTTCGGCGGCGTTGACAACGCAACGGAATTGAACGACACCTGGATTTGGGACGGCCAGACGGAGACGTGGAGCCCGGATCTGCGGCCCACCACACTCGGTCCACGCGACTCAGCGGCAATGGCGTATGACCCAGCCCACCGGTACGTGCTGCTCTATGGCGGGAGCAACTTCGCAACCGGCTACGCCTCTGACACGTGGACGTGGACCCAGGCCCAAGGGTGGATGCCACCCCCCCACCTCGGGGTGACCGCCGCGGGAGCGTGTAAGCCCATCGGGCTAGTGGAGGATCCTGAAACGACATTCCGCAAAGGATTCGGCGAGGCGGCGATGTCCTACGACGCGGTCAGCGCCAAGATGGTCATGTTCGGCGGACTGCCTGGGGGCGAACTCGGAGGTGTCCAGGCGCCAACGGGAATCCAGGACACGTGGATCTTCGACGGCGCTACCTGGAGCCTCATCGACCCTTGTGCCCTGCCGACGGGGCTTCCCGACCCTCGCCACGGCGCCTCAATGGCGCCCAACCCCTCCGACGCTCCGGGAAAGCCGATGACGGTCGTATTGTTCGGCGGGATCTCGGGTCGCGCGTGGGATGACACCTGGATGTGGACCGGCCAGGCGCCCAGCCCGCCTGCGACCACCACCACCAGCACCAGCACAACCAGCACCACGATCTCCCCCCTGCGGGGCGCGGTCACAACGACCACCGTGGCGACCCGTGTCCATCCGCCTCCTGCGGTGCAAAGGCTGCTGCCCCCATCGGGGCCGGTGAACGGCGGGACGCCGATCACGATCGTCGGATCCGGCTTCCTCGGCGCCACGACGGTCAAATTTGGTGGCACAGCGCTGGACTGCACCAAGCCAGATACCTGCTCGGTCCTCGATGACAGCCGCGTCAAGGTCACCAGCCCCCCGCATGCCGCGGGCACCGTCGACGTGGTTGTGAGAACCACAGCGGGCGGCGCGTCCAGCGTCGTGCGCAACCCGGGAACCGCAGACGACGAGTTCACCTACTTTCCTCCCTCTGTGTTCGGGAGCCAGCCGGTCTTCGGTTCCTCGGGGTTCGCCAATGGCCCGGCCCAACCATCACAGCCCGCCCCCCCGGGAGGCTTCAGCGCGGCGCCGGCGCCCCCAACTCCCCTG
>JALYXV010000242.1 GCA_030947025.1 Actinomycetota bacterium | reverse complement strand
CTGGCCATGGCGTTCAAGCTGATCGAGGCGGCCCAGGACCGCTGGCGGGCCCTCAACGCCGCCCACCTCGTCGCCCTGGTCCGGGCGGGCGCCGTCTTCCGGGCCGGCAAGCTCGTCGAGCGTCCCGTTCCCGCCGTCGCCGACGAAGGCGTCACTGAGCCGGCCGCAGCCGAGACCGCGGTGGCGGCGTGAGCCCCGTGCGCGACGACACCGCGACGACCCTGGAGTGCCCGGTGTGCGCCACCGACTTCGAGGCTGCGGGACGTCAACGCTTCTGCTCCACCGGCTGCCGGCAGGCCGCCTGGAGGGCCAAACAGGCGGTGCCGATCGAGCCGACCGTCGCCCGCTCCGACACCGTCTACGCCTGCCCAACCTGCGACACCCGTTACCTCGGCGAGCAGAGGTGCGACGTCTGCAACACGTGGTGCCGTCGACTCGGCCCTGGCGCCTTGTGTCCGTCCTGCGACGAGCCGATCGCAACTTCAGACCTTCTGAAACCCGAACAGTTCCGTCAAAAGCCGCTTTTGAAGACGCCGAGCAGAAGGAGGTGAAACTCAGCAGTTGATGTCCGGAAGGGACGCCGCCCCAAAAATCTCATCCACAACTCTTGACTATTTCTCTTCTTACATGTCGCGAACCGCTGCCGGGTACTCACGAGGCTTACGTGGCAGCCCGTTGGCGTCAGGTGGTGGGCTCGACGATGCACTGCGTGGCGGGAGATGGACTCGGCATCTTGGTGGCAGCGGCCGCCCTGGCCCCCCTCCATCTACCGCCAGTCATTGACTTGGTGGTGGAGTATGTCGTGGGGTTCGGCTTCGGCTGGACGATCTTCCAGGCACTGTTCATGCGGGACATGGCCGGCTCCTACCGGCGTTCGCTCCGCAACACCTTCCTGCCAGAGATGGTCTCTATGAATGGAGTGATGGCGGCCATGGCGGCAGTCAGCGTGCCGTGGAAGGGGAAGTTGGTAGCGGCCACCCGCCCCTCCAGCCTGGATTTCTGGTTCGTCATGTCGATCGCCCTCTGCGCTGGCTTCCTCGTCGCCTACCCCATCAACTGGTGGCTAGTTGCCAAGGGTCTGAAGCACGGAATGAAAACGGTCATGCCTGGCGGCATGGCGACCCCGCTCGCCGCAGGGCTCTCTCTGGCCGGGGCAGCGCTCGGTCAAGGCACCCACCCTGGTCATCATCGTGTCGAAGCGAACAACGAGCCGCGCGGCTCAACAGAGCAACCCGGTCCCTCACGAGGAGAGCTGACAACGATGGTCGGTGTGAGCTTTGTCGTGTTGGCTGCCGGAGTGGCTGTAGCCGGATTGGCTGGAAGCCTGCTCGGAGGTTGACCGTCGGCTCCGACCGCATCAACGACGTCCTTGATCGTGGACGAACCGGTCGCTGCTCTCCCCCTGCTACCCCAGCGGCGCTGACCGACGAAACGGACGGGTCACAGCGCGGGCGCGTCGAGCCCGAACTTGGTCGGGTCGAAACGGTGGGTCGCGAGAGACGATCTCTTCTTGGGCGGCCTGAACGGGCCGCCCCCTGACCTCCTTCTCGCGCCTCCCCGTCGTTACCTCCACGGCGACACTGCACCTGGTGGCGGAGGCCTCCACTAGGCGCTGCGGCGACGGGGGACGTGTTCGTTGTCGACACCGGGCGCTAGGGCGACCCACGGGCGGAGCTCCTTGACCCTCACCCCGTCGACCGGACACGGGTCGTGTTTGATTGAGGGTAGCCGCCCATCCTTCGTGACCTCACCGGGGGGGGCCCGGCGGCTGTGCCCACTGGGGCGGGGTCAGGCGGTCAAGGGAGCAACCACCCGGGCTGCTGCCACGACGGCCAGGTGCGACCGGCGCTTGACGCCGCCCCGATGCCCGCCGCGGGACCCGTCGGCGCCGCCACGGCCGCGCAGGCTGCTACGGCCACCACGGCGGTCGTGGCGTCGCCCGCCGCTTCGCCGAACACCACCGTGGCGACCAGCCCATGCCGGATGCTCACTCCGTTCGAGGCGACATCGACGACGGTGGCCGGAGCGAGGTAGCCGCTGGGACCGGGTCGACTTGGGCTGTCCGGATTATCGACTCGCCGATGTGCCCGGCGCCACAGACGGCGGACCGGTCGCAGGACCCGGGTCCGGACCGACAGCAGGGCAGTTGTAGGGCTGACCGGTCACCGTCGGTCCGGGTGCGCTCGGCGACGGCCCGCTTGGCGAAGCTCTATCGTCTATGCGTTCTTCAGGATCCAAAACAAGCTCACGAAGGGTGGCATTCGGCCCACCGGCGAGGTCGAGCTGCAAGACGTCGACATCCCCGAGATGGGTGTCCTGGCCTATCCCGAGTTCCAGGGCTCGTCCCCAACTTCGCCCCGAGCGGGAATGGTGCCGGCGCCCCGATCCCTGAGACGGTGGCTGTCGGGGCTGAGACCCAATCGTGACAAGGGCAATCGTCGCAGTCGGCGATCCTGCCCGGGTCTCCCGGCCGTGACGGAACTCGGCCCGTCGATGTGCTCACCGACATGGCAGCAAGCGATAGGTGCCATCGGCGTCCTATCGACGTACGTTCCGCTCCGAGAAACTCAGACGGTCTCAGGTAGCGACGACTCGGTGAACGGCTCGATCGGACGCGACATCGTCGTCCTGCGGTGGCCGGAGGAGGCTCTCGAAGCAGCGCGACTGGCGACCACGGAGCAGCCTCGACTGCTGCTGGTCGCTCCTGAAGCCGAAGCTCCCGAAGGTGGCGCCTGCGAGGAGGACTGGGTACACCTCCCTGTCGATGATCGCGATGTCGCAGCTCGCCTCCGCGCCCTCCGCCGTCGCCTCGACCGCCACCAGCTCGCTCCGGTTGTCGACGGCCAGGGGCGGCTCATCCACCAAGGGAAATGGGCCTCCTTGTCTCCCATCGAGGAGCGAATCGTCCGCGATCTGGTGGAACGGTTGGGCGAAGTCGTACCCAACGAAGACCTGATCCGCACGGCCTGGTTAGTCCACGCGCCGACGCTCAACGCCCTCCACGTCCATCTGAATCGGCTTCGACGGCGGATCGGTCCGCGACTTGCATGACCATTCCGTCGGACGGACATGCGGACTGCGTTTCCTGCCATCGCGTCAGACACCGAGGCAGCGGTGTCACAGCGCGTTGGTGGTCTCGGCAGACCGGATCATCACGTCGTCCAACCGGGGGTCATGGTGGTACGACAACCTCAGGTCGGCCTTCGCTACAGCAAGTGACGCTCACGGGCATCGACGCCACCGCGGTAGTGGGCGAAGATGGCGGCCACGGCCGGATCGCCTAACGGTCAGGTGGGCCGAGCCCCGTTCTCCAGGTCCTCGCGGGATTTCCGTCGTCGCCTGGGTCGGAGCGGCGCACGGTTCGAGGACCACATAGCTGCTGCTGCTGGTGGTGGGCGGTTGCCACGCAACTGAGACGCCCTGACGGCAGTGACCGTCGGTAGAGCCGCCAGGCGACGACTGCGTTTGGTTAACCTCGATAAGGAGGCCGAGGAGGTCCTCGATTGGGGTGCAGCTGTCGGCCCGATCCCGCGTGTCGATGCCCGCGGCTGTGTGGGCATTTGTATTTGGTCGCGTCGTAAAGGAGCTGTGCCGCTTTGGGTTGCGCCGCGTGAGATGCAACACCGTTGGCCGATACGACGCCGAACTAACATAGGGCGTCCAGATGCGCCGGGCGGCTCAGCTTGTTTCCCGCCGTCGCCACGGTGCCATTGGTGTCGCGGGTTCGGGATTGGGCCAAACGGCACGTCCGCCTTCGTGCCGGGGCTGGCCCAGCGGGAAACCCTAGTCTCCGGCGATGACCGCTGTGTTGGTGTTCTCGGTGTCGTTGCTGGCGGCGGTCCTTTTGAGCACGTTGGCGCATCGAAGCGTGGTGTCAACCGCGGTGTTGTTCCTGGCCGTCGGCGCGGCGTTCGGATCGGTCGGCTGGGACGTTTTGCACGTACATCCCACCGATCCGCTGGTGCGCGAGTTCGCGCTGCTGGCGTTGTTCAGCATCTTGTTCAGCGACGGGATGCGCGTCAGCGTGTCAGATCTTGTCGGGGCGTGGCGGCTCCCCGGTCGGGCGCTGCTGGTCGGTCTACCGTTGACGATCGGCGCCACCGCCGTTTTGGCTCGTCTCGCGGTCGGACTCCCCTGGGCGGAGTCGCTGCTGCTGGGGGCGGTCCTCAGCCCCACTGACCCGGTCTTCGCGGCGGCCATCGTTGGCCGGGAGGAGATCCCGGCACGACTGCGGCAGCTGCTGAACGTCGAGAGCGGCCTGAATGACGGTTTGGCGTTGCCTGTGGTAGTGGTGCTGCTGGCCGTCGTCGGCCACGGTCATGTCGATGTCGTCCACCTGCTCGGGGACCTGCTGCTTGGGATCGGCATCGGCGTCGCGGTGCCCACTGCCGCGGTGTGGTTGGAGAAACGCGACGCTATTGGCGCCACCACCCAGTACCAGCCGCTGGGGGTCCTGGCCGTGGGCCTCATCGTCCTCGCGGTATGTTCACTGACGGGGGGGAACGAGTTTCTGGGAGCGTTCTCGGCGGGGATCACCGTCGCCACGTTGAGCCCAGCAATGCGCGACGCCTTCCACCACCTCGGCGAGCAGCTGGCCGAGCTGCTGAAACTTGCGGCAGTCATGCTGTTCGCGGCCGTTGTCTCTCCCCAGATCCTGGCGTCGGTCTCGGGCCGGGGCTGGATCTTCGCCGCTTTAGCCCTGTTCGCGGCCCGTCCGGCGGCGTTGGAGATAGCTTTGGTGGCCAGCCCGCTCAGTTGGGAGGAGCGGGCGGTGGCCGCCTGGTTCGGCCCGAAGGGTTTCGCG
The DNA here is from genome assembly GCA_030947025.1 of Actinomycetota bacterium. Lineage (GTDB taxonomy): Bacteria > Actinomycetota > Acidimicrobiia > Acidimicrobiales > Palsa-688 > JALYXV01. The sequence goes on along the minus strand of JALYXV010000242.1, from coordinate 48,745 downwards.
TCGGTGGTCTACGGCCTGCTGGTTCTCGAGGGCCGCTCGGCGCGCGCCGGTCAGCTGTTCGCGCTGGTGGCGGTGGTCGTGGCGGCGTCGATCGTGGCGCACTCTTCGACCGATGTGCTCGTCGCCCGCTGGTACGCCAAACGTCCTCCGCCACCTACCCCCGACCTGGGAGCAGACCGATGAACAGCACTGCCGAGGCCGAACCGAAGCGCCGCCTATCGAGGATCGGTCCCGCGGCGACACCTGAGGACCGCCGCCGCATCCTGCGGACGTTGTTCCCCGCGACGGGGAAACGATCGAACGTGCGTTTCGGGGTGATGATGGCCTTGTCGGTGGTCATCGCCCTCATGGGCCTGTCGGCCAACAGCGCGGCGGTGGTGATCGGCGCCATGCTCATCGCGCCGCTCATGGCGCCGGTCCTCGGTCTGTCGGCCGCCATTGTCGTGGCATTGGGCCGCCACATGGCCCGCGCCGCCGCGACCGTCGTCGTCGCCTCGGCCGGGGCGATCGCCCTTTCGTGGGCGATCACCTTGCTCCTGCCGATTTCCGATCGGGTCCTAACATCCGAAGCCCTCTCCCGGACCAGCCCCGACCTGCGGGACCTGTTCGTCGCCCTCGCAGCCGGCGCGGCCGGCGCCTACGCCACCGCCCGGGAGGACTTGTCGGGTGCGTTGCCTGGCGTCGCCGTGGCCGTGGCCCTCGTCCCGCCACTGGCCACAGTCGGCTTCACCCTGGGCGCCGGGCGCCGCGACTTGGCCGGCGGCGCCCTGCTGCTCTTCGTCGCCAACCTCGTTGCCATCGTCCTGGCCGGCGTGGTGGTGTTCCTCATCACCGGTCTCGCCCCTCGCCGACGACTGGCGCAGCGGTCCCGTTCGGTCCTGGCTGCCGTCGCCGTGGTCGTCATCGCCACCGCTGTGGTCGCAGTGCCCTTGGCGGAACGTTCCGCGGCCGCGGTACGCCACGCCCGGCGAGTCCAGCAGATCAACACCGCCGTCACCGCCTGGCTGACCACCACCGACCTCGTACTGACCGACGTCCAGGTCGCGGGCGACCAAGTCGCCATCGACGTCTCCGGCCCCCAATCGCCGCCCGACACCGAACCGCTCCGCCAAGCCCTCGTCGCCTACCTGGGATCGGGGGCCGCAGTGAGGGTCCGCTGGTTCCAGAACGGATCGGCCACCATGACGCAGGCCAGCCAAGCATCGTCCGCGACGATCCCGGCGACGACCGACCTGCTGCGCCCGCTCGTCGACGCGTGGTTGGCGACCAGCGTCAAGGGCAGCGGACTGTTCCGGATCAGCGGCATCTCCACCAACCAAGGCACCGTCACCGTGGACGTTTCCGGCCCCGTTGCACCCCCACCCGCCGCCGACCTGGCCCAACAGATCAGCGCCCACCTCGGAACATCTGAGAAGGTCAACATTCACTGGACACAAACATCGACGACCACCGTGGCGCCCGCGGCCTCCGACCGGGCCGCCCGCGTGCGCGCAGCGGTGAACACCTGGCTGTTGGCCCACCCCGGCGTCGACCTTCTCGGCGTCAGCGTCGGCACCACGGCCGTGACCGTCGACCTGGCGGCAGCCGCGCCCCCCGACACGACCGCCTTCATCACCCAGCTACAGGCAGTCACCGACGGTGGGGGGATTCAAATCAGACTTGCACCGCTCGAACCACTCGCGTCGAGCCCCCCTCAAACCTCGACCTCGTCACGTCCTTGAACGGTCGAGATTCGGTCCGGTTCCCGATCTGACAGTCCGCGCCTGCCCGAGCGCCCGTGACCTCCATCATCCTTAAGTTGAGGATGCCCAAACTCCGATCGTACGGCAGGGTCGCCCTCTCGAATTGGTGGGTGACGAGGCTCTTGTGGACCTGGAAGCTCCTGCACGGCTCCACCGAGGGGATCAGACACTCGATCGCCTCGGTGATCTCGTCGGACTCGGCGACCCGCTTCGCCATTTCCTCCTTATGCCCGCCCGGTTCACATGCCCCATGGAGATGACGGACGTCCGGCGTCGGTGGTCGAGGCCCGCGCGTCGTTGGCGATGCGTTCGATGGCCGCCTTGGCGAAGGCCGCGGAATCGGTCAGCGCCACCCGCTGCGACCACACGAAGATCCGGACCCCACCGCCCTTGTGCTCGTACAACTGGGTCAGATGCCCCCTGAAGGTCATCCGGTCGTACATGGCCAAGCCGCCCATGATCGGCCCCGGATGGACATCCTCGAATACGCCCACCACGAAATCCACGATGGCGACAGTCACCGAAGTGTGCCCCCAACGTAGCGGCTCGTCTGCGCAGACGGTGCTCCTCGACCCGCCGATCACGGACGGAAGCGCACATGGCCGGCTTTGCCGGTCCGGCAACCGACCTCAGCGGAACCCGGCCGCGCCCCAAACCGCAGCCTTCGGCCGCCCCCCAAACCGCAGCCTTCGGCCGCCCCCACTGCACCCCGCCTAAAGAATCACCAGGCCTGTTGGTTGCGGCAGGAGGCTGCGGTAAGAGGATTTCGACACCCGTTCGGGAACAGGGGTGATCGTTGGCGGCGAGGAGTTCGTCACCGCCGTCTTGTGCGAAATCAAGGTCAGGTCGTCACCATCGCCAACTGCGGGCATCCACCACCCCCTGGTGCTGATCAGCCCAAACGGCCAGTTCAACGCCTGCACGAGTCGCATCCGGCACCACACTGGGTATCGGCAGCGAACCAATACTTGACCACATCGGTGTTGCGCGTCGACGCCCGCTCTGCGCCTACGGCGTCCCCGAGGCCCGTGACGGGTCGGGACGCTTCTTCGACCTTGAGCACGCCGCCACAGGGGCTGACCGCCGACGTACAGGTCGTGGGTGACGGGTCCACGCCACGGCCACCGGCCCGTGCTGGGGGCGGGGACATGCGGCACCATCATCGAGCCAGCCGACTCATCGACATCGCCTTCGGGACCGTCGGGTGGCGGCGAAAGCTGGTGCGTTGGATACGATAGGTGTGCCCCGGCCGTTCCGCCGAGGAAGTCCCCGGCTTCGACGGTGGAGTTCCTCTGGCCCGAAGAACTCGTGAACCGCAGCAGTGTTGGATCCGATCATTGTTCGCCACGGCGAGACCGAGTGGACTATCTCCGGGCAGTACACCGGCGTTACCGACCTACCTCTTACCGACAACGGTCGGCGTCAGGCCGTATCCCTGCGGTCGCTTCTTCAGTGGACGCTCAGGGCGGGAATCCTGTCGTCTACTCAAGTCCCCGCAGGCGTGCGCTCGAGACGACACGGCTGGCCCTTCCCGACGCTCAAGCAGTCGTGGAGCCACTTATCGCCGAGTACGGCTACGGCGAGTACGAGGGCCTGACGCCGGATCAGATCTCTACATTGCGACCCGGGTGGGACATCTGGCGAGACGGATGCCCGGATGGAGAGTCGACCGACGAGGTCGGTTCGCGCGCCGACATATTTCTCGGCGAACATGTCGCGACGCGGAGGGACCGGTTGTCGTGATCTCGCACGGTCACTTCTCCCGGATCCTTGCCGCCCGGGCGCTGGGACTTTCACCCGATCACGGTCGGCTGCTCGCAAGAGCCACCGCCTCAGTCTGCGTGGTGGAGGACTACCACGGTGAGCGCTGCATCGGGGTCTGGAACGCCTCGGCAGACCGCCAAACACCGATGGGCGGCGCCGATGCGACTGGTGCACCGCGCATGCCCCCACACACGCCCCCCGCTGAACGTTCAATCCCGACTCTGGATCGAACAGGTGGCCCCACCCGGTCACCACAACTGTCCTCGAACTGTGCGGCATCGGTGACGGACGAGACGCCACGCAGGTCATGGGCCGCCGGCAGCGGCTATCTCGACGCCGTCCGCACCAGGCGGCTCCTACGCGATCGACGCCAGGTCAGGTCCTGGCCTTCGCCACGCTGTCCATGAGGTGACCCCGGCCGCCTTCGCCGGACGAGTGCCGCCCAGCGCCGTCGAGGAGCTCGGCGAGCACCACCCGCCACCCGAGACCCCAACAGAGGCGACGGTCGAAGCGGCCGGCGACAGATGGGCGGCGCTTGCCCCGTCTCCCACGTCGCGTCTACGACGGCAGCGGGCTGTCGGCCGATTCGAGTTGGACCGAAATCTCGGTAAGTCGATCCCGACGCCCACGAAGCATCTCTCGATATTCCCAGTTGTCGGTGGCGGCGATCTCGTAGCTGAGATCGGCTACCGAGTCCGAGACCAGCTTGCTCAGCGCCTCGTGTTGCTCGTCGTCCAAGTTCAGAATCATCTGGCTCCTATCTCCGACGCGGCAACAGCCGCGGATTGGGATAAACAGCGGCTCGCAGTTACTGCTGGTCTGCGGATCGCGCACCGTTTGTGACTGGTTGTGGCGCGACACGCGGGGTAGCAGGGACAGGCAAGGCGGCAGCCGCTTTGATCTCGCGGGCCAAGAAGGCGCCGAGCTCCCCGATGGTGCTCATCAAGGGGGAAGACGACCGTGGTGTTCTTGTCTGCGCCGATCTCGACGAGGCTTTGCAGGTTGCGCAGCTGCAGGGCCAGCGGGTGGGCCATCATGATGTCCGAAGCATCGCCCAACGCGGCCGCGGCCAATGATTCGCCTTCCGCCGCGATGATCTTGGCCCGCTTCTCCCGTTCCGCTTCGGCCTGGCGGGCCATGGCCCGCTTCATGCTTTCCGGCAGCTGGATGTCCTTCAACTCGACCAGGGTGACCACGACACCCCAGTCCGCGGTGGCCACATCCAGAATCTCGCGGATGTTGACGTTGATCCGGTCGGTCTCGGCCAACGTTTCGTCCAAGGTGTGCTGGCCGACGACCTTGCGCAGCGTGGTCTGGGCGATCTGGTCGATGGCGGATGCCACGTTCTCGATGGCCATCACCGACTTGGTGGCGTCGACCACCCGGTAGTAGGCGACAGCGGACACGTCGACGCTGACGTTGTCCCGGGTGATGATCCCCTGGGACTGGATGGGCATGGTGACGATACGCATCGACACCCTCCGGAGCACGTCGATCACCGGGATGATCCGGTTCAAGCCCGGCTTCTTCACCCCGACCACCCGACCGAGGCGGAAAGTACCCCTTCCTGGTATTGCTTCACGACACGCAGCGACATCGACAGGCCAATAAGCACCACCACTATGACAGTGCCGACCGCAATGAGGACAGCAGACATGTTCGGACTCCTTCTGTGGCGCATTTCTCCTTTGCGCCACCAAGGTCCGGAGCAACGCTGCCGAGCCGTGGCGAGAATCAACCAGGGTCCGGCGCCGCGAGTTACATCCCTCGCGGCTCACCAAATTGTACACCTTCCCAGTCAGATCACACAGAGGAGGCAGTCACAAGGAAATGTTCCCAGGCGCGCCACGGTCGTCTCGTACTCCCCAGGCGCTCATTTTCATTTTCCCTCCTACCCCCTGACGATGATCTGGGCCAGAGACCCCCGATCAACTCGACACGGTCGCGTGCACCGCCACTACCGAGGCCGAGTCGCCGCCGAGACGCAGTGTGTGGAGGTCAACCGCGGGCGGCGTCGCCCCGTGATGGCTCGCCAAGGTGTACCGTCGGCATGGCACGGACCTTCTCCCTTTCGCGCCGGTGTGTGTGTGCGACAAACAGGCCCGAGAGCGTTACCCCGGACCCCGGTGGCGTCGCATCATGTGCTTCGATAGTGCGCCAGGAGTCCTCAATGCCTCACAGGTATCTCAGTGCCACCAGAGACGCCGCTGGGGTGATCCCGGTTACCAGCGGTGCCATACGACATATGGGTGTGCGACCCTCGATCCGGGTGGCCGTGCTCGCCGACCGGATCAACCTCGAACCGTGAAGACGCAAGTTGAGCAACACCGATCGAAGGAGATCAGCCAATGCCCGCTATCGAACACCTTCACGCTGGCGCCACTGCCGCCGCCAGCGACGGCGTCGTTGGCAGCGTAACGGCGCTCATCTTCGACCCCGCCTTGGCAGCTGTGACCCATATGGTCGTCACGAACGCCGACATACCAGGTAGTGGCCGCATCGTGGCTCTCCGTCACGTCACCGTAACCGGTGACGACAGGGTCTTGCTCGATCTGAGCCGGGCCGAGGTTCTCGCTTCGCCCCATTTCGTCATCCCGGGCCGGCTACCTCGGACCGACATGCCCACGCAGTTCGCCACCTACTGGGTCGGCGCTCCTGGATCGGCCACGTTCGCAACCCATGAGCAACTGCCAGACGACGGTGAGGTTGCGTTGCGCGCCCACCTGTCGGTGCGTACCAGCGACGGCCGCCGGATCGGAACCGTGGCCGAACTGCTGGTCGACCCTGACGGAGGCAAAGTTACCGCTATTTCGCTGCTCGAAGGCCACATCTTCGGGCGACGCGAGGTGTCGATCCCGGTTACGGCCATCGTCTCAATCAACCGCGACGGCGTCACCACCAACCTTGACCGATCGGCTTTCGCCGCCCTCCCCATGACCGCCGGTACCTGACACTGACACCGATGTCAAAGGTCTGCGAGGTTCGACGGTATTCACGATGATCGGCACGCGTTGTTCGCGGGTGAACCGAGATGTCCCCGATCGGGAGTTCGTCGTTCATGCAGTGGCGGCCCCCAACGGTCGATGGATCCTTTCCCGTCACGGTGACCGACCGCTGATGATCGGGCCCGTTCCCGGCGCCGGGCTCGCAGGGTAACTGCGGCGGTGGGGGGTTCCCAGGCCGCTCGACCAGGGCGTCTGGTCCTGCTCAGCGGTCTGGCCGCGCTGCTCGGCTTAGCCGGCGGGGTGGTGGGTTTCGCATTTGTTCGAGCGACGGCAATGCTGTTGAACCTGAGCTTGCAGCACCGTTTCGGATGGCAGTTCCCCCCGTTGAATCATCTGCGGGCCGGGTGGTGGCTGCTTCCCGAGGCGCTGGCGGGCGGAGCGGTCGTGTCCGTGCTGGCGGCGTGGGAGCCGCTCATCCGGGGCCACGGTATCCCCGAGGCAATGGAGGCGGTGCTGGTGCGTCAAAGTCGCATCGGTGTGCGACCCGCGGTGGCCAAGCCGCTGGCCAGCGTCATCGCCATCGGCACCGGAGCCCCTTTCGGCGCCGAGGGGCCGATCATCCTGACCGGCAGCGCTCTGGGCTCGCTACTCGGCCAGGCCGTGAAAGTCTCGCCGGCCGAACGCAAGGTCCTCCTGGCGGCGGGGGCGGCGGCGGGCATGTCGGCCATCTTCGGTGCGCCCATCGGGGCGGTGTTGTTGGCCATCGAGCTGCTGCTTTTCGAGTTCTCTCCCCGGGTGCTGGTCCCCATCGTCGTCGCCTCGGTCTTCGCCGACGGAGTTCATGTGTTGCTCATCGGCCAAGGGCCGCTGTTCCCTGTGCCACCCAATGACTTCTCGGGGTTGGCCGAGCTGCCGTTGTATGTCGTGTTGGGCCTGGTGTGCGGGATCCTGGGCATCGTCATCACCCGAGGCGCATTCGGTTTGGAGGACTTTTTCACCTCGTTGCCGGTCTCGCGGTTCTGGCATCCCATCATCGGCGCCGGGGTCGTCGCCCTTATCGGCCTCGCGGTGCCCCGAGCCTTGGGCGTCGGCTACGACGTGATCGGCGACACCCTCGGCGGCCGCCTCGCCGTCGCGACGCTGGCCGCGGTGTTCATCGCCAAACTCGCGGCGTGGTGTATCGCCATCGGCTCGGGCAGTTCGGGCAGTTCGCTGGCACCGCTGCTACTGGTTGGGGCGTCGGCCGGGGCGCTGGTCGGTACCGCCGTGTCGACCGTCTTTCCCGGCGCCGCTATTTCGCCTGGCGCGTTCGCGGTCGTCGGGATGGCCGCGACATTCGGTGCTGCCTCCGGAGCCCCGTTCACCTCGATGGTCCTCGCCTTCGAGATAACCCGCGATTACAACATCATCCTGCCGTTGATGTTCGCGACGGTGATCGCGCATCTCCTCGCACGTTCACTGCACCCTGAGACACTCATGACCGAGAAGCTGACCAGGCGAGGGATTCGAGTGTCGCAGCGCTACGAGGTCGACAGGCAACGGATCACCCCGGTGAGCGACGTCATGGGCCCCGCCGCCGACACGGTCGAGCAGGACATGACCGTCGCCGAGCTCACCGCAACCATGCGACGCGACGGGCGCCACGCGGTGGTCGTCGTCGACGACGACGGAAAGGTCGTCGGGATTGTCACCGAAGGCGACATCGTTCGCCACCCCGACCAGGACGCTGCGACCGCGGCGAGTATCGCCTCGGGCGATGTGGTCTCCGTGACGCCGACAACGACTGTCTTCGAGGCCAGCCAGTGTCTGCTGCACGAGGGGGTCCGTCAACTTCCGGTGATGGAGGACGGTCAGTTGCGGGGAATGTTCAGCCGTCTCGACTCGCTTCGTTTCAGCGAACTCGAGGCGAACGAGGACCAGGAACAACCCGGCTGGCAGTGGTCCCCTCGATGGTTGTCGGTCCTTCGGCGACACGGCGGTGCCGCAGACGATATGGCGAAGGGTGACGGTCGATTGAGCGTGACGCCAAGCGCTGTACCCGGCGCGGACATAGCCGATGAGCAGGGTGGCACGGCAGGTCCAAAAGGCGAGGAGGATGGGACGCGATGACCGAGGTGGCGTGTTTCACGATAGGCGTCGATGTGCTTTGCAGCGACGGGGTCTGTGGAGAGCTGAGCGGGGTGGTCGTCGACCCCGTCGCCTGGGCGGTCACTCATCTGATCGTCGAACCGAAGCATCAGACGGGACCCGGGCGTCTTGTGCCTCTCGACCTGGTTGACGCTGCGCCGGGTGAGGTGCGGCTCCGCTGCTCGTTGGCTGCTTTCGAGAAGCTCGAAGCGGCCGAACAGACGGAGTTGCTGCCGCGACCCGACGCCTACGGCGGATTCGCGCCGGGAGAGGGGCTTTCGTGGCCGTACTACCCGCCCTACTACGCGGGCGGCGGCATGGGTGGCCCGGGGCCCGGGTCAGGGAACTTCGCGGAGCCGGTCACACGCGACAGCGTCCCCGTAGGTGAGGTGGCGGTGCGCAGCAATGACCAAGTCCACGCCACCGACGGCGCCATCGGGCGTGTCCAGGGTCTCATGACCGCCACGGGCGATCACCGCCTCACCCATATTCTCCTTCAGGAGGGCCACCTGTGGGGTCGGAAGGAGGTGGCCATACCGATAGCGGCGGTGATGGGTCTCGATCACGGTATCCGCCTCAACATCACCAAACTGGTCGTGCAGGACCTGCCGCCCGTCGGCGTCGACCACCCGAACCGATAAAGCCCCCGAGGTCCATCGTGACGACACTCTCTCTAGGGAGTCCGAATATGCCGGCAGCAGTTTCGGCCATTCGAGCCGGGAAGCAGGTTGGCCGCCCAGTGGCGACCTTTGCGACAGGAGGACGCACAACGGCTACACCCACAAGTGGGATCTGTACGATCTGGGCCACCACCTTCGCCAGTACGGCTGGCTGATCCCCGCCTACCCGATGGCGGCCGATATGACCGACCTTACGGTTCAGCGCATCGTCGGACGCAGCGAACTCTCGGTGGACTTGGCCCACGCACTGGTGGACAGGCTCCATTCGGCGGTGCGCTACCTCGACGGCCTCGACAGTCCCCTTCCCCACCAGGGTCGGGTCACCACGGCCTTCCACCGCTGATCTGAGCCGGTGAATGACCGGGCGCGAAGCTGTGCTCGCCGATGTCCGACGCGGATGCGGTGGAGCTTGTCGAACGCGGCCTTCCAAGCTGCGCGCCCCGAACCGCCGGAGTGCACGAGCGTCTCGTCGAAGCCGAACAGCACATCGACCGGATTGGCCATCTGTGCTCGTGTGGCCGTTACGGGCACCTCAGGCCTTCTTTTCGTCGTGGCCGCCGAATCCTTTGCGCATGGCGGAGAGCACCTTGTCGGCGAAGTCGTCGAGGCCGCGGGAGGCGAATCGGGAGTAGAGAGCGGTGGTGAGCACCGGCGCGGGGACCCCTTCGTCGATCGCCGCGATCGACGTCCAGCGTCCTTCGCCGGAGTCCGACACCCTCCCGGTGTACTCGGAGAGATCAGGCGAGTCGAACAGGGCGGTGGCGGTCAGGTCCAACAGCCATGACTCGATGACGCTGCCGCGGCGCCACACTTCGGCGACGGCGGTGGTGTCGATGTCGAACTGGTAGAACTCGGGGGATTCCATCGGGGCGGTCTCGGCGTCGGAGTCGGCGCTCTTCTTACCAGCATTGGCGTTGTGCAAGACGTTGAGCCCTTCGGCGAAGGACGCCATCATCCCGTACTCGATGCCGTTGTGGACCATCTTCACGAAGTGCCCCGCCCCGTTCGGGCCGCAGTGCAAGAACCCGTGCTCGGCAGGTTCGGGTTCCCCGGTGCGGCCCGGGGTCCGAGATGCCGAGTCGATGCCTGGCGCGATGCTCGAAAAGATCGGTCCCAGGTGCTCGACGATGTCGGCGTCGCCGCCGATCATGAGGGAGTAGCCCCGGTCGATCCCCCATACCCCGCCGCTGGTCCCGCAGTCGACCAGGTGGATACCCTGAGCTGACAGCGTTGCGGCTCGGGCGATGTCGTCTCGGTAGTAGGAGTTCCCCCCGTCGATGATCATGTCGCCCTTTTCCATGTGGGAAGCCAGCCCTTCGATGGTCTCGCCGGTTATCTCACCGGAGGGGACCATGACCCACGCGGCGCGAGGCTTGGACAACTTCTCGACGAAGTCGGACAGCGAACCCGCCCCGGTCGCTCCCTCCTTCTCGAGATCCTTGACCGCATCGGCGTTGACGTCGAAGACCACACAGGCGTGCCCGTCGCGCATCAGTCGGCGAACGATGTTCGCCCCCATCCGCCCGAGGCCCACTACGCCGAGCTGCATCGGGTTATCGGTTGGCATCGTCCTTATCTCCTTTGATCGCGTGTGGATGTAACCGGATGCCTGCCGTCGGTCGGCGGTTGCCCGGAAGACCTCAACCTGGTTGGAGGTGCGGAACCTTCCTGGAGCGGGGGGCCGGGCGGCGCCCCGGGTGGCTGCGTCGCTTCCGGCGGCTCGGCGGCGGCGGCGGGGATTGGGACCGCGATCGGGTGATCGCGTGACGCGGTGACCGGCTGGCCGTGGTGAAGGATCGGGAGCGGTTCGCCGTCGAGCAGGGTGTAGGTGGCAGTCTCCGGTGTCACGTCGACTGCGATGCGGCGCCGTCGGAGGAAGATCTTGACGGCGAGGCGGGTGAGCTGGTCGGGGAGTCGGGGGGCGAAGCTGAGCGTGCCGCCTTGGTCGCGCAGGCCCGTGAGGCCGGCGACGAGGGCGATCCAGGTGCCGGCCAGGGCGGCGATGTGAAGGCCGTCTCGGGTGTTGTGCTCGAGGTCGTCGAGATCCATGAGAGCCGCTTCGGCCAGATAGTCGTAGGCCAGTGCGAGATGGCCGATCTCGGCCGCGATGACCGACTGGGTGCAGGCGGAGAGCGAGGAGTCGCGGACGGTGACGCGTTCGTAGTAGGCGAAATTGCGGGCTTTCTCCTCGGGGCTGAACGCGTCGCCTCGGCGGTGCATGGCGAGCACCAGGTCGGCTTGCTTGACGACCTGTTTGTGGTACAGATCGAAATAGGGGAAATGCAACAGCAACGGGTACTGCTCGGCGGTGGTGGCGTCGAAGTCCCAGACCTGGTGGTCGGTGAAGCCATCTGACTGGGGGTGGATCCCGAGCGCCTCGTCATAGGGGATGTACATCGCCTCGGCGGCGCGGCACCACCGGGCCGCCTCGGCGTCGTCGACTTCCAGCTCGCGGGCCCGCTCAGGGTACCGGCCGGCCATGTCGGCGGCGGCACGCAGGTTCTGCTGGGCCATCAGGTTGGTGTAGATGTTGTTGTCGGCGACAGCGCTGTACTCGTCAGGTCCGGTGACCCCGTCGATACGGAACCCGCCGGTGGCGTCGTGGTGGCCGAGCGCGCACCACAACCGTGCCGTCTCGGTGAGCAGCTCGAGGCCGGCGGTGCGGGCGAAGTCCTCGTCGCCGGTGGCGTCGATGTAGCCGGCCACGGCGGCGGCGATATCGGCGTTGATGTGGAACGCGGCGGTGCCGGCCGGCCAATAGCTGGAGCATTCCTCACCGTGGATGGTTCTCCACGCGAACGCGGCGCCTCGCAACCCGAGTTGACGGGCCCGTTCGCTGGCCATGGGCAAGGTGGCGTGACGCCAGCGCAGCGCCTGGGCGACGGTGTCGGGGGCGATGTAGGTGAGCATGGGCAGCACGTACGCTTCGGTGTCCCAGAAGCAGTGCCCGTCGTAGCCGGGACCGGTGAGGCCCTTGGCGGCGATCGCCCTGCCCTCGGCCCGGGCGCCGGCCTGAAGGACGTGGAACAGCGAGAACCGCGCCGCTTGCTGTATTTCGGGGTCCCCGTCGAGTTCAACGTCTGCCCGGTCCCAGAAGTCGTCGAGGAACGTTCGCTGCTCGGCCAGCAGTCGCTCCCAGCCGACCGCGGTCGCCTGGGCGAGCGCCGCGTCGACCTGATCACGCACCGCGGGCCGCGACCGGGTTTCCGACCAGCCGTAGGCGACGAACTTGATCAGCCGCAACCGCTGCCCCGCCTCGAGTGTCGCGGTCACCGTCACCCGGGCGAGATCGGCGAAGCTTTCCGAACGCAGCCCGGTTGCGGGTGGGCCCTCGACGAGGTGATCCGCTGCCACCGCGACGCGCAGGCCGCTGTGGCGGGTCTGGTGAACCAAGCCGACCCGCGCCTGGTCTGCCCAGTGGTCCTCGGCCATGAGCGGCGCCTCCAGCACCGCCGCCACCCGGGGATCCCCGCTCGACGAGGTGCTCTGTTCGTTGGCGACGAGCTCGGATTGCACAACGACGCGCAGCGGGCCGTCGAGGGGCTCGACGACGTAGCTGATGGCGGCGATGGCACGCTGGGCGAACGACACCAGCCGGGTCGACGACACCGCGACGCCTCGGCCGGCCGGCGAGACCCATTCGACGGTACGGTTGAGGATGCCGCGGCGAAAGTCGAGGTACTGCTCATGGGAGCGCAGCTGGCCGTAGCGGACGTCGAACGGCTCGTCGTTGACTAGGAGTCGGATCAGCTTTCCGTCGGTCACGTTGATCACGGTCTGCCCGGATTCGGGATACCCGTAGCCGGCCTCGGCGTAGGGCAGGGGGCGCAGCTCGTAGACGCCGTTGAGATAGCAGCCGGGCAGCCCATTCGGCTCCCCCTCGTCCAGGTTCCCGCGCCAGCCGACGTGCCCGTTGGCCAGGGCGAACACCGATTCCGTCTGGGCCAGCACCGCCAAGTCTAGGCCGGTCGCCCGGAGACACCACGGCTCGACCAGAAACGCCGGATGGTTGATCACGGGCCGTCGAGCAGTTCGGCCAGGTCGCCGACGACGATGTCGGCGCCGTGCGCTTTGAGTTCGGCGGCTTGCCCGGACCGGTCGACGCCGACGACGAAACCGAACTGCCCGGCGCGACCCGCGGCCACGCCGGCCAGGGCGTCTTCGAACACCGCGGCGCCAGCCGGGGGAACCCCGAGGACCGCGGCCCCGGCGAGGAACATGTCCGGCGCCGGCTTTCCGGCCAGATGGTCACGTGTGGCGGTGACACCGTCGACCCGGGCGTCGAAGAGGTCTTCGATGCCGGCCGCGGCGAGCACCTCGGCACAGTTGGCGCTCGACGACACCACGGCGCGCGGCATGCCGGCTGCCTTGACCGCTCGGAGGTAGCGGAGAGAGCCGCCGTAAACCTCGACGCCGTCGCCGCGGATCATGCGCAACACGATCTCGTTCTTCCGTTCACCCAAACGGTGCACGGTTTGCGCGTCGGGCGCGTCGTCGGAGCCTCCGTCGGGCAACACGACGCCGCGTGAGGCGAGGAACGAACGGGTCCCGTCGGCTCGGGGTTTGCCGTCCACGTAGGCGTCGTAGTCGCCGACCGGGTCGAACTCGACGAACTTCTCGCCGCGCTCCGCGGCCCGGGCTTTGAGGAAGGCGTCGAACATCTCCTTCCACGCCGCGGCGTGCACTTTCGCTGTCTTTGTGATTACACCGTCGAGGTCGAACAGGCCCACCCGAATTTGTTCTGGTAGGCCGAGCGAACCCGCAGCGTCGGTCCCTGTCCTCGACCGGTCCGGTGGTTGCGGGGGCTGGTGGGTGGTCATGTCGCGGTGGTCACGATGTCGGTCCCGTGGGGTGGTGAGGATGGGGGCGCCGGGTCGAGGCGACGATGTCCTCGGCCCGCTCGTACAGCGGTCGCCGCGTTCGCCGAGCGAAGTCCTCCATAGTCGTGTAGGCGTCGTGTTGGTCGATTCCTTCGCGTTCCATGAGGACTCCTTCGGCCATGGCGATGACCGGGCCGGCGGCCCAGGCCTGGTGATGCTGTCGGGGCTGAGCGTCATCGGGGAGGTCGTCTCGGTTGTCGGTCAAGATGGCCGAGGCGTGGGCGGCGAACACCGCCGCCATCTCCTGGTCTTCGGGCCCGAAGGTGGCGGGGGTGCGCGAGTAGATGTTCAGCGCCCCGACAGGTTGCTCTCCTGCCAGTAGCGGAGTCGAGAGGATGGCGTTGACGCCGAGCTGTGTGGCCCGGGGCGTGAAGGCGGGCCAGCGGGTCTCGTGGTCGAGGGAATCGGCGTGGAACCAGTGTCCTTTGGTCGCGGCGTCCAGGCACGGGCCTTCTCCGGTGGCGTACTGGTCGTGGTCCATGTCGGAAATGGTCTGGTCGGTGGCGGCGACAGTGGCGAGAAGCCCGCGACGGCGGACGGTGACGCTGACCCCGTCGGAGTCCGCCACGAGGCCTTGAACGAGGTCGGCCACCACTTGCAGGGCGGCGTCCATCGTGTCGTCGTCGACCTGGATCGCCGCCAATCCCCGGCGGCGGCCGTTGTCGCGCCGGACCGCGGCGTCGGGAACGGACACCTGCTCGGGACCCAGACGCGCCGGTGTCGGCCCGGGAATCTCCACCTGGGCGAGTCGGCCCAGCCAACCGATGTCGAGGGTGCGGGTGATCGTCGACGAAGGGGATCGGATCGTGAGGTCCCCTCCCGAGGCCATGAGGCGGCTGGCGGCGTAGGCGATGACCCGCAGGCAGGCGACATCCACGAAGTCAAGCTCGACCAGGTCCAGCACCACCGAGCGGTATCCGCTGGCGATCACCGCGTCGAAGAACGCACCGAACTCCGCTCCGCTGAACAGGTCTATCGCGCCGTGCACGGCGAGCACGGCCTGTTCTCCGACGAAGCGGGCGTCAACGCCGAAACCCACGGCCGCCGCGGCGGCACCGGTCACGTTGAGGTTGCGAAGCGATCTGTGACCGCCAGGCTCGGCGATGCTGTCGGTTTGAGCCACCACCACTCCTTGCAGTCTTGCGGTTCGATATGTCCGGGGAAAGCTCTCCCCCCGGTGGACCTATGTCGTAATCCGTGCCGTAATCCGTGCCGCACGGTCGGCCCGGGTGCTGGTGGCCAACCGGCGGGCGGTCCTCACGGGACGATCACGATCGGGCAGGGGGGATGGTGGGCGCAGTGCTCGCTTGTGCTTCCCAGCAGCAGGTCGGCGACGGGGCCGTGACCGCGTGTTCCGAGCACGAGAAGGCCGGCCGCCGCCGCAGCTTCGAGCAGAGCGTGGGCCGCCGACGCATCCATCACGAGGCGGCGGGTCACCGTGGCGCCCGAAGTCTCAGCCGCCGCCAAGACCCTGTCGAGGATCTCCGAGCCGGCGGCCTCGATGTCGGCGCCGCCGATGTTCGCGGTTGGCGTGAACGGCGAGAAGGTCATCGTCGTGTACGACCAGGCATGCAGCACCTCGACCTCCCAGCCCCGCAGCCGTGCTTCATCGAGGGCGAAAGCGAGCGCCCGCTGCGAGCTCTCCGAGCCGTCGACGCCGACCACGATGCATCCTCGCCCGGTCACGCCCCCGCCATTGCCGTCTGCGCGTTCACCGGAGCATCACGGCGCCGATTCGGTTTCGCCCGACGTCGGCGCGACGCTGTTGTGGTGGTCGATGCGTTCGTGAGTTGTTTGCCCTAGTAGGCCGCGGGCTAGTTCAACCTCGGCGGGTGTCCCGTGGGCGACGACGAGGAAACGATCGGCACGCAGATCGGCCTCGTATTTGGGTATGCCGTCGGTGGGGATGCCCACTCCGGTCAGCGCACCAGCGAGGGCGCCACCGGTCGCCCCCACCGCGGTCGACAGCAGCAGGAACAGGAGGTACCCGCCGATCGCGACGTGTCCGACACCGGGGATGAACACGAACGCCCCGAAGATCCATCCCCACATCCCTCCCCATTTGGCCCACCGGGTTGTGTGGGTGCTTGGGGTCTCGAAGCCGACGACGTGGCGTTCCTCGCTGATACCTTTCCCGAGAACCGAGATGTTCGCCATGTCGAACTTCGCCTGCTCCAGGTGCTTGATGGCGGCGGTCAGATCTTCCTCGCTGGCGTACACCGCCACCACGGCGTGTGGTGGCGGTGCTGCCGGAGGCTGTTCACCGATGCCTTCTTCGACGCGACCCGGCACGGACACGAGTGGTGCGGTCATGGTTCGGACTCCGTTTCTTGTGGCGCATGGAGGATTGCGCCACCGGGGTCCGGAGCAACGCCGTGGCTCCAGCCGAGGTTGGGGCCGGAGACCACCACCGCAGGGTGCTCCCGCGGCTCTGCGGCGATCGTACACGCGACTGCGGGGAGTCCCTTCTCCAAGACGAAATGCCCGACGGGTGACGCCTCGACACCTGCGCCGGCAGGGATCGCCTGCTCGCCGCGGGTGTACCATGATGGGGGCACGGCGCAGACCGATACCGTGTCGGACCCTGCCCGCAGCGTCGGACGGCCTCCGCAGGCGTTGCTCCGGACCCCTGGTAGCGCATCACATTCGAGCGTCAACACCCAGGAGGCAGGAGATGGCCCTGATCACCGGGTCCAAAATGGCCTCGACCGATTCCACCTCGTCCAAGACGTCGTCGACCGGGTACCCCAACTCGGCGCCAAAGGCAGCTACCTGAAACAGATGGTGCACGACAAGCTCATCGAACACAAGCAGTCATCGACAGACACGGCCAAGACATGCCCGAAATCCGGGACTGGACGTGGACGGCGCGTCCGACGCCTTGAGCGACGTGGCAGCCAGTCGTGAGCATGAGGCGGAAGCCGCATCGTTGAATACGAGGGTACCGACCGGCTCGCGTCACGTATTCAAATGCAGTAGATCAGGCACCACAGGCCAAGAAGTCAATGAGGGAGATGGAAATGCCAGAGACGATTCAGTTCACGATTGGGGCCGAGGTCAACGGAACCGACGGGGTGTGCGGCGAGGTGAGCCGGGTGGTGGTCGACCCCGTCGCCCGTGCCGTCACCCATCTTGTCGTCGAGCCGGCGCATCGACAAGGCCTCGGCCGACTCGTTCCCCTCGACCTGGTCGCCACCTCGGCGGAAGAGGTCTGCCTGTCCTGCACGGTGGCGGAGTTCGAGAAGCTCGGTGCCGCCGAGGAGACGCAGTTCCTGCCGGGGACCGCCGGCTATGCCGGTTACGGCCAGGGGCAGGTGCTCAACTGGCCCTATTACATCTGGGGTGATGGCTTGGGCGGCGGAATGGGCATGGGTGTGGGGAACATTTCGGGGCCTGTCGTCTTCGACACGCTCCCGGTCGGGGAGGTGGTCGTGCGTCGCGGCGAGCACGTCCATGCCACCGACGGCGAAATCGGGAAGGTCCAAGGGCTCGTCATCGCCGCCGCCGACCACCATATGACCCACGTGCTCCTCCAGGAGGGCCACCTGTGGGGCCGCAAAGAGGTGGCTATCCCGATCGGCGCCGTGAGCGGCGTCGACGACGGCATCCAGCTCAACCTTACGAAACAACAAGTCCACGACCTTCCGGCCATCGACGTTCGCCTCCCACCGGAATGACCAACCTCCCCGTTGTCGGGAATGCGGCCTCCGGCCTCGCGCGACGATCGGCACCGACACCCACAATGTTGGATAGAAGGAGCCACGGCCGTATCCAACCGGTGGCCTCGGGCTGATCATGTGCTTCGATCCGCGACTGGCGCAGAGCCGTGGGTGAGACGAGGGCTGCGGAGGTTGCGGGCCTCGTCGAGCCGCTTCGGGTAACGCCCGGGTCGACAGTGAACCTCGAAGAAGACTTCGACCCGGGCTGCAAGGCGGGGTTCCTGAAGAAGAAAGACGGAGCCAAGGTCCTCAAGCACGGCGTCAAACTCCTGGCCGACTACCAGGGCCGCCTCGCCGCCCAAGACCGCCATGGTGTGCTCATCTGCTTGCAGGCGCTGGATGCGGGCGGCAAGGACGGGACGATCCGCCACGTCATGAGCGGCGTGAACCCCCAGGGCGTCGAGGTCCACAGCTTCAAGGTCCCCTCCGCTGAGGAGCTCGGCCACGACTTCCTGTGGCGCTACGACCGCCACCTCCCGTCACGGGGGCAGATCGCCATCTTCAACCGCTCGCATTACGAGGAGGTGCTGGAGGTGAGGGTCCACCCCGACAACCTCGTCCGACAAAGGCTGCCGGAGAAAGCCAAGGGCCCCGACGTGTGGCAACGCCGGTACCGGGAGATCAACGACTGGGAGCGTTACCTCACCGACAACGGCATCAGCGTCGTCAAGATACTCCTCAACATGTCACGCGAGGAGCAACGCGTCCGTTTCCTCAAACGTATCGACCTGCCCGAGAAGAACTGGAAGTTCTCCGCCAATGACGCCAAGGAACGGAAGTACTGGGAGGGCTACCAGGCGGCGTTCTCCGAGATGCTGTCGAACACCAGCACCGAATGGGCGCCATGGTATGTGGTCCCCGCCGACCACAAGTGGTTCGCCCGGATCTGTGTGTCAGCGGTTATCGCGCACACCCTGATGGGGATCGACCCCCACTTCCCGGTGGTGAGCGACGAGGCCCGCCAGGCGCTCACCGCCGAGAAGGTCGAACTCGAAGCCGAGGCGCCCAAGAACGCCGCGCCGGACCCCTTCGCGGCCGATCTCGCAGGCGTTTAGAGCGCGGAGGTCATATTCCACCTCGGCGGTCGGCTTCGTACCCGGACATCGACCGCGTCGCGCGCCAGCAGACCCCCGCGACACCAAGTCAAGATTGGTGTTCATGACGGCGCCTGCGATTAGCGGAGGGGAAGCCCGGGTCAGCGAACTGCGATGGATCGCGGCCGCGGCCGCGGTCCTCGTCGTGCTGGCGGTCATCGATTTGTCCCTGCCGTCGGCGAACATCTCCGGGGCGCTGGTCGTCGCACCATTTCTCGCTTCGGGTGGCGCCCGTCCCCGTTGGGTGGGTGTCCTCGGAGGTATGGCCGCCGCCATGGCGTTCGGGCTCGGTTTCGCGGATAGCAGCAGCGGGCACGCCACGGTGGTCCGCATGACCGTCGTCGTCGTCGGAACCGTCGTGGCGACCAGGGCTGCGTCGGTGCGGATCCGACGCGAGCGGCGCCTCGTCGACCTCTCCACGGTGGCCGAGGCCGCCCAGCGGGCGATTCTTCGCGAACCGCCCGCACAGGTCGGGTCGGTGGCGGTGGCGACCTGGTATCAGTCGTCGGTTCGGGCCGCCACCGTCGGCGGGGACTGCTACGAGATCCTCGACACGCCGTTCGGGGCACGGGTGATCGTGGGCGACGTCCGGGGCCACGGCATGGCCAGCGTCCGCCTGGCCGCGCTGGTGCTCGGAGGTTTCCGGGTGCTGGCCTACATGGAACCAGACGTGGCGAGTGTCGCCCACGAACTTGACCTGCTCGTAGCCCGCTACGCCGCTGCGCCCACCGGCGGCGATGTGGACGGCGAGGAGTTCGTCACCGCCGTGTTCTGTGAGATCAACGGCCAAGACATCATCGTCGCCAACTGCGGGCATCCACCCCCGCTACTCGTCAGCCCAAACGGCCGGGTTCAACGCCTCGACGCGTCGCGCCCCACCCCCCCGCTGGGTCTCGGCAGCGAACCAACCCTTGAGCGCATCACCGTCGCGCCGTCGACGAGGGTGCTTCTCTATACAGACGGCGCGGTCGAGGCCCGTGACCGCTCGGGACGATTCTTCGACCTCGAGTGCGCCGCTGCCGGGCTCGCGGCCAACTCACCCGACGCCGGGGACACCGGGATCGCCCGGATCATCGACCAACTTAACAGCCATGCCGGCGGCCATGTCACTGACGACGTCGCCCTCGTGCTGCTCGAACCACTCGCACACACAAGTTCAGGACCGGCCAGCCAAGTCGAGGGATCCACCTAGAGCGGAGCGTCGGTGGGCGGCAGGGACCTCGTCAGGTCGAGTCGGTTCTCGGGTTGTGCCAGCGCCCATGGGGCGCGATGAGCGTCTCGGCGCGTTCAGGCCCCCAACTACCGGGCGGGTAGAGCTGGGCGCGGTCGTGGTCTTCGAGCACGTCGTCGACGACCGACCAGGCGGCTTCGACGGCATCCTCACGGGTGAACAGCGCCGCGTCGCCTGCGAGGGCGTCGCCGAGCAGGCGTTCGTAGGGTTGTTCCTCGTTCGGCTGCGCGTTGAGCAGCGAGAGCTCACGCTGGTCTCCGGCGAACTCCTCGCCGGCACGTTTGACCCGGGCCGCGAGAGCGATCTCCGGGTTGGGCGAGAGCCGGAAGCGCAGGTAGTTGGCCCGACCGTTTGCGGGTGCGGAATCATCGAACAGCGCCTGGGGCGGCGGTTTCAGCTCGACAAGTACCTCGGCGGCGGTTTCGGCCAAGCACTTCCCTGACCGCAGGTACCATGGGACGCCGGCCCAACGCCACGAGTCGATGAAGAGCCGCAGGGCGCAGAAGGTCTCCACATCGGAGTCCGTCGCCACGCCCGCCTCGTCGCGATAGCCGCTGAACTGGCCTCGGACCACGTCATCGCGGCTCAACGGTCGCATCGCCTTGAACACGTTGAACTTCTCGGTGTGCACCGCAGCCATGCCCTGATATGCAGGGGGCTCCATGGCGAGCAGCGCGACCACCTGGAACAGATGGTTCTCCACCACATCGCGCAGGCAGCCGGCGGTCTCGTAGAACGCGCCGCGGCCCTGCACACCGAACTGCTCGGCCACGGTGATCTGCACACAGGCGACGTAGTTCCGGTTCCAGATCGGCTCGAGGAAGGAGTTGGCGAAACGGAAGTAGAGGAGGTTCATGATCTCCTCCTTGCCGAGGAAGTGATCGATACGGAAGACCGCCGAATCCGCGAACACCGAGCGTAGAACCCCGTTGAGTTCGCGGGCCGAGGCGAGGTCGCGCCCGAAGGGCTTCTCGACGATGACCCGAGCGTCGGTGGTCAGCCCCGCTCGGGCGAGGCCCTCGATCACCGTCGCGAACAGCGCGGGAGGAACGGCGAGGTAGTGCGCCGGGCGGCGCGCACCGCCCAGAAGCCCCTTGAGTGCGTCGAAGGTGTTGGGGTCGCCGTAGTCGCCGTCGACGTACTCCATGAGCGACAGCAGCCGGTCAAACGCGTCGGCGTCGTCGATACCTTCACCGGCCGCCGCGATGCTGTCTCTTGCACGCTGGCGAAGCTCCGGCAGACCCCACCCCGAGGACGCCACGCCGATCACCGGAACCTTCAAGGTGCCGCTCTTCACCATCTGGTAGAGAGCGGGGAAGATCATCTTGTGGGCAAGATCACCCGTCGCGCCGAAGAACACCAACGCGTCGGCCGCCGCCAAACCCGGTTCACTGGAGCCCATGTCCGCCCCATCCTCGCGCACGAGACCGACGCGCTGGTTCGGGCTGCCCCATTGCGGTATGGAACCGGCTGATGTACTCGTATCGTTGACCGACCTGGCGGTCATGATCGTCGTCGAGGACTTCCAACACCGCGATCGATACTGATCGCCGTCTCAACGGCGCGATGAGCTCGGTCGTCCGATCAGGTAGCCGACCAAACCTCCGAGGGCGGAGCAGAACACGATCACCCAGATCAGCCGGGGATGGCCGCTGGCAAAGAACAGATGCACCTTTACCGGCTGTGGGAGTTCTCGATCACGAACACGATGAGAACGATCAATATGGCAAGCGCGGCCAACGATTTGGTTGCCAGCACACGGCGGGCAGCCGCGATCCGGCCGAGTTGACGCTGAGCAACCTTGCGTGAATCGGGGGCCGGGCCGGGAGCCGCCTTCGGATCCATGATGCCGCTTCCCTTTGCCTATGGGCCGTCGGGAATTCCGACTCAACCCCGGAGGGGACCCGACGATTGTACGTGCACCACGCCAACCAGCGACTATGGGTACGGCCAAGATAAGCCTCGTAACTTCGAGTTTCCTGTTAATCCGACTACCTGGGCGCGACACCCGAGCCGCGTTTTCCGGCGACGAGCTGTCGCAGGATGGATCAATGCAACAGTCCCCCGGGTAGGGCATTTGGGGCCGTCGTGGGGCAGCCCCGTCGATGCCCCGGCGGTGGGCGCGGCGGGCTGCTACAGGCGACCAGGAAGCGCATCGGGATGGTTCACGCGACGTCGCAGTGACGGGCGCTGATCCTTCGTCGGACACTTTCGGTTAAGCGGGGACCCAGCGGGTCACGAGAAGCCACAGGCCGAGCATCTGAAGCACGAGCCCGACGGCCGCGCCGGCGGGCCAGCGAACGAATGTCCCCATCATCAACACAACGCCTGGCAGCCCGGCGCCGTGCCGGTGTCGAACCTGACCAACCTGATCGCCGCTTCCGCCCGCCACCTCGACGCCGGCGCCTTCCTGACCCACCTCGGTCTGCCGTGGCTGGCCGCCGCCGTGGTCGGCTGGTTCGCCTACCGGGCCGTGCTCCGCCCCGGCATGCCAACCACCCTGGAGGCACGCGAAGCAGACCGTCAGCCTCTGAGGGTGGGCGGGGCGGTCGTGGCTGCGGTGTTGGTCGGGGATTCGTCGTCGGGCCGAGATACCGGAGCGGGGATATGGGCCCCTCCTGGTCGGCGTCAACGTCGGACCGCTTTTACTGGTGACCGGCCCTGGCCACCCTCTTGTGGCAAGCGTCGCTGACCCGACTGGACATCAATCAACGTGACAGCCGCCCAGTTCGCCCGAGTCGGCATCCGCGTCCTGCTGCTCGCGTTAGCGACCGCCTTTGTGGTGTTGATCGCCCTGCGGCAGGGTCGTCGGCGGGTGACACCAGGCGCGCCACGAGGTGGTCGAGGACCGAACGCGGTGGCGTGGCGGCCGGTCGGCGTCGGTGGCCGCCAGGGCCCCGGGCCGGTATGGCCAGCTCGCCACGGCAGCGTTCGCAGCCTCGAGGTGAGCCTCGATGGCGACACGCTCGTCGCGACTTGGATTAGCCGATGGTGTAAACCGCGAGTGATCCCGTATTCGCGACCAACGCCTGTGTGCGCCGATTGGCCCGTCTACGCCCAGCCGAGCTATCGTCTCAGTTGGCACAGTCCGATGGTTCGGGCTGGCGCCGAATCGGGAAACGAGCCGCAACGGAGGCTTCATGAGGGGCGAGCGGCACGGGACCGCCGGGGTGCTCAGCGGCACAGTCGCGGGATTTGTCGGCGTGGTGGTGGTGGTGTCGGCCCTCGGCATGGCGGGTTGCTCGAAAACCGTGTCATCACCGGCGATCAACCACAGCGGCGCGCTTTCGGGCATTCCGGAGTACCCGGGAAGCACGAGCTTCGGCCCGGCGAAGGTGACAGGCGATATCACCGCACAGAGCTTCGGAGCGGCGCAGCCTTCGCCCATGACGATCCTGCAGTGGTATGTCGCTCATCTGCCGGGATGGACCGAGACGGCGCCGCCGGTGCGGCGAGGCAGCACCGACATGGTCGGGAAGTGGAGCCGCGGCTCTCGTCGGCTCGAAGTGTCGTCGGCACCGGCTCCGACAACGGGAGGCGTCCAATACAGCCTCTTGGGCTCGACCAACGGTACTGCTCTGCCTTGAACGGGTCACGCGTCGACGGTTACGGTCCAAGATTTCGTGCCATCCGCGCCTTGGGCGCAGGCCAAAGCCTTGCCCGTTTGAGGAACGAGGAGGACAACCGTTCGGGGGTCGCTGTCTCGGCGACAGGCGGTGTGGACGATCTTGGCGGTCAGCTGGCGAGGTTCGGCGCCGGGTAGTCGCCTTGTAATTGTAATCGTGCGTTGTGCCAAGATCGCCCTGCGCGTCCTTTGTCCGTAGCAAGCTGTCAATGGCGGCGAGGTCAGCGGATCAGTGTTGAGGGCAATCCTATTTGGAGATCTCTGGCAACAGTTCATCAGCGCTGCTACAGGCGTCCTTCTCTCCAAATCGTGGCCCCGCGCGCCCCGGAGCACGGGTCCAGGTGGAGCGCCCGGAGCGAAGCGAAGACGAATGACCTGGACGCGCGTGAGGAGCGGCCCAGGATGACCGGTAGGAGAAAGGGGTCTTGACAGCCACCACCGACTGTTGCTGTGGCGTCACCACGAAGCTCTACCGAACGATCTCGAAATAGTGCTGCACCAGCATTGTCGCCGGTTGTTACGAGTTTGGACTTGAGCAAGGATGGGTTGGTAGTGGAAGGCTGTATGGCTGTAACTCTGCGTTTGGGCATCGGCGCGGGCGCGGGTATACCAACGGAGCCACCGCCGCGGCTGGCAGGGTGATTCCACGGCCGTGGACCAGGAACGGTTCCGACGCCGGCATCGGCTTTCGCCTGGAGGGTCCGGGGGGGTGAGGTCCTTCTGGCCGAGATCGACTGTGTACGTTTTCCCCCGGTTCACGAAGGAGAGTTCCCCATCTTCGCTGCGGTCTTGCTCGCCGGCGCCTTTCCCGCACCGGCGGACATCGGCGACGTGGTCCCCCCCGCCACGCCGGCAGCTGAGGACGTCATGCGGCTTCTGGCGCACGGCCGACAAGGTTAGGTTTCGTGCTGCGCCGCCGCGAGCGGATCGGGAGCGCACATGTTCCTACCCACCCCCACGACCGTGACGGCGAGCTGGTCCGGCTCCGCCACCAGTTCGGGGCGGGCCGGTTCACCGCGTGCGGCCGATCCTTCTTGTCCTGACCGACGCTCTTGGTATCGCCCATTATCAGCCACCATAGAGAGTCAGCCCGGGGTCGGGCTATGCGTAGGGTTACGGGAGACCTGCTATGCGAATCTAGGAAAACGCCCCACAGTTTGGTGGGGCGACCAAGGCGGCGGCCCAGCGCTGCACGTCGGACAACGCCGTCAACTCTGAGGTCTTCGCGGTCCTGGGCAACTGCGCCACCTCCCGGGGGTATCGGTCTCTAGATCTCGAACTAGACGGGGTTGCGCAGTTTGCCTTGGTTGTCGAATACCTCTACATCCTCCGGGTCAAATGTTCGCAGAACTACGGCAGCCTGGGTGGCGCGCGGTGCTTCCGCGACGTGAACTCCGACAAGCACGCGGTCCTGCCTGACGAGGTCCCGGTAGCGAATCTCCCATCGATGAGATAGGCCGCCGGCGACGACACCCGTAGCCGCACCGGCGGCGGCCCCACCGAGTACGTAGCCCCAGATCCCGATGCCGATGGCGGGACCCACACCGGGGACCGCCAGAGCAACGGCACCGGCGATCAGTCCCAGGGCGGTTCCTGCCGCGATCCCCATGAGGCCGTCCTTGGCGTCATCATTTGCCATCCGTAGCGCTTCCTGGGCGGAGAGTTCCGCGGGGTCGAAGTGGGGCCGCAACTCAAGGGTGTCGGGAAAATCGCCTGGCTCTTGCCGACCAATGAGCGATCGCTCATTCTTATTGAACCCGGTCTCACCAAGAGCATGGAAGGCCTCGACGGCATCGTCTCGACGGGCGAAGACGCCCACCACATGGTACGGCCGATCCGCGATCTCGCTGCCCGGTGATGAGAGCGCCATCAGCTGGACATGTTGTTGGGTCGCTGGGATCCTCTGCCGAGGACGGTTGTCAACGACAGCCTTAGGTCCACGAGCGCTGCGTCGCCGCTACCCAGCAACGTAACCTCTCGCTGGCCGAGCTGGGTGGCGGACCAACTCGTCACCAAGCGGTGAACGCTGAGGGCGATGATGGTCATCAGTTACCTCCGATTTGCGCGTGCGACTTATCGTACTGTCACGCGGATAGTTCGATCCAGCTGGCGGCGAGCGCCGCCTCGCGTGCGACTTGCCTCGCGGATGCCAGCCTTGGGCACTGGCCTGCTTCTCTTGCTGCGCCGGCGGCGGCTCTCAGGCCCCGCTTGGGGCCGGCGTCGCCTGGTGGTGGTCGAGGTGGTGTGCCCCAGTAACTCGCGTTCCCGCTCAACTTCGCCGGGCGTGGCGCGAGCGATGACGAGGAAGTGGCGGCGCGCAGGTCGGCCTCGTACGTGGGGATACCCATGCTGGTCAGCGCACCCCCGAGTGCGCCGCCGGCGGCACCGAGCCCGGCGCTGACCAGCAGGAAGAGCAGGTGGCCACCGACGGCAACGTGGCCAACACCTGGGATGAAGACGAAAACACCGAAGATCCAGCCCCCACATCCCACCCCACTCCGCCCAGCGAGCGGTGTGCTTGGCCGGGGTCTCGAAGCCGCTATCGAACACTGGGATCCAGTCGGATCCCTTCTTGAGTGCCAACTCATTCTGCCAATCCGCCCTGCGGAGACGCTGGCCTTGCTCGGCATGCAGGCACGACCTGTTGTATCCCGACTGCCAGTCCAATGGCATTCGGGGCGCCCGAGACCCCAACGTGTCCGATGCCGAGATCCATCTTCAGTGTGAGAATGCGGGCTCAAAATTGAGAGCTAAACAGCCCTGGCACTTCGAGAATGTCTGGGGTGTCCCATAACTCGGACTACCGAGCCCAGCCCCGGCCAGCGAGATATATCGTCCTCTTTGGTCGCCGTGCCCAAACCCGGCGTCGAAGAATGCTTGGGAACGTGAAGAAGCAGAACAGATGGCGGTAGCCGCCACGCTTTGAGAGAGGCGTTGACCGAACGGAGACTTTGGGTGACACCGAGCTCTAGCAGTCGTCGCACAGCGAGGTCCTCTGCCAGGGGAACGGATTCGCTTGGACCGAAACCGAGCCGTACTGGACGCTCATGTAAGTCCAGCTCACGTCCATCGTCTGGTCCCGGCTAGGTTCGACGGCCGACTCGTTGCCATCGTGGCAGAAAGGGGAGAAGGCAGCTCCCCTCGGTGGGAGGAGTTCTTTTCAAGGGCCCAGTCCGCTAGGCGCTATGGCATGCCCGGCCGTCCGGCGGGGAAATGTCAGATTTCGCCGGCCGCCGGCGCCCCCAGGCACTGTGGCACTCAGGCGGGCGACCAAGGAATCGCGTTTCGCGTTGCACGGTTCTCGGCGCGTTGGCGTAGCGACGCGACGGTCGAGTGTGGTGGACATCTGGCGTTGACGGCGAGCAAGATCGGGAGATGATCTCTCCAGGTAGAATTTTGTGTCCTACCGCATTCCATGGCCCCAGCGGTAGGTGCTCGAGGCGCGTACGCAATGGATGAGCCGGAGGCGATGGCGGGTAGTGCCAGGCACATCGTGGTGGGCGTTGACGGCTCGGAGGGAGCGTCCCGAGCGGTGGCATTGGCGGTACGCCTGGCGGTCGATCTCGTCGCCGAGGTGATCGTCGTTCATGGCACCCTGTCGAGCCCGGAGGGCCGGCCGACCGAGGAGCAACTCGCCCGGTGGTGTCGACCGCTGAGCGAGGCGGGCGTTGCGACCCGCACAGTCGTGGAGGCTGACGACGCCGTCCGGTTGTTGCATCGCGTCGGTGAGATCGAGGATGCTTACGCGATCGTCGTCGGATCGTCCGGCCGCAGCGAGCTACGGGAGTTCGTTATCGGCGGCGTCGCCATCGAGCTGGCTCATCACGGCAACCGCCCACTCATGATCGCGCCGACCGCGGTCGCCGAGATCGCCTGGTAACAACGGCAATGGGGGTCTCTCAGGCGACACGACCGGGGCGATTGGTGTGGCGGGAGCTGCGCAAGGTGGGCGCCGTTTCTCTGCAGACTGGCACGTGGGTGGTGCCCGACGGTGAAGTGCTCGACGGAGGCGTGGCCCGGGCGGTCGCGATCGTGGAGCGGGCGGGCGGCAAGGCCACCGTGGTCGGGGTGGGCGAGGGCGATCCGAGCATCACCGGGCTCGTGGAGGTCTTCATCGCCGAGCGAGAGGTTGGCTGGGGCGAGTTTGTCCGCGAGTGCGCCAAGTTCGACTCCGAGATCGGCTCAGAGATAGCCGAATGGAGGTTCATGCTGGCCGAGTTGGACCAGGAGGAGCAGAACCTGGACCGGCTGCGTCGCTGGTATCGCGACCTGCGGGTCAAGGACCTTTTCGGTGCCACCTCGGCGCCGGAGGCCGCCAGGAGGTTGAGAGAGTGCTCGGAGGTGTTGGACGACTTCGCTGATCGGGTCTATGAGGCCTGGGGCCGGCCGTGAGCCACCTCGGAGACACCATCTTGGGCCTTCGGGGCTGGGTGGCGTTGGCCGTGATCTTCGCGGTGCCTGCCCTGGAGTCGTCGGCGTTCCTCGGGTTCTTGTTCCCCGGCGAGATCGCGGTGCTGCTAGGCGGCGTCCTGGCCTTCCAGCACCGGGTGAGCCTGCCCGCCGCCATCGCGGCCGCGGTGGCCGGGGCCATTATCGGCGACACCGTCGGCTTCGAGGTCGGCAAACACTTCGGCCGGCGGCTGCTGCACGGCACGATCGGGCGGATCGTCAAACCCGAGCATCTCGACCGGGCCGAGCGCTACCTGTCGGACAAGGGCGGCAAGGCGGTGTTCCTGGGCCGTTTCACCGCCGCCCTGCGGGTCATGATCCCGGGCATGGCCGGTATGGCGGGCATGGAGTACCGGACGTTCGCGGTCTACAACGTGGCCGGTGGGACGATCTGGGCGACGTCGTTCGTGCTGGCGGGCTACGCCGGGGGCTCCAGTTACCGCCACGTCGAATCGGTGGCCAAGAAGGCCAGTCTGCTGCTGTTCCTGCTCGTCGTGGTTGTTGTCGCCACCTTTTGGGCGGCCCGGCGTGTCGCCCGCAACCAGGACCGCATCCGGGCCTTCGCGGAGCGCCAAGCCAACCGGCCCCGGGTGGCGCGGTTGCGGGGCCGTTACCGCCGTCAACTCGACTACCTCGCCCGCCGCCTCCATCCCGAAGGCGCCCTCGGCCTGGAACTGACCGCCTCCCTGGC
Organism: Actinomycetota bacterium; assembly: GCA_030947025.1. Lineage (GTDB taxonomy): Bacteria > Actinomycetota > Acidimicrobiia > Acidimicrobiales > Palsa-688 > JALYXV01. The sequence continues at coordinate 19,798 of JALYXV010000242.1, read as the reverse complement.
GCTTATCGCTTTGGCTGGTTGGGCGCTGGGTGCGGTCACCCAGGATGTGTTGGCGGCCGAGTCGCTCAACGCCGTCGACCGGCCCGTGCTGGGCTTTTTCGTGCAACACCGCGAGACCTGGCTGACGAGCGTCAACACCGTCGTCACCGCCCTCGGCAGCTCCGGCGTCGTCATCCCCCTGGTCGTGATCGTCGGGCTGGCCTGGTGGGCCCGGCGCCGGTCGTGGCAGCCGGCCGCCATGCTGGGCGGCGCCTATCTCGGCGCCGAAGCACTCTTCCGGCTCGTCAAGATCCTGGTCGGACGGCCCCGCCCGCCGCTCGCCCAAGCCGTCGGACACTTCTCCGCCTCCGCGTTCCCCTCCGGCCACACCACCCTCAGCGTCGCCGTCTACGGGATGCTCGCCGCGCTGCTAGCTGCCGACACCGCCACTTGGGCTCGCACGGTGATGTTATGGGCGGCCGCCGTGTTTCTGGCGGTCCTGGTCGGAGCGACCCGGCTGTACCTGGGCTCCGACTGGTTCACCGACGTGATCGGCGGCTTGGCCCTCGGCTCGCTGTGGCTGTTCTCGCTCCTGGCCGCCACCAGAACCGCGGCCGCACTGCGCGCCACCAACAGGGCCGCCCCAGACGACGGCCCGGCGGCTGACAGTGCGGTGCCGGCCGACGGTCTGTTACTCGCCCCCAGAACCGACCGCCAACCGCCCATCGGCTGGCCTTGACGTCGCCCGACGCCGCCACCCCGGCGATCACCGGTCGGCGGGGGGCAACTTTGTCCGCTGTACGCGGCGGGGTTCGTGACCGCGTTCGGCGCCCACGCCGTGGCCGCCAACCTCGGGCGTGACGCCACCGGCTGCCGCACCTCCCTGGTCGAACTCGGGGTCCTGCTGGCACTCTACGCGGGGCCGAAGTCGTCCCCAAACCGGTCTTCGGTGCTCTGGCCGACCGGATCGACCCACGTCGGGTCCTGCTCGGCGGGCTCGTCGGCGTCGCCATCGCTTCCGCACTCTTCGTTATCGCGGGCCAGCCCGGCCTGTTGGGCGCGGCCCGGCTCGGACAGGGAATGGCCGCCGCCTTCCCGCCCGCCGCAAGCGCCCTGGTCGCCGCCGCCGGTGGCCAGAAAAAGAACTGGCCGGGCGTTCGGCGGCTACGGAGCGTCAGAGGGATCGGCTACATGGCCGGCCCGCTGGGCGGCGGCCTCCTCGCGGCCGCGGGCGGTTACACGCTGCTGTTCGGGGTCCGAGTACTAGCGGAACGAAATTCGCGCTTGGTCTGTCGGCGGGGGAGGGGCGCGTTACCCATCTGCCCTCCCTTGACGGTGCTCCCGTGGGGCCGCATTCGGCCGCGTTCGGCCGACGAGGTCCCGAAGGCCCTCCCCTGTGGTCGGGGTGCCCACACGTATCGTTCTGAAGATCGGCGACGTCGGTCGAGTTCGCGGATGGCGAAGCCGTCGTGGTCGGGTACGCCGGCAAAGGGGCCTCGGCGTCGGAGTCCCCGGTCGCGATCAGGCGTCGGCCCGAGCGCCGCCGCTTCCTATGGGGGCGGCCGTGCCCTGCTTCTCGGGCTGGGCACCCGGGTTCGACCAGCGTTTGCGCCGCCCCGGCGTCGAGCGATGGGTTGTTCAGGCTTGCTCGCTGTTGGCGATCGCCGGGTGAGGCATACGTCGGGGGGTCTCGCTCCCGGGCGATTCGACGATCTTCGACAGCTGATCTCGGGGCGGGGTGCTCTCGACCGGGGAGGCGGCCAGGGAGCTCAGTTTGAGATTGTGGCTGCGGGCGTGGGCGCGCAGCCGGGTAAACGCCTCGTCCATCGTGATCCCGGCCCGCCCGTCGGCCATAACAGTGATCCCGGCGCCGGCCACCGACAGCGTCTCCGCCGCCGCCGAACACATTCCCGCCGCCACCGGCCCGCCGCCGTCGCGTCGCCCGACGAACGCCGCGGCGATCTGCGACCAGCGATCGATCGGGACCCAACGTCATTCGGCCTCCATCGACAACACCGCCGAGCACGGGGCGCCACCGCGGGCCGTGGTAACGAGCCTGAGCATACGGTAGGCGACATCCGCCGCCGCCCAAACCCCGGTTCGGGAGGAACGGGAGGAGGTCCAGCGCCGCGTCGACAGCCTTCTTGGTGCGAGTCCTCGGCCGCGCAACCGGTGTAACCGCGAACGCGCCACGCGGGCGCTCGACCCTGGCCTTTCACACCACCAGCATCGTGGGATAGTCCCGAGCAGGTTGCGGGTAGGACAGAAGGTGGAGGCGATGCCTTATGGCGAGCGACGCTCATGAAGGTGCAGTGGATACGGCCAAGTCGATCCAGGGCCACGTGAAAGAGGTGCTCGGCGCCGTGACCGGTGACCGTCGGGTCGAAGCCGAAGGGCAGGTCGAGCAACAAGTCGCCGATCCCCAGGGACAGGAGAGTGTGGAGAGCGAAGAGTCCGTGTCCCACCATGAGCGCGAGGTCCGCGAAGCCCACCATGACATTGTGGGCACCGAGTCCGAGGACGCGACTCCGCTAGGAACCTGACCCGAGGTTTTACGCCGCGCGTTGCAGACCCACGAACAAAGCCAGGTCCGCGGCGGCCAGCGCGCCGCCGTCTTGACGACGACACGGTGGAACTGGTGTTGCGTTTGGCCCGGGAGAATCCCCGGTGGGGATACCAGCGCATCGCCGGAGAGTGCGCCAAGGTAGGCGTCAAGCTGTCGGCGACGTCGGTGCGCAACGTGCTGCACCGCCACCGCCTCCCACCGGCTCCGCGTAGGGAAGGGCCGAGTTCCTCCGCTCCCGGGCGAAAGGGGTGCTGGCCTGCGCGACTTCTTCAGTGTCGAATCGCCAGCTGGTGGCGGAGCACGGCGATCTCGACGTCGTTGTCGTCGGCGCTCGGTCCAAGGCGCAGCATCCTGAGCACCCACCGCAAGACGAGGAACCGTAGCGTGGCCCACACAACGCCATCCTTGAACGCGGGAATCGTCGCAGGTCACAGGGCAAATCCTGCTCGTGCACCCCACAGGCTTACCTACCGGTCAACGGCATTGTCCGTACGTGGATCAGGTCGGTAGCTCTCTCGGTGGGGAAGTACCGATAGAAGACCTCAACGCCCTCGGAGGACACGCCATCGGAGTGAGGAACCACCGCCGTGCGGAACTCTGAATCGTCGTCCGACAGTTCAGGAAACGACGAACTAGGAAACTGGAAAGGGCTGCTCCCCAGATCATCTATCCAATCCCAAACCCTGGCTTCAAGGGCGGGCGATGGATGGTCGCGATTCGCCCATTCGTCAAATGGTTCCGTTTTGCGGAGAGGCACCTATTTCGAGGAGGACGAACGTTCCTCGTTATCGGCAGCGATGCGCGCTCGAAGTAGGGCCATGAGTTCGGGGTCGGCTGCGGCGCGGCGTTGTGCGCGAAGGGTTGCCGCATACTGTTGCTTTCGTTCCTCTAGTTCGGCCTCGCTCATGACTGGCTCAGGCTGGGCGCTCATCGTCCCCCGTCTCCTCGCTGCCAACCTTGCTCGGATCGGCAACCGATTCGGTAAAACGACAGGTCGGGATACAACGAGACCGCCTCATCGGCGGGGGCGCGTTCGATCACAGGTTTTGCGGTCATATTGTTCGTTTCCTCCCTCGGGTGGTCAGCGAGGGAAATGAAGCAGAGGGGAATCCCGAGGGACCCGCCTGCTACACATCCGACGATAGACCCCTAGCGCTCCAGATGTCAAGGTTTGTGACAACTCCCGGCGACCTCGCAGCGCTCTGACCAGCACAAACGCGCCCTCTGACCGCTGCTCTCTCTCCATTAGGGCTCTATGGTGCGCCAAGGTCAAAGTCGCCCGGGAGTGCTTTGACCGCCCGCAGGCCGACCCGCACGGCAGTGCCAAGGCGACCCTCGGGCCCACAGGTGACACCGAAACCGCCCTGTGCGGTGCAAAGCTCACAATTTCGGGCCGTGACCAGCCACGATGTCCGCACACCTTTCTCGCTCGGCCACACGCTCCGCCGCTTCCAGGAGGGCCTCCCCGCTGGCCAACGGGCCGGCCACAGGTGATGGTCCACGCCAACCTGTCGTCCTCCGAAGCCGACACAACCTGGCGGCGATCGCAGCCGCTCCGGGCTCTACCATTCTGCGCTCACCCGGGCCCGCCGGCTCGAGACACGCCGCGTCGCCCCAGCCGCCACCGCCGTGAACGCGACGACCGCCCACGCCACCGGCCACCCCGGCCGTCTTCACCAGTCGAGACGACACGCGGCGTCCCCGGCGTCGTCGCCATGGCCACCTTGCCGACCGGCCGGCTGGCGACCGAGCCGGCGCGGAGCGCGGACCCGGCCGCGACTCGACCCGACCGGCCGGCCAACAGCTGTCCCTGTGGCCCGGCCCGGGTCCGGTCCCACCACGCTGAGCACGCGCTGCGAGACGGGTGGAGCGCGCGATGGAGCAAAACCGGCCGCTCCGGGGTGCCGACATAATGGCTGGTCACGGCCCGAATCCTGAAGTTGCACCCCACAGGCCATAGACGAAAGAGAACACCGAGGCGATCCAGCCGCCGTCCGGCAGCCACACCGAAGACGTCAACGTCGCGGTGCCTTCAGCCGACTGGCTGAGCCCCCCGGCAAACAGGAAGATGGCTCGTCGTGCGGTGGCTCCGGCCGCGTGCGGCTACACCTCGACCGTGTAGTCATGGCCTTCCCAGCGGTCGTCAACCGTCCAGAGGAAAGTGAACCGCAGCCGGCCCGTGGGGCGAAGAGAACTCCCGATGTCGACGAAGGATGTCCCGAGGATGCAGGTTGACGCTGTGTCGTGCGCTGTCTGCCACTCATCGCACGTCCAGTGCAGCCGGAAGGCCTCCGGCGCTTGGACGCGCAGAGTCTGGCCTTTGTTGACTCTTGTCACGTGTCGGGTGGGTTTCCACACCTCGACGGGCGGAAGGGCGGCGCGGGGATGCTGATATCGTGTGGCGACTTCTGGGATGCGGTCGAAAACGGTGCCGTCGTGCACTGAGCGCAGCAGTTTGACGTATTCGGCGTGAGCCCACATGAGCGGCATCGCGGATCCGGTGGGGCGGCCCAGTCGCATGTAGATCTCGGGGCGGTCAGCTTCGTCCCAAACCTGTTCGGCTAGCAGACCGGTGGACGATGCCAGGCGCTCCATGGTCCGGATGAACGGCGTCGGGTCGCGTCCGGCGGCGAGCTCATAGTGGCCCCGTTCCCCGCTGAGCAGCGGCCACGCCCGCCCCTGGCCCCAGCTCTCGAACGGACCTCCATCGGGGCGCTGTCCGTATCCGTCGTGGTTATAGCGGTGCCAGCAGGCCCCGTAGGGTGTCGAGACTTTGAGGATCGTGTCGACGACCTCGAGGGAGTCGACCACGATGGGGTCATTGGGGCTGCGGATGCCGTAGCGGACCAACTCCAGGAACCCTGCGTCCACGATCTGATTGGCGGGGAACTCCCACTGGGAGCCTGGCGGTCGGTTGGCGATGGCGAGCAGGCCACAGTTGGGATCCTTGTTTGGATCGGGATCGTCGACGCGGGCGGGATTGATCCTGATGAAATGGCGGGCGATGTCGGGATGCAGCGTGCCTTGGGTTGTCACGGTCCAGTCTTCGACATGGCTCTCGAGAAAATCTGCCTGTGCTTCGAGAAAACAGGCGATGTCGTCATCGGTGCGCTCACGGGCGAAGCATGCGGCGCAGATTAGCGCTGCGATGACAGCCGCGAGTGTGGAGGGTGAGTAACCGGAGGCCTCCTCCCACCGTTCCTGGCCGGTGACCGGACCGTGGTGTACCAGGTACCCTGCGGCCTTGAGCACCCCCGGGTAGGGGTCGAAGCCACGGAGGGCGCCGTCGCGGCGCAGGCGCCAGGCGAGCAGTATCGGGAAGGCGACCTCATCGAGTTGGACGCCGCTCCAGTGGGCGGTGCCGTCGATCCAGAAGTTCTGCGGGAATCCGCCGTCGGACTGCTGGCTTGTCGCCAGATAGATGGCCGCCCGCAGCGGGGTATCGGTGTCCCCGGCAGCCAGCAGGCTCATGGCGCTGCTGACCATGTCCCGGGTCCAGACCAGGTGGTAGCCGCCCTGATCCTCGTCACCTTTCGCCTCCCCCCACGGGATCGACAAAGAGGCGATGAAAGCCCCGGGATAGCTCTTGTCCTCGTGGGCCAGCAGCACGCTGAAACTGCCGAACAAGAGCTCGCCGTCGTCTCCCGAGACCCTGGCAAGTGGAAGCACCTTCTTGGCGGCCCGCTGCCACTGTTGCAGGTACCGGTCCTGCTGGCGGGCGAAGGGGGTGGCCAGAGACTGAAAGAGATGGGTCACGGCGTTGTGAAAGCTGTCGCCGAAGGCGAGGGCCAAAGTGAAGTCGGTTCCGCCCGTCAGGTCCAGCTCTGCGGTCAAGGCGACGTTGCCGTTGCATGCGTGATCGAACTGCCAGTCCATGGAGAGGTTGTCGGACAGGTCGCGCCAGCCGTCGCTGCTCCCGACATATCCACACGACAGGCGGGCAAAGGGCACATCGGCGGCCAGGGACAGCCACGTCCCGTCCTTATCAGCGGCGAGTATCTTGCGCCCCGCTACCTCCACGACGTGGGCGTTGTTGGCCCAGCCGCCAACGTTCAGATGAGGAGCGCACAGGACATACAGCTTCAGGTGGGAGACAAAAGCCGTCTCTCCGGTCAGGGTGGTGTGCTGCAGAATGCACGGCAAATGCGGATCGGCGATGACCTCCTTCACGATGGCATAGCGACCCTGCGGATCGGAGTTGGTTATCCGGTAACCCAAGGCGTGGCGCTGGAGGCGTTTTACGTGAGGGAGAAGATCGCGTTTCTCCTCGTGGAAGAAGCTCTCCCCGTCTGAGACGAGAAACTGGAGGTCCCGAATTTGGGGCCGGTCGACGGTCGGATAGTAGACCTCCGTCAGGATGCCCCTCCACACGGTGAACCAGATGCGGCTGGAGGTGGAATAGGCGGTACCGACCCCCTCCTTGGCACTGCGCGCCCACCTCGGTTCCATTCCCGGGCCACCGAAGGCCGCCCCATCACCCCGTGCGCAATCGTCCACGCCGACTCCTCTCCCGGGGCTCGCCTAAGATTAGCCGTGCCGCTGTCCAGGTGTCGCGATCGAACATTGTATCCAGGTCGGATCCCCGCTCAATTGGGTCGAGCTTAAAGTAAAGGCGGTTCGTAGGGTTTTTCCTCGTTCGGCTGCGCGTTGAGCAGGGAAAGCTCACGCTGGTCGCCCGTGAACTCCTCGCCGGCACGTTTGACCCGGGCCGCGAGAGCGATCTCCGGGTTGGGCGAAAGCCGAATACGCGGGTAGTTGGCCCGACCGTTTGCGGGTGCGGAATCGGCGAACAGCGCCTGGGGCGGCGGCTTCAGCTCGACGAGTACCTCGGCGGCGGTTTCGGCCAAGCACTTCCCTGACCGCAGGTACCACGGGACGCCGGCCCAACGCCACGAGTCGATGAAGAGCCGAAGGGCGCAGAAGGGTCTCCACATCGGAGTGCGTCGCTACGTCCGCCTTGTGGCGATAGCCGCTGAACTGGCCTCGGACCACGTCATCGCGGTTCAACGGTCGCATCGCCTTGAACACGTTGAACTTCTTGGTGTGGACCGCAGCCATGCCCTGATACGCCGGTGGCTCCATCGCGAGCAGCGCGACGACCTGATGAGCGACAGCAGCCGGTCGAGCGCGTCGACATTCGTCGAGACCGTACCGGTCCCCGCGAAAGTATCTCAGGCACGCTCCGCGAAGCTGCGGCGGACCCCACCCCGAGGACGCCACGCCGATCACCGGAACCTTCAGGGTGCCGCTCTTTACCATCCGGTAGAGAGCGGGAAAGATCATCTTGTGGGCAAGATCACCCGTGGCACCGGAGAACACCAACGCGTCGGCGGCGGCCACACCCTGTTCACTGGAGCCCATGTCTGGCCCATCCTCGCCCGGAAGACCGAGGCACGGGCACGGGTGCGCCATATATGGTATAGAACCGTCTGCCGTCCGGCGTCCTGCGATCCTTGACCGACCCGGCGTTCATGCGCGTCGTCGATGACTTCCGACACTCTTCTCACGCCGCGACGAGCTCGGTCGCGCGATCAGGTAGCCGATGAACCCTCCGATGGGCGGAGCAGAACGCGATCACCCAGATCAGCCGGGGATGGCGGCTGGCAAAGAACAGATGCACCTTTCCAGGCTGAGAGTTCTCGATCACTAACACAATGAGAACGATCAAGACGGCGAACGCGGCCAACGATTTGGTTGCCAGCACACGGCGGGCAACCGCGATCCGGCCGAGTTGGCGCTGAGCAGCCGTGCGAGAATCAGGGTCCGGGCTGGGAGCAGTAATCGGATGATCCATGATGCCCCGTCCTTTGCTTATGGGCCGTTCGGGAATTCCGATTCAAGCCCGAGGGGCCTCCACGATTGTACGTGCACCACGCCACCCGCCACGACGGGTGCGGCCACGGTAAGCCGAAATACGGTTTCCCTTTTCAACCCGACTAATGGGGTTGTGGGTAGTGTGGGCGTAGCCCATCTGGTAGTAGTAGCTGGTCCGGGGGCGCCCGAGCCTCTTTTCTGGCAACGAGCTGTCGCACGATGGATCAATGCGACAATCTCCCGTTTGACCAGGAAACGCATCGGGATGGTTCACGCGACGTCGTTGTGACGGGCGCCGATCCGTCGCCGTATGCCTTCGGCGGCGACCGGACCCCAGCGGGTGATGAGAACCCACAGACCGAGCATCTGAAGTACGAGCCCGACGACCGCGCCGGCGGGCCACCGTACGAATGTCGCCACCATCACCACGACGCCGACCACGAAACACAGGACTGCCTCGGGGTCATGCACTCGACGGAGGTGGACACGGGCGCCGTCCAACCCCAAGGTGAGCGCAACTTTAAGCTTCGGGTCGTCGCGGTCGGCTCGGTCTTCGAGGGCGGCCAGCGAGCGTCGCTCCTCGATCGTCAACGTGACCCGGTCCTTGGATCTATCCACGTTCAATGTCCTCGCTGGTCGTGTTTGGTGGCAACGCCGTAAAGGGCCGTCGCTGCTGCAGGGTCAGCTGCGACCCGGCGTCTACAGCCGGGGCCGACACGAGGCGTTCGAGTCGAGTAGTGACCCAAAGGACGGCGCAGACGCCCGCCAGCATGGCAGGCGTGATCCACAGGCCTATATTCACCGCTCGCCCCCTTCTCGGCGGTCGATCCGATCGGTCAACCCGAACAACTCAAACACCCGCACGGCCAGGGTCCACGGCGAAACGAAGCTCAGCCGGCGTCCACGGCTATCAAGTACGTGCTGAGCATCAACGAAGGCCCGGACGGTTGCGGTAGCTATGAACTCCGCCTCGGCAAGGTCGATGACGACGTCGCCGGCCGCCGAGACGATCACCCGAGACAAGACGTCGGCCAGCGCGGCCCGGGTGGAAAGGTCCCATTCGCCCCGAAGGACCACGACGGTGCGTTGGGCTCGGCAAGCACGGCCGCGACGCTGCGGCCCGTGCGCGAAGGTGGCGGTAGCACTGCGGCGACCATTCGGCCACCTCCTGGTAGATGAACGCATTCACCTGCTTCGCTACCAGGGTCCGGGGCAACGTTCCCGGGAGGGTGCCGGCGCTGCCGACAAAGTCCCAACACGGTGCGGGTGGGCACCCCGTGTCAAGACCAAAGATACACCCCCGCCGCGGCCAGCGCGACAGAACCCACACCGTTTTGCGTGTCTCGAAAAGCACAAGCCCGAGCGTCCCGAGGACCCCACCCGGCCGCCGCGGCCAAGGCAATTGGGCGCTGGGTCACTCCGACCCCAGTGGTATCATTTGCGGTAGAAGTCCACGCAAGTCACCCGGGACCCTGGTGGCGCGCACTCGAAGAGAGGAGCGCTGTCAATGTTGGGATCGGTCTTCGCAGCAGGGGTGCCACTTCTCGGTCCCGCGGTCGCCGCTTGCATCGCGCTCATCGTCGGTGTCATGGCGTTTTACTTCCTGTCGCCCTCCCGGCAGTACCGCAGCCGAGGCGTGGTCGCTCCGCCCGAGTGGCGCCGACCGACATCGATCCAAGCGCAGCCGGGAAATGGGCCGGCAGGCTCGCCGTGGATGCCGCCGGTGTCCTTTCGATCCGATGTCCGCCAGGCGGGGTTCCCGGTAGTTCAGCCCGAACGCGAGCTCGCGGCCTACGACATGGAGAACCTTCCCGGCGCAAAGTGACTAGCTCCAACCGACACCACCGCCACGGTCACCAGCAGCGACCATGCGTAGAGGCGGGGGCGGCATCCATCGATCCGGTGCTGCTCGTCGTCTGGCTGATCATCGGTGCCATCGCCGCCGGCCAACGGCACTACTACAGCGGCGCGACCACGAACTGCGCCTAAACCGGAACAATCCTCGTGACTATCGTCCTGTGGCAACTCCCGCTCATCGTGGCTGATCCACGCAAGATGCGGAAGCGGGCCGGCCGTTCCATACCGACTAAGAGCGTCCTGTCAAAGGTTTCCGAGCTTCGCCCCGACTGCAAGTCCAGCGCGACGCTGACCGTCGAGTCTTCTCCCTTCGTCCGCGACGTGAGACGCTCACTCGATATAGGGTCTGGTGAGTGGCCGGGGGAAATCGCACCCCCCGGCTCTCGCAGAACCGGTTATGCAAAATTCCGCGTAATCGGTTGTATATACGTCGGGTGGCCGAGGGTTGGGAGCATGTCGACACCGGACCACGGCCTCCTCGACGCTCGTGGCGGGTGGGGGGAACCTGGGCCGGCTGAGCGTCGCGGTGACACTGCAGATGTTGGGGCGCCCCGGGCGCGTCGACGTGCCGACGGGCTACAGGGCGCTCTGTCAGATCGGCTCGGCGTGGCTTGGTTGTGGCTGGTTGGCGAGGACCGGGGCGCCTCATGTGGAACCGTGCCTCCACGCTGGCCTGCACGGTCTGCCTGGTGGGAGCGATGTCGAATGTGAACTCGTCGGGGGCGGCCGATCGGTCTGCGAGATGTCTGCCCGATGCCATCAGGGCGGGCCCGGCCCAACCCCGGGCGTTGGAGAGCAATCGGGCGTCCGCGAGTTCGACGAGATCGGCCAACTCGGCGCCGAGGGCTTCGCGTAGTCCCGTGCCCGCTGCACGGCGTCGGTGACGGCGGCGACCCGAGCCCGACGGTGGACCGGGCTGGCCGGTCGGAGCGCCCACCACGGGCCGTCCACCTGGGCCAGGTCTTGATCGGCCAGTTGGGCGACGAGCTCTCCGAGTCGGTCGAAGTCGGCCACGGTGATGCTTTGGTGTACCACCGCGATATAGCCCGAGATCCGTTCTTGGCCGTTGGGGCTCTTGAACTGGGGGCTGATCGGCACGCCGGAGGTCTCGATCTTCTCGATGGCATCGTCGAAGCGCGCCAGGATCGTGTCCGCCGCCCCGGCCCGCTCGTTGAGCACGCGCAGCGTCTTGGCCCGATCGGGGTCGCGGCAGTCAAAGTGACACCGATTCCGGCGATCTCGGGGTCGACCTCGAGGACGGCCTCGCCTCGGACGCTCAGGAGTGGCTGCTCGCTCATGTGAACCTCCAGACGGGCTCGACGCTACCGGGCCGAGTCCAAACCCGCTCGGAGCGTCCCGCCTCCGAGGGAACCCGACTGGAACCCGGTCGACGCCGTAGTCGACTGCCGCTGCCTTCTGGCGTCGCATGGGTGGCTCGTCAGTCGAGCGTTTCGGTGAGTCCGAAGCTGCGGGGCAAGTTCGTCTGCCCCATGCTGCGCGCCTCGAGCGCCTCGAGCGCCTCGAGCGCCTCGAGCGTCTGGTGCTCTCTGCGGGCAACCGGGATCCGGGTGACGTGACCGAACTGGCCGCCTCGGTGAAGGCGGTCGGGGTCCTCCAGGGCCTGCTGGTGACGCCCACGACCGAGGCGGGCCTCTATGAGATCGTGTGCGGCCAGAGGCGGTGGCGGCGGCGAAGGTAGCCGGCCGACCCACGGTTCCGGGCCGTGGTGCGAGTGTTCAACAGGGCCGCCGAACGTCGAGAGGCGAGGGTCATCGAGAACATCCAGCGGAGGGAGATCTCGGCGCCCCGACCGAGCGCCAGGGCCCATCCCTCGACGCTGATCGGCCGGCGGATCTCCTACCGGTTCTGCCCGCCACCGTCGAGCAGCATTCGTCGTCAGAGTCGAGTTGTCTGGTCCCCGGATAGCATCGGCTACTCCCTGCGCTGACCGCCTCCGGGGAGGAAGGGATCTGCTGTGGCGTCGCCGCATGTTCGCCGGATCGCAGGGGGTGTCGGACTCGGACTGGCCACGGCGGGGGGGCTGGCCTACCAGGTGGCCCGGTACAAGCGAAAGACCCGCCAACGCTTCGAGATGCCCGGGGGCCCTGTGCCGGGCAGCGCCGAGTTCTCACGCCTGGTTTCGGCCATGACGGGGGCGCCGCTGCGTATCGGCAACCGCGTGAAGATCATGCGCAACGGCGCCACCCTCGACGCCATGGTGGCGGCAATCTGCTCAGCCCAGGAGACAATCGACTGCTCCTCGTACATCTACTGGCCGGGGGCCACCGCGGATCGGTTCAGCAGCGCGTTCATCGAGCGGGCCCGCGCCGGCGTCGAGGTCAACTTGGTCCTCGACGGCTACGGCTCCGCGAAGCTCGCTGAAAGCCACCTGGAGCGGCTCCGCCACGGCGGGGTGAACGTCTCCGTCTTCCGCCCGCCGCGGTGGTACAACGTGGCGAAGCTGAACAACCGCATGCACCGCCGCATCCTGGTCGTCGACGGCGCGCTGGCGTTCGCCGGCGGCGTGGGCATCGCCGATGTGTGGACCGGCGACGCCCAAGACCCGCTGCACTGGCGGGAGACCCACCTGCGTATCCAGGGCCCGGCCGTGGCCGATCTCTTCGGCGCTTTCCTCGAGAACTGGACTGAGGCCACCGGAGGCCTGCTGGCCGGGACGCACATCGCCGAGACCGACAGCTTCGACGACGGCGTCGCCCTGCAGGTGACGAGGAGCACCCCCACCGGCGGTGCCACCGCCGCCACCGAGCTGTTCTACTGCGCTATCGCCGGGGCGCGGGAGCGGTTGTGGCTCACCACCGCCTACTTCGCCCCCGACCGAACCTTCGAGGATGTTCTCTGCGCCGCCGCCCGGGGCGGAGTTGACGTACGGGTCCTGGTCAACGGCCAGCACGCTGACAAGGAGGTCGCCCGTCAAGCCGGGCACCGCTCGTACGCCAAGCTGCTCGAAGCGGGCGTGAGGATATTCGAGTACGACAAGACCATGATGCACGCCAAGGTTCTGCTTGTCGACGGTGGCTGGGCCAACGTGGGGTCGGGGAACTTCGACAGCCGCTCGCTGGATCTCGACCTCGAGATCAACGTGGCGGTGCTGGACTCGGATCTGGTCGAGGAGTTGAACAATCACTTCCTCGAGGATCTCGAAGTGTCCAAGGAGATTGACCTGGAGACCTGGAACAGACGGCCGCGTCGCAAACGGGCGGCGGAGCTGGCAACCGAGGTCATCCGCCAGTCACTGTGATCCCATGACCGGGCGACGACGCCGTCCGCTTCGACCGAGGGACTCGGCGTCGGGGTCGCGGCCGACGACGAGCCGGATCCGCCCGAGCTCACCCAGCGAGTGTTCACCCAGAACCGCAGCCCGATGCCTGTTCGCGTTGTCGCGGCCTGGGGCGTGGGCTTGGTGGAATGGTGGCCGGGTAGAGGCGGGGGGTCGGTGGCGTCTCTGGGCCCGGTCCGGGTGTGGCGTCGGAGGTGGTGGTCCGGGTTCGGCCTCGGGGTGTTCGGGGGGTTGCCGGCGCCCGTGTTGCTGGTGTCGAGCTCGTCGACTTGGTGGGCGTGGTGTTGTCGGCGCCGGCGGTGGCTCGGGCCGGGGTTGTGGTGGGGAATTGAGTAGCGGTTGGTTTCCTCAGCCGCGATCCGTCGTGTCCTGCCGCTTCGCCACACGTAGAGCCTTCTGGACTATCGCGGGGCTGCACTCGAGCAACGCGGCGATCCCACGAACGGACAGGCGATGCTCGACGGCGAGACGGCGGATGATCTGCTGTCGCCGTCCCGCATGGTGGTTCATCGCCTGGCGGTGGCGCTCTGTGAGACGCCCCTCATCGTGGGCGTCGGCCACCAGGGCCGCTATCGCCTCTTCGTCGCGCACCTTGGTCCCACCCCTCTTGCGATCGACCCGGCCGACCTCAATGGGACGCCCGCACATTCGGCAACGTTTTCCGTGCCGTCGAGCCCGGTTAGGAACCACCAGACGCTCCTGGTCCCGGCTTGTCGGAACGCTCCAGGGCAGCCAGAATTGCCCTGGCCCGGAGTTGGTACTCGTCACGATCACCGAACATGCTGGCGTAGTCGTTGTCGGCGCCCCCCAACGCGGTGTAGGTGATCTCCACCGCCTCTTCGGCTGTGGTGATCCCGATAGTCCGGAACAGCACCTTGAGGTCTTCGAGGTCCTGCTGGCGGTAGGCGGCCATCTTCATCGCCAACAGGTGCTCGGGAGAAGCAGTGGTCACCGACAGCCCGGGAACGTCCATGTAGACGTTGCCGGGCTCATTCTCATTGGGCGCGATGAACGTGAACGCACGCGAGTTCAACCAGTCCGGCTCCAAGTCGTGTTCCGCCGCCATCTCAGCGACCACGGCGGTGACCGCGGAGTACGGCTCGAACAGGCCGTCGATGTCGTCGGTGACACGTCGGGGGTTGATGGCGACGGCTATGGCTGCCCCGCCGACCAAATAGAGCCGCGCTTGGACGCCCCGATCGTCCAATCTCCGTCCGAGTTCTTCGAGCAGTGACCTGATCTGTTCGACGTCGAGTTCACGCGACATCGAATGAGGCATCGTCAAGCCAGATACCCAGGCAGGCCAGGTCAGGGGAGGTCCGTTGGATCGTGCGGGGTATGAGCAGCGGGGCGACCAGGTTGACGAACCACCACTGCTTCAACGGCCTCGGGATGGCCCAGCCCGGCAGCGGGTACCCCGATCGGCGTAGCTCTCGACCGACCTGGGCGCCCAGCAGAGCGTCCCAGCCCTCGGAGCCGGTCGTCTCCGGCTCGATCAGGAAGGCCTCGACCCGCTCGCTGCCCGAGCGAATGGCCTTGCGGAGGTCGTTGATCGCCGTTATCAGCACCCGAAGGGCGAAGTCGTGGTCCCCGGCGTCCAACTCACGTCGGATCGCCTGCGCGGCGCTCGCTGCGGTGAACGGCTCGAACATGACTGTATGCTACCGCATACGGCACATACAGTGACCGAAACCGACACCGACAACGCCAACGAAAACGACGCCGGAACCAGCACAGTCAGAACCTGGGAAGCCTGGCTGACCGCCTGCATCCTCAGGCCCTTCCCCGACTGGGCTGCCAACAGGGCACATTCAGCCGGCCTTGCGAACAGGTAATTCGTCACAGCCGGTGCGTAGGGTTAGACGCGGCGGTTGCCGCCGGGCGTGGTCGCTTCGTCTTCGTCTTCGTCTTCGTCTTCGTCTTCGTCTTGGGCAGGGCACTGACGGGCATTGGCGATCGCCTCGCCTTGTTCAGGTCGGCCGAGCAGCTCGTCGAAGGTGAGCTCGACAGGGTTCTGGTCAGGGAATCGGGCGACGACGGCGAGCTCGCCGCCGATGGCCTCGACATATATCCTCAGGGTTGACAGCAGGACGTCGGTGCGGTGCTCCACCCGAGAAACCTGGGGCTGGGTAAGGCGAAGCACCTTGGCGAGCTGCTGCTGGGTCGCGCCCCGGGCTCGGCGAAGTTCGGCCAGGGAGACCTGGTTGGCGGCGATCTCCTCCTCGAGGTCGCCGGCGCGGTCCGCCCGTCGCTACGTGTCGGTCCGCCAGATCGATGATCTGGGCGATGCGGCGAGGTTCAATCGATCACAAGGTACCTGTGGACCTTGCTGCTCCGCCGGGACGAACATGTCGTCGTCATCGCCGAGGGACTTGGATGGCCGGGTGCCAACGCCCCCGCCCGACTCGAAGACCTTCTCGCACCACCCACCACAGCGACCGGCAACCGCCGGCCAGCTGCAGCCAAGACCCTCGCCGCAGATCCCAAGTCCATCACCGCCACCGCACAAACCCAAGGAGCCGCCATCGACTTGAACACCCGTCCAAGGATCCCAGTGGGAAAATACGGCAACGTTGGGCTAGGAATTGCATCGGCGATTACATAGCTCGCCCATCTGACTTCTTCGATGACCCGACAGGCCGGTGAGCTCACCGGATTGACACCCGGCCAACCGAAAACCCGAGGCTTCGAGGGTGGATGACGACGGTCACATACCGCCGGCCAGCGTAGCGATGAACCGGGGTCCGATGTGACCGAGGCCGTGGGCGTGATCGTTAAGGCCGCCATGTCGACTAGAAAGAGATGAGCAGCGGCGGCGGATTCGGTAGGCGGCCGCGTCGATTGCTGTCACGCATTCTTGTGTTGCCCGGGACCCCGGTGGCACGCCAGTTCACCAAATGGCCACCACGATCCGAGGGACAACATCACGCGCACCGACGGCGTCACCCAACTTCGAGTCGATCCGGTGCCCGGCGGGGCCGGCCACCGCCACCAGCGCGTCACCACCCCGGCGGTGCCGTTTGTGTCTCGGGCGGAGTTGTCCGACGAGGCGCTGATGGCATCTGTCGGCCACGGCTGCCACGACGCCATGAGCGAGGTGTACCGCCGCCACCACCGCGCTGTCTCCGCCTCGGCGGCCAAGGTGTTGGGCGATGGTTTGGCGGGCCACGACGTCGCCCAGGACGTGTTCATCGGGTTGTGGACCCGCCCCGGGCGGTTTGATCCGTCGCGGGGAACTCTGCGCGGCTACCTGATGACGGTGACGCACAGCCGGGCAGTCGATGTGCTGCGCTCCGAGGCGGCCCGCCGCCGCCGGGAGGCCTTGGACAACCCCGGCGACGGCGGGCTCAGCAGCAAGGACGACGTCTCTGTCGACGTTGACCGCCGACGCGAGGCCGACAAGGTTCGAGCGGTGCTGTCCGACCTGCCGCCCGGGCAACGCCAGGCGATCGTGCTCGCCTTTTACGGGGGGCACAGCTACCGCGAGGTCGCCCGGCTCCTGGCGGTCCCCGAGGGCACGGTCAAGGGCAGGATCCGAACGGGTCTGCAAGCCTGGGCCACGCCTTGCCGGCTTTGGCCGCACGGTCGGCGGCGTGAGCGCGGTCGCCGCCGAGCGGGCCGCCAACTCGGCGCCTCCGGGTGCGGGCCGATGGACCAACCGTCGCCTCAGTGCGCTATCCGCCCAGCTGCGGGGATCACCGAAACCCGTTCGAATCATGCCCAACGGCCGACGAGTCGCCGGGCGAGGCGCTGGTCGTCCGCTTCGGTTGGCCGGGGTGCGTCGTGCGGTCGCGCTGAACATCCCAGCGTCTTCGCTGCCGTGGTGGTGGGCTGTTGGACGACAACGTCGGGGCCGCCTGGGCGCTGGAGGCGGATCTTTGGCATCGGGGGTCCAAGGCCTGTCGCGCCTCGGCGCACCATCCGCCAACCCGCCTCCAGCGGCAATACGGGCAGTTGTTACAGAAGGAGAACACTTGCCGGCGGCCCGCTTGACGACAGCGTTGTCGGGGCAGGGTCTTGGTGTGACGACCGGGTCGATGCCATGGCGCTGACGACCACGGCAGCGACCGTTGGCGTCGACCTCTCGACGCGCTCCGAGCAAACAAGTCCCGCCGGAGGCCCTTGGCATCGAAGGTGGTTCCTCGCCGGACAGGAAGACTTCGCCCCCGGCGTCCTGGCGTGCCCGGGCCGCGCCATTCAGCTGCGATCGCAGCGGTCCCGTCGCGAGCAGCAGGTTGCCGCCCGCGACGAGCTGGTCGCAGCGCGCGGCGTCTCCCGCGATGGGCCTTTCGCCGAGCCGCCGAACGCGTCGGCGAGTCGATCCCCGAGGCGGTGCCGCTGATGGAACGTTTCGATGTCATCGGGTTGGGGGCGGGTTCGGCGTGTTCCGCGGTGGCCCGCGCCGTGGCGTCAGCCGGGTTGTCGGTCGCCTTGGTCGAGGCGGCACTCGTTGGCGGGGAGTGCCCGTTTGTGGCGTGCATACCGAGCAAGGCGCTGCTGCGCTCCGCCCAGGTCCGACATCTCATGGCCCGGGGCGTGGAGTTGGGCGCAAGGTCGCTCCCGGCGGCGCCTGCCGGCGACGGGCGCGCCGAGTCGGACTTCACGGTCGCGGTGACCCGACGCGATCAGTTAGTCGATCACCGTGACGACTCGGCCAAAGCGGGCGAGCTCGCGGGGTTGGGAGTTCGGGTTCTGCGAGGCCGGGGACGGGTTGGCCGACCCGGTGTGGTAGTCGTCGACGGCGTCGAGTACGGCTACGGGAATCTGGTGGTCGGTACCGGCAGCTTCCCGATCTGGCCGCCCATCGACGGCCTTGACCGTGCGCCGACGTGGACCAGCGACCAGGCGCTGGTGTCGACCGAGCGTCCCCGGTCGCTGGCCATCCTCGGTGCGGGTGCGGTGGGCTGCGAACTGGCCCAGGTGTACGCCCGCTTCGGCACCGCGGTCACCTTGATCGACTCCGGGCCCGGCCTACTGCCTGCGGAGGAGCCGAGCATCTCGGCGCGCCTCGGTGACGTACTGGCCGCCGACGGGGTGGAGCTTCGCTTCGGGGCCCAGGTGACCGGAGTCGAAGCTTGCGACGGCGGTGCTCGCGTGGAGTTCTCTACCGGCGCCCAGGTGATCAGCGAACGGGTCCTGGTGGCCACCGGCCGGGCACCCAACACCGGCGGCATCGGACTCGAGACCCTCGGCGTCGACGTCGGCGACGGCGGCCTGGCTATCGACGACACCTGCCGGGTGCACGGCCAGGACCACCTGTGGGCGGCGGGCGACGTGACCGCGGTGGCCCCCTACACGCATACCGCCGTCTACCAGGCGGGAATCGTCGCAACCAACATCTTGGCCGGGCACCGAAACGACTCCACGGGTGGCGGGCCGGCCAGAGCCGACTATCGGGCCGTCCCCCGAGCCGTCTACACCGACCCTGCGGTGGCGTCGGTGGGCATCGATGAGGCGACCGCGGCCAATGCCGGCATCGCCTCGGTGACCGCGGCGCTGGACCTCGGCGAGCTGGCCCGTTCCGGCGTCGACAGCGACAGCGGCCGACTCGTGTTGACCGCGGACCGCTCCCGGCGGGTGCTCATCGGGGCGGCGGCCATCGGCCCCCATGCCGATGAATGGATCGGCGAAGCCGCCCTGGCCGTCCACGCGGAGCTCCCGTTGGCGATGCTCACCGGGCTGGTCCACCTGTTCCCCACCTACAGCGAAGCCTACGGCCGCCTGTTCCGGGAGCTCTCCGACCAGGCCAACAAACCGGTCGCATCTCCGGTGACACCGGGCCACGGTACGCGTCGACCGTGACCGTCGCCGCGGGCGACCCGTCCTACAACCGACGGCCACGACCTCGGCGTCGTGAGCCCCCATGTGTTGATCCGACGAGTTGAGGGACTGTCGGGTCGCGTGGCCATGGACACCACGGTGAGCCCCAGGATGGAGTACGGGCGTACCACCCCGCATGTCCGCGTCGTTGACGGCGGCGTCGAGTTCGGGGGAGGCCCGGTCCGTTTGACCCTGAGCGCGCCGGTGCCGATACGCGTCGAGGGCGCCACCGCGCACGGCGAGTTTCACGGTGGCTTCCGGCGACACAGCCCAGTTCCTCCTCACCTACCGACCCGCGTTCGGCGGCGACGGCGAGACGGTCAGCGTCGAGGAGACATTGGCGACCTGGCAGTCCTGGGTTGAGTTGCACCATGGCTACGGGGGTCGTTTCGCGGCCCAGGTGCGCCGCAGCTCCCTGATCCTGCAGGGCCTGACATACCAGCCGTCGGGGGCGGTGGGGGGGG
>JALYXV010000200.1 GCA_030947025.1 Actinomycetota bacterium | reverse complement strand
GTTGGCGACCAGAATCAGGGTCTGGCCGCCCGGGCCCACCAGCAGGGCGTCGATGTCCTGGGAATGGCTGTAGGTCACGTTGTTGAGCGTGACCGCCACGTGGGTGACGGTGCCCCCGAGGCCGGAGCCGAAGACGTTGGAGGGATAGGGCGTGGCGTCGGCCACGGTGTTGGGCGGGTTGTTGAGCGTGATGCTGCCGGTGTTGCAGAAGTTGGAGCCCGTCACCGTGGTGTGGTTGTTGACCACCTGGGTCAGGGGCGCACTATTGCTCTGCCCGAAGTTGGCGGTGCCGCCGAATGTCGCCATCAGCACATGGTTGCCCTCAGTCGTGAAGCTGGTCGTACATGTCGCCACACCGGCGCTCACCGCCACCGCGCCGCAGCCGGAGATCGTCGTGCCGCCGTCGGTGAAGGCCACCGTGCCCTCGTTGACGTTGCTCGCGTCACTGGTCTTCTTGACCGTCGAGGTCAAGGTGACCGAGCTACCGGGCGCGGTCGTGAACGACGGATTGGTGTTGGAGCTCAGCGTCGTCGTGGTGGCGGCCACGCTGGCGGTGGTGATGTCGAGGCTCCAACCGCCCGCGATAGCCCCGGTGCCGTCGCCGCCCGCGGTGGTGATCACGTACAAGCTCCACGTGCCGTTGGGGTTGGTGCCGTTGAACACCGAGCCCAACGTGGCGCCCGTGCCCATGGTGCCCGGATCGCTGTAGGGGGGGGTGGGGGCGGGGGGCGGCCAGGTTTCGTTGAACCCGCCGAAGTTGACGGGCTTGAAGGTGGCGCTCGCGTTCGACGGCCAAGGGGTGGCCTGTGTGGGCAACGTGCCGGCATCGGCCAGGGTCAGTGTTCCGTTGGTGACACTATGGTTGGCACCGCTTGGGCCGAGGTTGGCGACCAGGATGAACTTCTGGCCGCCCGGGCCCACCAGTAGCGCGTCGATGTCCTGGGAGTAGCTGTAGGTCACTCCGCTCAGGGTCACCGCAACGTGGTTCACCGTCCCCGACAGACCCGACACCAGGATGGTCGACGGGTAGGGCGTGGCGATCGCGTTGTTAAACCCGGTGTTCTGCGAGTTCGGATCGTTCAGCGTGATGCTGGCCGGGTTGGAGAAACCGTTGGCCGAGGCCGGTGCCGCCATGAGCGTCACCAGCGCGGGCACCACCAGGGCCATCGCTAGAACAATCGAAATCAGGCGTCGACGCATGGGTGCCCCTCCTGCGAAATGTGGTTAGTGCCGAAGCCATGCCCCGGCGTGGCCGTCCGGCGGGGACATAATGACCATACCGCCCCGATCAGTTTCGCGACGGGTAGATGCCCTGCAGAGCGATACAGAAGTTCACCACCAGGAAGGGCTGCCGGTTGTCGAACGGCTGGCTGCTCCCCGCGTTGCCGATCATGCCCGCGTTCATATTGGTGCCATCCGGCGCGGCGGCGTACGAGGGTCCCGATGTTTGGGCGGGCACCGCGCCACCGGGTCGAGTGGCGGAGGCCGGTCCGCCGTGGGCCACCACGTTGTGGGCATGCGTGGGCAACTGGCCGCTGGTCAGCGTCACGGACTCGGAGCCGCTCACCTCCCCCAGGTCGTAGTTCTGCAGACCCGGGCCTTGGCCGAAGCTGAGGGGGGCCCGGCCCCGCAGGTCGGGGAGAGCAAAGGTGGTTTGCCCGTTGCCGCCATACGTGGTCCCGAGCAGGGAGAACAGGGCGGTGTTCTGGGAGATGGGCAAGATCTGACCGGAGCAGGTGGCCCAGCCCTGTGGAGCAAAGTTGAACCCGAACACTCGGATCTCGCCAAGAAACGGTTCAGACACTGTTGTCTCCCTTGGTATGGGCCAGCCCTTGAGGACCGGCGATCAATCGAAATTTCCCCTGGCGCCAGCCGGGATCGACGAGTTGCAGAGTGTCGCCGCGCCCCCTATTTGTGCTGCGGAGGAAGTGTACGCGTACCGAGCCGGTCGTGCATGGCGGTTTCGAATTGGACTTCCAACCACGAGTTGACGACACAGTCGATCACCAGGTGGACCCGGCGGGCCAGGGAACGGTTGGCCACGCCGTGCGGAAGATTGAGGTTCAGGTACCAGCATTCGCCCGGGCCGAGGACAACGGGCCGGCCGTCGAGGACGAACTCGACCGCGGCGTTGGTGAGGATCGGGATGTGCAGCCGCACCTCCCCGTCCTCGAAGCCCAGCCTGAAGTCGCGGTGCTCGGCTATCGTCGCCCCTGCTCCGAGCGCGAGCAGCCGCACCGAGGTCATGGGGCACAGGATCTGCGCCAGCGCTTCGCTCAGGCGAGGGCAGGAAGCAAGGACCGCGGTGTCGGCGAAGTCGGGAGCGGTGGGGTCGGGATAGAGCTGGGAAGCCTGACCGGCGACGGATCGTAGCGCGACCCCGCTCCAGTCGCCGTCATAGATGGCGCGGTTGAAATGCGGCGTCCATACGCGCGGGGGCAGATCATGCAGTTCGGCCGCCAGGGCGGCGGCATCGAAGTGCAGGGGCAAGCGAAGGCGGTCAGGGACGGTCACGGCGAGCCCGCTCGGTACGCCTCCAACGCCTCGTAACGGGGTCGTACCCAGCGCTGCGCCGCGGTCCTTACCTCCTCGGTGGCCCGTCCTTGTTTGATCGCACTATCAGCGGCGAAGGGAATCGACGGGTTCTTGGCGTCGCGGTTCGCCGCGTCCGCCATGCCCGTTCGTTCATCACGCCCGAGATCGATTCCGAACCACGGAGCGACGCGACTGGCCACCGCGTCGGGTAGTTCACGGTAATTGACCAATATCGACCGACCACCACCAGCCGGAGGGGCTGCGGCCGCCATCAGCGACCCGAGGACCCTGGCCATGTAGTCGGCAGGAGGCAGCCTGGCCGCTTCGCCGGGTTCGAGGCCAAGAAGCGCGGCGGGGAGACACCCGGGGATCATGTGGTAGCCCCGGTGCCCGAGGTGTGAGACAAGCACCTCGATTGGTTCCCGGTACAGGAAGATCCAGGGCGTCTCCGGGAAGGCCTTGCGGATGAATGGAAGGTGCAGCACCGCCCACGCGTCCAGCTTGACCACCAGGTGCCGCTGTTCGGGACGGCGCCGTTGCCCGAGGGCTGCCACGGTCCACCGAAGCCAGTCGAGACCCTGCTCCTCGGTGACCTCGGGGTGGGCCGCCCAGGCCGCCAGCACGGAATGAAGGGGTGCGGGTTCCGCCATGACTTGAACCGACGGCAAGCCGGCCAGCATCTGGCTCACGAGCGTCGAGCCACAACGGGAGGAGTGGAACACCAAGCCGGCCAGCGGGAGCGTGTCACCGGTCGCCGCCACCTCGCCCAGCGTCGACATCGGCGTCTGGTACCGGAACAGCAGGCGGAACGGATGTCGCAGGCAGCGCATGACGGTCTGGTCGAAAAAGGGGTCCTCGAAGTGCTCTCCGTCGGTGTTGCACCACTCCACGACCGGCTCGGCCCCGGTCCACGCCAGCCGGATCGGCGTCCAGCCGTCCAATTCCGCCGGGGTCGGCGTCGTCAGACCCAAGTCTCGAGCCATCGTCGCCGGGCCGCAACCAACGCGCCGTCGATGGCGGAGTCGTCGAGCGGCAAACCGCGTTCATGAGCCAACGATGTGAGCGCCCGCGTGAACTCCTGGCGATCGGTGATTGCGAGGAGGCGGCGGCACGTGGCCGGCTCACTGAGGACAAGCCGCCGGAGCCGATCGATAGGGTCGATGGGATCGACTGGGTCGGCCATCGTGGCAGGCTAACGCGAGTTGGGCGGCCCGCTTCGGGGC
>JALYXV010000199.1 GCA_030947025.1 Actinomycetota bacterium | reverse complement strand
CGGGTGCCGCTCCGTCATCGCCCAGCGGCTCAAGCAATCCGGCATGCGCTGGACGACCCGAGGCGCGACCGGGATCGCCACGCTGCGCTGCGAGCACGCCAGCCACCGATGGGACCAAAGCCGGCTCGGCATTCAGTCCGACAAACGCGCCGCCTGACCATGCCACCTACAAATCTGACCCGCACCCCCATGAGCTCGGCCAGGACCTCGACGGGGGTGCCGGAATCGGCGTGGCGTAGCGCGTAGCTGTGCCGCAAGGAATAGGGGGTGATTTCGGATCGGTCGTAGTTTTCGCCGCCGGGACCGGTGAGGTTGGGCAGGTCCTGCACCCAGGTGCGGAACCGTTCGGTGAATGTTGTCCGGTTGAACGGTTTCACGCCCCTGGGGTTTCTCATGGGGGCGGGGAACAACGCCAGCTGCAAGGTGGCGGTGTCGGGGAAGCGAACGCGGACGCGTGCCTGTTGGGCTGTGATGATTGTGGCGGCCTCTTCGTCGATGGGCAGGTGGAAGCGGCGCACCGCCACTTTCGGCATGTCGTGGACCAGCACTGGGGCGGGGCGGAGCTGACCGGCCTGGTCGCCGATCTCCTCGACGCGCAGGCAGTCCCAGGCCAGCGCGCACAGCTCGCCGGTGCGGCGACCGACGGCGGCTTCCAACTCGACCATGGAGCGTGTGCAGGCTCCGAAGGCGGCCTCGAGCGCGTCGAGGGCGACGGGCGCCAAGAGCTGGTCGAGGACGCACTGCGGGAGGGCTCGGCCCTGTTCGTCGTCGTCGGATATGGGGCGGGCCCGCTCCCGGGGGGCAGCGTCACGTCTTCGGGCAGGCCCGCCATCGGTCCCCGGGGGCGGGTCAAGCCGAGGGCCCTGGCCTCCCGGAGGAACTGGTCGACATCGAGCATGACCCGCCGCCGCATGAAACGCGACAGCCGTCCGGCCGCTTCTTGATGGGCCAGATCATTCGACAACGCCAACATGTCGGCCCGGCCGAGCCGGCTGGCCTGGGCGCCGCGGTCATCTCGATGGCGGCGTAGCGACTCCGACAACGGCCCCAGCTCAAGCACGACCTGGTCGAGACGGGCGGGCTCTCGACGGTGTCGAACCGCTCCGCCACCCACGCTTTGGCCCCCGTCTTCAGCCACCGCTGGCTGAGGTGACCGAAATGTACCCATCCGCCGCTGCGACCAAAGACCCGCAGATCCCAGCGGTCCTTGGCCATCTCGGCTTCGGGGCTGGTGGAGGCCAACTCGACGCTGGCCGCGGTGAACACCAGGAACGACCGTGCGTCTCGGGGCAGACCGTCCAGTGTCGCCTCCGAGACGTTGGCGGCCTGCTCGGCGCGCAAGCGGTTCGCGGCTGCCTGGAGGGCTTTGACACCCGTCGGCCGTTCCAACTCGGCGGCCCGCTTCAATCCGTACAGCACCTCCAATCGGGCACGTTCGGTCAGCCCGCCCAGCATCACCACCTGGCTGCCGACATCGAGCGCCCGAGCCCGGATGCACCACGCCTGGAACGCCCCGGCCGTCGGCCGGCCATCAGTAATCCAGGTCCGCTCGTGGGACTCGCACAGGGCGGATCCGCGCGATGCGCCCACCGCGAACAGACAACCGCGGCACAAGAGCCGAAACTCCGTCGGGGCCGGGCGGCGGGGACACCTCCGCTGGGGTGAAGCTCGCGTGTGACCTCGTCGCCGCCGTCCGCCAGTCGGGCGCCTTCGACGGCGTCCATCTCATCCCAGTCCGGCGATACCGGGAGACGGCGATGCGGCTCGAAGCCCTCCTATAGCGTCACTCAGCCGGCGCTCTGGGACATCTCAGCGCCCCTCGGGTCATGAGGTTATGGGATGCGGTCCTCGCCCTCTTCTCTAATGCCGTTTGGGCCGAGTGGACCTAGCCTTGGGTGATGGCCGTCTACGACGAGATCGGTCGCACCTACGCCCGGACCCGCCAAGCTGACCGGCGTATCGCAGCCCAGATCGCTGCCGCGCTCGGGGACGCGGCCTTGGTGCTGAATGTTGGCGCGGGTTCGGGCAACTACGAACCGACCGACCGTAGGGTCATCGCGCTCGAACCGTCGATGACGATGATCCGTCAGCGGCTGGTGGGCACAGCTCCGGTCGTGCAGGGTGTTGCCGGCTTCCTGCCGTTCGTCGATGGGTCCTTCGATGTGGCGATGGGTACGTTGACTCTGCACCATTGGGCAGATCTGGGGGCGGGGCTGGCCGAGGTCCGTCGGGTAAGCCGACGACAGGTTTTCATGCTCTTCGACGGCCTCGTGCGCGACGGCTACTGGCTTATCGACGACTACTTCCCTTCGGTCTGGGACCTCGACTCCGAGCGTCAGGCACCGACGGTGGCGACGGTGGGCGAGCACCTCGATGTTCTGCGGGCAGAGGTTGTCATGATCCCTAGCGACTGCACTGACGGCTTCGGCTGCGCGTACTGGAATCGGCCCGAGGCTCACCTGGACCCCATCGTGCTCGCCGGTATGTCGTGGTCCAGCCAGCTTGCTCCTGAGGTGTTAGCCGAGGGCGTCGAGCAACTGCGTGACGACCTCGAGACCGGACGGTGGGACGAACTGTACGGACACCTGCGGTCAATTACCGAGGCGGATTACGGCTACAAGCTGGTTATCGCCGGCGACTGATCTCTTGTCACCGTATAGGGTCGGCCGGGAGATATTGTCAATAGTTGTGGATGAGATTTTTGGGGCGGCGTCCCTTCCGGGGCTCAGTTGCTGGGTTTCACGTCCTTCTGCTCGGCGTCTTCAAAGGCGGCTTTTGACGGAGTTGTTCGGGCGCCAGAAGGTCCGAGATTGCGATCGGCTCGTCGCAGCACGGGCATAAAGCCCCGGGGCCGAGACGGCGGCACCACGTGTTACAGGCATCGCATCGCTGTTGACCGAGGTGGCGGGTGTCGCAGGTTGGGCAGGCGTAGACGGTGTCGGAGCGGGCGACGACCGGTTCGACGGGTGCGGCCTGCTTGGCCCTCCAGGCGGCTTGGCGGCAGCCGGTGGAGCAGAACCGCTGGCGTCCGGCCGGCTCGAAGACGGTGGCGCACAGCGGGCACGCGAGGGTCGTCGCGGGGTCGTCGCGCACGGTGCTCACGCTGCCACCGCCTTCTCAGGTGCGGCTTCGTCGATGACGGCGGGGGCGGGGCGCTCCACGAGCTTGCCGGCCTGGAAGACGGCGCCCGCCCGGACCAGGGCGACGAGGTGGGCGGCGTTGAGGGCCCGCCAGCGGTCCTGGGCCG
>JALYXV010000184.1 GCA_030947025.1 Actinomycetota bacterium | reverse complement strand
CAACTCCGCAACAAGGCCTCGCAACTCGCCGATCTCGGATTGCAGGGCGTCGTTCTCGGCTCGCAGCCGGTCATTCTCGGCTACCAGACGCTCGACAACCTCATCCCCACCGGCGACACAAATTTGTGGCTCATGTGACGTTTCCGTGGGTCGGTCCAGCCTGATCCGACGCACCCCAACCCCCAAGCAGAAGCGGCGGGTAGGCCAGCCGCAGGGCGGCTGACCAGGGACAATGATGGATTGGCGAGGAGGTTGACCACGGGATTGTCAAGGGTCGGCCGGCCACACGTGTCCGGCCTCGCCTCCGGCGCCCCTTGACAGTCCCTTTGCGGCTGCCGACGAGAGGCAAGAACCCAGCCGCCAGGCGCCTCGTTCGCGTTTGGGCTGGTCACGGCACCCACGGAAACAGCAGAAGACCCGCAAATTGCCGTCGCCACCGACGCCGTCTCTTCTCTCTCGGTGACTATCTGGAACAGATGACGCTGCGGAAACCATTGCTTCGGATCCAAATGCCCGTGTGCTCGCCGTGCGGTCGCAGGGGTGCCAGCCCCTCGGCGCCGCCGGCTGCGCTCGAAACTACGACCACAGCCGTGCAGGGAGACTGTTCTCGTCGTCGGCCACCTGTACATATTCTCTCATCTGGACGCCCGGCACCCCCCTGTCGAATGACGGGCCATCGCGACCGATGGACGGATCAGGGAGCCGGACGGCGGGGGCCGGGTGTCCCCGAATATACGCACATATCGACATGGGCCATCGCCCCGAAGTGCCGTTCGAGGCTACCTGCGACGCCGCCTCTTAACTCAACCGGCGAGCGTCGTCGCCCCGCTAGGGGTGTCGCCAGGCCCGATTTCGCCCAGATGCGCCGTGTTCGGGATGGTGGGGGAGCGCCGGTCGAGCGCCTCGATCATCGGGCCTGCGCGGGACCGATCCGGGGCGAAGATGGGAAAGGACTGGTAGCCTATTCCCAATGGAAGCCACGATCGACTCGGTCGGGCGCATCGTCGTCCCCAAGCCGCTACGGGACGCCCTTGGCCTTACGCCGGGGTCGACCGTCGACATCTCCCGTTACGGCGCCGGCCTTCAGCTCGTTCCGACGGGACGAACGGCCCGACTGGTCGATGAGTCCGGGAAGCTGGTCGCCACCGGGGACACCGAGATCGACGACGACGTGGTCTTCGGGCTGATCGACACCGGACGGCGTTGAACGCACTGGGGCTGGACACCAGCGTCGCCATCCCGCTGCTGGTCCAGACACACCGCGCCCACGACGATGTGGTCCGCTGGTGGGATGGTCGCGAGGTCGCACTCGCTGGGCACGCGCTCGCCGAGACGTACT
This sequence comes from Actinomycetota bacterium, assembly GCA_030947025.1. GTDB lineage: Bacteria > Actinomycetota > Acidimicrobiia > Acidimicrobiales > Palsa-688 > JALYXV01. The sequence continues at coordinate 6,651 of JALYXV010000184.1, read as the reverse complement.
CGGTGCTCACACGACTGCCAGGCGACCTACGCCTCGCGCCCTCAGACTCCGCCCGCCTCATCACCGAGCGCTTCGCCGCGCCCTATGTCCTTGGGCGCGACACCCACGAGCGTCTCCCCGAGGTGCTCAGCGGTTTCGGGATCGCCGGGGGCGCCGTGTACGACGCGCTGGTGGCCCTAGCGGCGGTCGAGCACAACGCGACGCTGGCCACACGTGACGTCCGGGCCAAGGCCACCTACGACACGATCGGTGCCCGGACCGTCATCGCGGGGTGATCCCGGTCCGCCTCCGATTCCCGTCGACGCGGTTCGAGAGCTCGATACCCGTCTTCTGCCGACCCGTCCTCGCCCGCCGAACGCAGCTCCCACGGAGGATGGTCCGCACCAGACGAGAACCCGGCCCAGGCATCCCGGCGCGTCCCATAATCCGTCCCATAACCTGGGGAGAACCGCATGGACGGCAGGCAACAGGGTGGACGAAGAACCCTTACACCGCAGGCCTGCTCGGACTCAGACTGACTCCAAAGACGACCGGGAACGCTCTGCAAAGCCCTGTACAGCGGTTCGATTCCGCTCGCCGCCTCCATCCCAAGATCTGCTAAAATTGCATGTATTGGTTTGAGGTGCCTCCTCCTGTGGGGTGGTTGGTCACATAGCGTGACCTCGGGAGGGGCCTCGACGGTGACGGAAACTGCAGAGCTTTGGGCTCGTTGACCTGATCGTGTGTCGACGCCCCCTTCCGAGCAGACCCGGTTGAGGAAATTGGTGGGGCCTGTCGTGGCCGGATGGTCGGGGCCCTGTGCACCGGATGACTCACATGGCTGGGTGGGCGTGTGGCCGACCTTGGTGTGGACGGGGTGGTGTCGGGAGACAGCCGGAGGGTTCGAGCGCGTCCGAGGGCTCTCCCGATGTCCGTGTCCGCGGCTGCCCGAGATCTGTGAGGTTTGCTGGCGTCGCTGACCTCGTGCTGCCAGTCCGACGAAGGGAGAGCCCTCGATGACTGAGCTCAACGGTAGTAGCAGCGAAACCCGAAAGGTGTCGGTCGCCGCGGTGGTGGCCGCCCACCAGGTCGCGATCCGGCGGGGAGGGGGTGAACCAGGATTTCAAGGTGCCGCCCACCTTGGCGGACATGAAGACCTTGACCGAGCGGCTCCGGCCCTATGCCGGCAGTTTGGTGGTGGCGGAGCCGACGGGCGGGACGTGGTTGCCCCCTGTCGGTGGCGGTCAGGGACGCGGGGATGCCGGATCGGTTTTGTCGCCAACCGAGACTCGGCCCGGTTGCGTAAGGCGATCAGCGGGGCGAACAAGACCGACCTGATCGACGCGGACATGCTGGCCAACTGCGTGCATGTCCTCGGCGTCATGGGGGCGCCGGCGGTCAGCTTCGGCCAGATCGGTCTGCGGCGGGCGTTGCGCCGCGCCACAGCGCCACCTCCGCGGCCACCGCTCCGAGTGCCAGCTGTGGGCGTTGGCCGCCTGGGCGTTCCCCGATGTGTGGCGGGCCTGCGGCGGCCATCGTGTCGCCCAGCCGGTGCTGCGCCGGTGGGCCCATCTGGGGCCGCTGTCGCGGGCCCATGTCGACTCGATCGCCGACATCGTGGCTGCTCACAGCCGCGACAAGCGTCCCGAGCGTCGCGCCGAGCGGATCCGCACCGCGGCCCAGGGTTGGATTCGGTCCTGGGCGGGCCATCTCGATGTCGACGCCTTGGCCTGGGAGGTCGCCGAGCTGCTCGACGACATCGACGCCGCCGACTCGGCCATCGTTCGCTCCTCCGAGCATGCCGCGGTGCTGTGGCAGGACTACTGGCCCGACGATTAGTTGTGCTCGATCCCCGGGATCGGGCCGATCTGCGCCGGGTCGACCAGGGCGTGGCGGGGTTCGGGTCGCCATCTCCCCTCCGCCAAATCCGCGGCCGCGTTCGTGGGCTCGAACCCGTCGAACTGGGAGTCGGGCCTATCGGCGTCGCCTTCTCGGCCGATAACCAAACAAGGGCCCGCCGAGCTACTCCTGGCCTACTACCAGGCGGCCAACATCGCCCGGCGCCACGCCCCCGACCTGGCTGCGTTCTACCGCAAGCTGATGGTCAACCGGAACCACAACCACATCAAGGCCAACTTCGCGGTGGCCCGCAAACTCGCCTGCCGGCCTGGGCCGTTCTGCAAACCGGGCAGCCATATCAGCTCAACAAGCTCCGCGATCTCGATGGCGAAAAGATCGACCAGCCCAGCGCAACCGCCATTGCCGCCACCTTGGCGGTGCCCGACGACGTCCCTCGCCGGGCCCGGGCGCACACCCAGCGAGGCCGGCTTAGCCAATAGCGACAAGTCAGCGGAGCGGGCTGACCATCAATGACCCGCTCAGCTGTGCCCCAGCAGGGACCTCGTGGGAGCCCGCCGTGTCGCCGTAGTGGGCCTCGCCACCAGCTCGGCGCCGCTACGCGGCAGGCGGACACCGCCAGGGCCGAACACCGCCCGATACGCGTCCGCCGTGACCGGCCCGTCTACGCCGAGTGTCGAAGCGCCCGACCCGCCCCAGGTAAGCGGTGTCTCACCCCGAGACCCGTACCCCACCAAACCCTGCACCGCTGAGCGCTGAAGAAGCACGGATTCGGTGACGCCAACGGCAGACCTCTACGTCCTCCGCGGCGAACTGACCCGTTCGCCCGGGAGGGAGTCGATCCGGGAGCGCCACGGTCTGATCAGTTGCCGCCGACGGCGACCGGCTACCGGCCGTACCGGGGCAGTTCGTATCAGACGACGCAGTCGATGGCCACCTCAAGGGCGGCGCACACCTGGCGCATCCTTTGGTCACCCAACCGTCCGAGCCGCTCGACAAGGACCGAGATCGACACGCTCTCGACCGAGTCAAGGTTGACGGCGCTTCGTCGAACGATCGGATCTTCTTCGGGTTCAAGGACGACCTCGCTCGCAAGGCCCCGGATCGTGGTGGTGCACGGCGCGACGAGGGCGCGGCGGAGGCGGGGGATCGCGGCATCTCGGGACAAAACGACGACGGGGCGGCGGCCGATTTCGGGAAGTTCGCACCACCACACCTCCCCTCGCAGGGGCGTCGCCTTCACGACGCGCCGGCCGCTTCCCGGAACGAGGCGAGATCGCCCCACTCATCGGGGTCGTCGAGCGGTTGCCGGTCGTATGCGTCGTAACCGGCGTCGATCTCAGCAGCGCGGTTCCGGGCGACGAGGGCGTTCAGGGCCTCGTCGAGCAACACCGCGTCCGTGACGCCGGCGCGTAGCCGGCGTGCTCGTGCCAGAAGGGACTCGTCGACCGTTGTGCTCAACCGTACTCGTGACATGCCACAATTATGCCACACTCATGCACAAGGCGAGTCGCTCGACTTCGACCGATGGGCTGGGAGGTGGGTCCGCCGACTGGTTGACGTATGGTTGCTGTTGACATTTGGTTGCAGGGCGGGAGGCAACGGTGTCGAGGTCGTGGGCTGTAGAGGAAGATCCCCGGAAGTTGGCGAGCGAACTGGTCGAGGCCAGCCGAGGCCGGCCCGGATGGCTTGCCGCGTTCACCGGCGAGCTTGGAGCTGAGGCGCTGGTGGACCAGTTGCGGTGGGTGCTGGGCGTCTGGTGCGTGTCGGCCTCGGAGGTGTCGCGCCTGTTCGGAGCGTCACGCCAAGCAGTGTCGAAATGGCTTGTGCAGGGGGCCCGTCCGAGCGGATCGAGACGGTCGCGAACTTGGCCGCAGCGACCGATCTCCTGGTGCGGTACCTGAAGCCCGACCGGGTCCCGGCCACGGTGCGCCGAAATGCCAGCCACCTCGGGGATCGGTCCCTGCTCGACCTGGTCGCGACCGGTGACAGTCACAGGGTGCTCGAGGTCTGTCGCGCCATGTTTGATTTTTCCGCCACACAGGCTTGAACGAACCGTCCGGGTTGAACTGCCTCCGTTGAGGACGGAATTGTTGCCGGAGGGCCAAACATGGCTGCGGATCGCCGATCCGAGCCGGGCCGATCCACTGGACCCGACATTCGCCCGAGCGAGCGGGGATCGTTGGAATCCCCCCAACAGCTTCCCGGTGCTATACCTGAACGAGGACCTGGTCACTGCCAGATTTGAACCTCAGGAGGTTTATCGCGGGGTGGCCGTATGAGCCCGAGGACCTGCGTGATGACACCGGGCCGTGCCTGGTGTCGGCCCATCTTCCTCGCGCCCAGCGCGTTGCTGATGTGCACACCCGAGCGGGAGTGGCGGCCGTGGGGCTGCCGGCCAGTTACCCGCTCGATGCTGCCGGCCAAGTGGTTGGCCACGAGGCGTGCCAGCCCATCGAGGTGCATGCGTACGCCTCGGGCCTGCGCGGCCTGCGTTGCCGCTCGGCGCCCGCCGTAGACGGTGCCTGCCGCGAGCTGGCGTGGTTCCCGGCGACATCTCGCAGCCGTGCCCGCGTCGCCGGGATGCAACGTTCGAAGCCTGGTTCTACAGCTGAGAACGGCCGAGGTCGGGACCTCGCTGGCCGCAGCATTCGTACTCGCCCGACTGACCCGCCTCATGACCGAACTCTGGCTCGGCGCAGTGCCGGACCCCCCGAAAAAGCGCTGGCATGTCCGCGAGGAGACCCTCGAAGGTCGTTGTTGAACCCACTTTGGCGATCAACATGGGTGTAGGAGAATCTGACTGGCGGAAAGTCCGTACGTCCTATGCTGGTGGCATGGCCCGGACGACGCTGCGAGCGAAGGGACAGCTCACGCTGCCCGAGGAGATCCGAAGGGCGGCGCACCTCGAAGAAGGTGACCTGCTCGAGGCAGAGCTGACCGACGAGGGCATCCTCCTTCGTCCGCAGAAGGTCATCGACGCGTCTCAGGCGTGGTACTGGACGCCTGAGTGGCAGGAAGGGGAGCGTGAAGCGGACGCGCAGTTCGTCGCCGGTGAGGGTGAAACCTTTGAGTCCGGGGAGGAGTTCCTGGAGGCCCTTGCGGCCCTAGCGAAACCGGTGGGCCGCCGGCGCTCGCGCCGTTAGGGTTGCCCACCTTCCAGTGGCTGCCGCGTTTCCGGGCTGACTTCGTTCGCCTCAGCCCTGCACAGCAGGCCGCCTTCCTGGTGGCGGTCGCGCAGCTGGTCGAGGACCTCCGGGCCGGCGGTCAGTTCCGGCAGGGCCAGCGGGTCAAGGGCGTGCAGGGCGCACCTGGTGTCTTCGAGATGACGTGGGCGCCCGACGGCCGGGCGACATTCGGGTACGGCGACGAGGTCAAGCCCGGCGAGCCCCACGTCATCTGGCGGCGGGTTGGGACACACGACATCTTCCGCCAGCCGTGATCGCTGCCGACCTTTGGTGACCGCCCGGTCGCTCCCCGACTGCTCCCATCTCGCTCCCCGGCGGCTGATAATGTGCCCCTGACCAGGTAGTTCTTAGGTGGAGCAACGAGCCTGCAAAAGCCCTGTACAGCGGTTCGATTCCGCTCGCCGCCAGTAAGTCCTCGTCAGCACCCCAGTTGCGCGTACCCGGCAACATGTGCTTCGAGGGCCACCTATGACAGTCTTGGGCATAGCGACGGTGCGCCCGCCCGCCTCCGACATCGGGGTCGCTCACGACGCGGCCCCTGCCGATGATCTGATGTGGCTCCTCGCGTACGTGGACCGATCTCCGAGTAAGTCGAGGTCGTGCCGACGCAGTCCGAGGATCTCGCCGGTCCGCAGGCCGCCGATCCCGCCAACAGCACCAGCGTCGGCAGACGAGGACCGACGGCGTCGCCGAGATCGAGAATGGTGGGTGCGTCGACCATGGCCGCTCCAGGGCGTGCTCGGCCCCGCGCCGGAATGCTCAGGAGATGCGACACGGGTTACGACCCGATTGGTTCATCGTGGACCGCCGTGTTGAGGATCGCTCTCAGCAGTCGGTAGGACTTCGCAGCTGCGTCGCCACCGGCGCCAGCAAACACCTGCGCATACCAGTAACGGACGGACTCGATCGTTATCCTCCGGAGGGGCGTCTCGCCGAACGGCCGGAACGATTTTGCGCCGCAGTTAGGTCGTCTCGAAGGGGATGGGCGTCTGTCCGAAGCGGATCGTCTGGAGCCGGTTGGTGACCGCCACGGTGAACGAAGGGGGTACGGCGCGCACGAGGTGACGGCGACGGAGGGCCCTATCCGTCCGCTGAAGCCGGGACTCCGAGGGTGTAGTTGGTCGCTGGGTTCAAGGTGATCGTCACGGGGCCGACCTCGCGCGCTGGGGAGGCCACCGTTATTGTTGCAGTCGATCCGCCGGGGGCGAAATGCCATGGCGAGGCGGCCGAGACCACGATGCCACTAGCAACAGGCGAATTCGATCGTGAGACGGTGTACCCCACGTCGAGAGGGCCGACCGGACTGCTGCGAGCGACCGTAACTGAGCCGTTCGAGATCCGGACCCCGCGGTTGCACGCAACTGTTAATGGCGACGAAGGCGGACTGACCGGCTGACTGAGATGCGCACCGGCAGCGGGTCGGCCGCCGCGATCGATGCGCCCCAAGCGAAACCACCGTATGCGAGAGCGGCCAGCAGGATTGCCGCCAGACGGCCTCCATTAGCCTCGGTCTTTCACGTTTGGGGTTCGTGAGGATTCGACGATCCGCGAAAGTGCCTGTCCCGTAAGGGAAGATGAGGGTGTTCGAGGTCCTGATCACCCTCACGGGAAGGCACTTTGCGAGTGA
>JALYXV010000175.1 GCA_030947025.1 Actinomycetota bacterium | reverse complement strand
TGATCGATCCTCTCGACCCCTGGCCGACGTGCAACGGAACCGGCCCAAGCGACAACAGCGACAAGAGCTGCTGAACCGTCACCATCAAGCCCTGCCGAACGGTCACCAAATAGCTCTGCCGGCAACAGGAGCATCGACGTCCGGACCGGGCGCGGCATCGACCGTGTGATTGGTTGGGCCACGCGGCCAACGTCTGCACGATTCGAGTCAGCTCAAGCGACCTGCACCTCGACGGGCAACGTGTCCAGGCCACGGAGCGCGTTTCTCAACCGAGGTCTGGGTTGGCCGGCGAGACCCCATGATTCGACCTTTGCCGCAAGAGCGCGGAAAAGCGCCTCCCCTTCCATGCGGGCGATCGTTTGCCCGGCGCAGCTGTGCGCGCCGGTTCCATAGCCCAAGTGGCCACTCGCATCGCGGCGGATGTCGAAGCGATCCGGACTTTCCCATCGTCGGGGGTCGCGATTCGCTCCCGCGAAAAAGGCCAGGATCTTGGCGTCACCAGGGAGTTCCGTGCCGCCAATGCTGGTGCTGCGTGTGGTGGTCCGAAAGAAACCGATCACAGGGCATTCCAGCCGGACGACCTCGTCGAAGGCTTTGCCGGCCAAGGAACGATCGGCACGAAGGATCTTCCATTGGTCGGGAAAGCGGACGAAGTCCAACACTCCTAGCGCAATGGCATTCACCGTCGTGTCAATGCCCGCGGAGAGGAACGAACGGATAAGTAGTGCCGCGTCCTCCTCAGTTACCTCACCGGCGTCTACGGCGGCGTAGATCTGTGCCCCGAGCCCGTCAGGCCGAAGTGACGAGCGGGTGCACTGCTCAGTGATCCATGCAATCACGTCACCCCCGGTGGCCATGGCCTGATCGAACAGTTCGTTCGGAGGCCCCATACCGTTGAAGACCATCGCTGCGTATGCCTGAAGCATTTCTTTGCCATCGTCACGCAGCCCGAAGGCATCTGGAAAAACCTCTGTTGGGAAAATCTCCGCCAAATCCGCGACAGCGTCGAAGGTGCCTCGAACGGCAAGGCGGGCGACCAGCTCTTCGGCCCGCCGAGCGAAGGTTCCTTGGAGGGAGCGCAGTGACCGCGGTGAGAGGACCCGCGCCACGATCCTGCGGTTGACCGTGTGCACAGGGGGATCCGTTTCGAGAAGAATGCTGGGCTTCCTCCACGATGACTTCGCCTTCAAGTTAGTGAGGCCAGCACCTGAAGCCGACGAGTACGTGTCGTGGTCGCGCAGAACCGCGACGACCTGTTCATGCCGCGCCACCGCCCAAACCCCGTAACGTGCGAGGTACACAACCGAACCGAGCTCTCTGAGCTCCTCGAGGAAGGGAAAAGGATCGGTAAGGAACTCGTTGGAGAAGGGGTCGACGTCCGACGCAGCTGGACGCTCCGGCTGGGAACACTTAGCCATCGGACCTCCTTGCCCCGTTGATTTTGTCCGATCGAGCGCCGATTGGCAAGGGACGCTGCTGCCCGACCCGCCCACCCCCTGGGGCTGTCTCTCTTGAGCATCCCGTATCGCCCCTTCCAGCCGAGGGCCCAGCGGACATGTCGATGCGAGCAGTCCATCGGCGGTAGCACGGTTGGGCCATCGTCGGTGTCATCCGGCATCCAGCGCTGATGAACTGCCACTCCCGCGCCGCGGCAGGGAAAAGATTCTATCCGACGCAAGCGGTTCGCGACCTCTTTATCGTGTCCTATGTGGCAGCCCTCGATGCGTGGTGCCCTGCGCAACCTCTCACTACCGAGCGGCTGGAGCTTCAACCGCTGCGCAGTGACGACGCGGATGAAATGGCGCCACTTCTTGGCGATCTTCGCTTGCACGCCTTCATCGGCGGCACATCGGAGACACGCGAACAGCTACGAGCCCGCTTCGAGCGACAGGTCGAGGGCCGCTCCCCGAATCGGTCGGAGCGGTGGTTCAACTGGATCGTGCGGCTCCTGGACAACAGCGTGGCGGTCGGCCTGATGCAGGCCACCGTTAGACAGCAGAACTGCCTGCTGGTCGGCGAGGTGGCATGGGTGATAGGCGTTGAGTACCAAGGTCACGGGTATGCTGGCGAGGCGGCCCAGGCGATGGTGGCCTGGCTCGAGCAACAGGGCCTCGACGTGGTAATCGCCCACATTCACCCCCAGCACATGGCTTCGTCGAGCGTGGCTCGCGTTATAGGACTTGCGCCGACCAGCGCGTTCGTCGACGGGGAGGTCCGTTGGGAGCGGTCGATTCACGATCTTCCCAAGAACTGAGGAACTTGCGGCGCGACGAGATCCTTCTGCCGGAGCGCGAGCCCCAAGTGCGTCGATTCGACAACCATCCGGTAACGCCCCATCCCGGTCACGGTTCGTGGCGGAAGACCGCTGCAGGCGAGCACCCAGGGCCTCTGCTTCGGGCTGATCGCTGAGGTGGCTGTGCCCCCGAAGGCTCCGGCTACCGTTTCCGCGTTGAGATGGCCATAGCGTGCAGTCAACCGGACCCCCCAAGTGAGGTTGAGCGCCGTGGAGCGTCACAATGGTGATGAATGTCATGGTCCGCCCACGTTGGTTAGACGATGAGACGATGAGACGATGAGACTTGTCCTCGGCGGGTTGATGGCGATATTTCTTGGCGGATGCTGGACTGCCTGGGCGTCGGCCATTGGCCACCCGATCGATCTCACACAGCCGAGCCGGCCAACCGATGGGTGGGGTCAAGCCCCAATAGTCGGTGTGACCCTTTCGTCCGTCATCTGCCACGTGGGGTTCTCCCAAAGCCATGGCACATCCATGGCACATCCGGTGCCATCCACCCTGATCCGCCGAGATCAGGAATAGGGCGCTGACCTGCGCTTATGCGTTGCCGGCGTCCACAGGAATCCGCCGAATCCTGCTTTGCACGCAGGGGGTCACCCTGAGATCCCGTATCCGGCAACGCGAGATCGTCCTGTCAGGGGTAGCGCCGAAAGACTGCAACAGGCGCGCACCGGGGCATCCGGTTCGGGACAACCCCTGAGATGGTTGAGCGGGTATCCCGGAACGCCGGTACCAGGACGCCACCGCTACGAGTTTTGTCGCCTATTGGGACGTCCACGGGTCGAGCAGCTCTACACCTACGTCGGCGAAATCGGTGATGTTCCTGGTCGCCAGACTCGCGCTGTGGGTCCGGCAGATCGCTGCGATTTGGGCGTCGAACCCGCTGATCGGCGCGCCCCGACGGTCGCGACGGTCGACGATCTCGGCGTAAACGGTCGCAGCGGCGGCATCGAAGGGCAAGATCTGTTCGACGAACCGACTGAACACCCCCACTGCAGCTTCCCGCAATGTCCTCCTTCGCTTACCTTCGGCAAGGCGCTCGATGCCGTAGAGGATCTCCGCCACTGTGATCGCCGTCGTGCACAGCTCGCGACGACCACGCTCGATCACCCAGGCCTGCACAGTTGATGATGGTTCAGCCTTCATCAACTCCGACACGACGTTGGTGTCGACAACAATCATCAGGCGACGTCGGCTGCCCGGGGCGGCATCGACCGGCGAGGAATATCAAGGTCGACGCCTCCGAGCGTGGCGAACCGGGCCGCAAGCACCCCAAGCAGGCTTTCCTCATCGGAAGGCTCCCGGACGGCCTCGATGAGGATGGCCCTCATTTCTGCCTCCATCGATCGACCGTGAGCGGCGGCCCGCACGCGCAGCCGCTCCCGAACCGTGTCGTCCAAGTTCCGGATGCTCACCGCCGCCACCTTTACCACCTCCGCTAGCAATGCTAGCACGGGAGGTGTTCCCTGTCCCCAATCGCCGGCTCTGGGGCCTGCGCTGCGGCTGGCGATGTTGGGCTATCGGCCTGGTGTTGAGCTGATCTGTGACCACCGCCGCCGCCAGTCCGGTTGTGCGAGTGGGTGACCGTCTTTGCTGGCCTGCAGGCGGAGCATGGCGTCGCGCAACTAGGGGGCGGGGATCGGCGACCCGGCCCGTTTTGCCGACGCGGCGGGCGCCTACCGCTTCGCCGGTTTGGTGCCCACCAGCTACCAGTCCCGCCGGGCGGGCCCGGCCCGGCCAGCACATCTCCCGGGAGGGTTCCGTCGAGCTGCGCCAGGCGGTCATCGAGCTCGGCCGGGGCCTGTGGCAGCACGACGCCGATTTCGTCGCCTACCGCCGCCGGCTCCTCGACGCCAAGAAAGACGAAGCCCTCAAGGAGCACTGCCGGTCCGGTCAGCGCCCCCGACACCCAGCTGCCCGACTCGACGACCAGGGACGCGAACAATGGGTGACGCTTCTGACCAGCCGGCCCGCGAAGTGTGCCGCTGCCAATGTTGCGGGCGCGACATCGTGACCTCGGTCGACGGCCGGTTCTCCAACCCGCAGCCGGGCTCACCGAGACGTTTCTGCGACCCCGCCTGCCGCCAGGCTGCCTACAGGCGCCGGCGGGCCGGCGTGGCCGAGACCATCCCCGCCCAACGCAAAGGTGGGCGTAACCGCACCGTCCACTCCATCGAGGAGGTGACGGCCACCGCCGGGGCCAGACTCGCTCGGGGCTGAATGTCCTGAGATCGGCGGAAGGGGCCCGGACCGATGTCGCCCAGCTATGACGCCCCATCCCGGGAACGTCGCTCCAGCAAGACACCGGGCCCCTCCCACCGAGCACGAACGTGGTTGCCTGACCCGCCCCCCGGGGAGGAGGTCGCGTATTTCAGCGCGTTGCCGCCGGGAGCCCCGCCCATCACCGAACCCCGAACGACACCATCAACGTGTCTTTTTGGCACGGTCGGCAACCCGATGCCGTCGACCGCCGAACAGTCTGTCGACCGCGGGCGCCGGCCGCATCGCTGTCTCCGCCCCGCCGCCGGCGCTTCAGCCCGCGCGGCGATGCTGGCCTGGAGGGCCTGGCCGTCGGTCTCCCCGCTGCGTTCCACCCGTTTGGTCGACAGTTCCACCCCGGCCAGCTCCCTCAGCAGCGCCGTCACATCTCGCAGGATTCGTGCAGCCTGACGCTGGTACCCGATGGCGTCTCCTATTGCGCTTCGTGGATGAGACAGGTCCCGTTCACAAAGAGCCTCACTTCGGTGTCCGACCTTCACAGGAACTTCTTCGGTTCATCACAGGGATCTATGTTGGCTGGATCGGATACTGGGATCCATCGCCTAGTCCATTGCAAACGGATGAACCAGCATGGCCTTCAACCATAAGTTTTCTAGCAAGCGCAAGCTCTCCATGTCGATCGCTGCCGGCGTCGCGGCGATCACGCTTGGGATCGGAGGCTACGCATTCGCCAACTCAGGCGCGAATAGCGGCGCGTCAGGTAGCTCGACCACAGCGGCGGCGAAAGTAGCCCGTTCCAAAAGGGTCAACCAGGCCTATCCAAGTCGGTCGGTCAGGTCCCGGCGGCCTTTAAGGCCGGGTCGGGCACAATCGTCACCGGAAAAGCGGCGGATCAGGCCAAAGTGCCCGAAAAGTGCCCGCCGTGGCCGCCTACCCGGGAGGCACCGTCAACCGTGTTGTGCTGCTGAGCGACGGCACGTACAACGTCCACATAATCGGCTTCAACTGGCCGCACCACGTCTTTGTCAGCGGCACCTTCAATGTCCTTGGTGCCCAGTAGACGTCCGGGCTTTCAGGACGGTGGTCGGGAATAGCGTCTGTGTACGCCTTCAGCAGCGGACAATGCGCCGTGTTGATCGCATCGAAACCCTCGATTTCGCATCCAGGGTTTCTGGTCGGGCGGGGTAGGGTGGCCTCCCGCACGGAGGCACCCACCCCGAGGGTGTTACCCGTTTTCGCGCTACCCGCTCCCGTGCCTTTCGTCCTTCGCTGGTGTCAATCGCGTTCGCGGCTTCTGGTACGAGGTTTCGGTCCTGGGCGACAGTGGCCCTGGGTCCCAGTTGACACACCCGTGTTCCTGGGCGCCCTGGGGTTACCGTTTCTCGGCAAGCGATCAGCGGTCGGTAAGGCTCTCGTCACCGTTGTCCTACCTGTCTTTTATGCCGAGAGGTACGTGCGGCGGGTGGTCGAAAGCATCTTCGACCAAAGCCATCGAGCTCGCCGTTCGGCACCGCCGCTGGGCGGATCGCATCGCCGCCAAGCCGCGTGGTCGCCCGCTCCGACCCGTAGGTCACGGCCCCCACTGGCGTCCGCGAGCAGAGCCGACCGATCCCTCGTTCGCTGCCTGGGCGACGCAGTGCCCCGACCGTCTCAAATGCCTCGAGACCTCGATCCCCCTGACGAGCAACGACCAGTACATGGGAATTCGCCGGTCCATGATGTCGTCGCGAAACTCCCGCCGAACGCGCCGAGATGCCCCCTGAGGTGCAGGTAGATCGGCGTGTGGTACGGCGGGTCGGATCGAACCGAAACTGACTGGGTCTTGAATCCGGCGCCTCTACCGTATCGGGCTACCGGGAGACCAGGCTCCACTCGATGCGGAACGGTGGGTGCCCCCAGACACCCCCGGACCGAACGCCCGGCCGTTAGGGAGAAGGGCGTACGGGCGCGGCTGGAGCTGGGGGAGGCGCCGGAGCCGCTCCCTCGCCACCATCGGCGCTGGCATTCGGGCGACTCACCCGACTCGACGACTGAAGCGCGGCAGCACCGTTGGTAGCCGCCCCGCTTCCGGTGGCCTTCTTCAGGGTGTCGAGTATTGACATCCCCTGGCCCACCAGGCCCACGAGCACCTCGTTGACACCCTCTGTGCCATTGAGGATGGTCAAATTCGACCCGGACAAACCCCGTGCCGCCGCCTGCACCAAGGCCGGGAGCGATTCGATGATCCGCATGGCCGCAATGAGTTCCTGGTTGCCGTCCCGCAGCGACTCGGCCCGGGCCTTGTTGGCGTCCGCCTGGGCGTCAGCGGTGGTGCGCTCGGCGTAGGCCGACCCGTCGGCGGCGAACTTGGCCTGGTCGCGCTGGGCCTCAGCCAAGGTGCGCTGACGATACGCCTCAGCGTCGGCCGGGCGGCGCACTTCCGCCTCGAGACGCTGGGCGGCCAGTTCCGCCTGCCGCTCGGCCAACTTGGTCTGCTCGGCGATGACGTCCTGCGATGCCTTGGCCGCGGCCAACGGCCCGGCCTGAGCCGCCCGCGCCTTGGCTTGCTCGGTCTCGGCCATGAACCCGGCCGTCTTGATGGCCACGTCGCGCTCGTATTGAGCCTTCAGGGCCTGGGCCTCTTGTTCCCGTTCGGCCGCTTCCTGGTCGGCCTTGGCCTGGGCGATGCGGGCCTGGCTGGCCACGGCGGCCGCATGAGGCGCGGCCAGGTTGGTTATGTATCCGGTGGCGTCCAAGATCTCCTGGATCTGGAGGGCATCGACCACGATGCCGAGCTTCTCCATCTCGCCGTGGCTGCCGTCCTTGATCTCCTGGGAGACGCGATCACGCTCGCGGATGATCTGCTCGACCGTGAGGCCGCCAATAATGGACCGAAGGTGGCCGGCGAAGATCCGCCCGGCCAATTCCTCCACCCGCCCCTGCTCGGCCAGGAAACGACGGGCGGCATTGGCGATCGACACGGGGTCGTCACCCACCTTGAAGACCGCCACCGCCCGCACCTGCAGGCGGATGCCCTGAATGGTGATGCATTCCTCGACGATCTCCGCTTCCCGCAATGCCAGCGACAAGACGCGGGCCTTCTGCTTGACGGGCAGGACGAACGTGCCGTGCCCGGTGACGATGCGGAATTGGGTTTCTTGGGCCTGGCGCTTCGACCCGGAGATCAGCAGCGCCTCATTGGGAGCGGGAACGTGCCAGAAAAACATCGGAGACCCCCTTGGGTCGGATTACGGAAAAGGAGTGACGATCACCGAGCGGGCCGAGCTGCACTCCACGACGAGAACTCGGGCGTTCTTCTCGATCGGCTGGTCGGACCAGGCCGCGAACGCTTCCGTGCCGCCCCGTACCGGCAACAGCACCTCGCCCGGTCCATGGGCGGGGATCGGAACCGTGACCCGCCCGATGACTCCGACGATGTTCTCGGCGTGAGCCGACACCTCCGACCGCCTTGCTCGCCCTTTTGGGCGTATCGCACTTCCTGTAAATCCCACTGTACCGAGCAGCGAACGTTGCCGGCATCGGCGCGATTCGAACGGACACCGGCAGCCCCGCCACCGGACACCGGCGACTGGCCACCCGCCCCGGCGACCCGCCACGCGGGG
>JALYXV010000162.1 GCA_030947025.1 Actinomycetota bacterium | reverse complement strand
CGGGGCCGCCTCCGAGCTCGCCCCCGCCCCCCCCGCCCCCTGCGCCGTCACCCACCCCGACACCGCCCACCGGGCCTCCGAACTCGACGGTTCCGACGCTGCCGAAGCCTCCCGCCAATACCACGGTGCCGAGCACGCCCCCCGTCAGCACCCCGCCGCCCAGTACGCCACCGAGCACGCTGCCGCTCTAGGGTTCCAACCCCCGGGGGCCGCCTGACCCAGGCAGGCCCTCCCCAACGAAGCGGCGCCAAGCCGGATAAGACGGCCCGGGCAATGGTCCGATTGGAGACAGTTTCCGCTCCTGCCGCGGATTTGGGCCGGCTCAATGGTACGGTGCCCCGTTCCACCGCACGTCGAGTGGCCGTCGGGCGTCGCATCAGGCGGTAGGCGCCCGCCGGAGTCAGCACGAGGGGAGCCGAAATTGTTCGGACGTCATTCGCTTAAATGCCTGGCCGTAACCAGCGCGGTGCTCATGGCGGCGCTGAGCGCCGCGGTTGGCTCGGCGTCAGCCACCACTCCAGGCTGGGTCGATACCACCTATGGCTCCAACGGCGTCACCGTCGTGCCCGGAGCGCTGTTCGGTATCACCACCGTGGACGGGACCGGTCGGGCCCTCGTGCTGGGTGCCACCAGCGGGACCGGATCGGGGGGGAAGGTCACCCGCCTGACGGCCGGTGGCCAAATCGACCGGTCGTTCGGGACGAGCGGCACGTTCGCCCTGCCCTCGGCCACCTTCTACACCCGCCTGGCCATCGGACCGACCGGTCTCATCTATGTCCTGGGCAGCGATGCCGCCAACGCCAGCCCCAGCCAGAAGTTCTTCGTCACCCGCCTGACCGTCGACGGTGCGGTTGATTCAACCTTCGGCACCGCGGGCACGGCCACCGTCCCCGCGGGCGCAACATTCACCTCCGACGCCTTCGCGGTTCGAAACGATGGGGGTGTCGTGGTCAGCCTGGCGACCAGCGATGCCGCCAAGAAGGGATATCTGGCCGCCCTCACCCCCGTGGGCCAGCTGGACACCGCGTTCGGACCCATGGGTTCGACCGGCATCATCTCCCTGCCGGACAAGACGTTCGTGTTCAAGCTGGCGGCCGCGGCCACCCCGGCGGCGCCGGTCTTCACCGCCGCCAGCCCCCCGCTCTCGGCCATCAAGGGCACGGCCTACCGCTACACCTTCGCCGCCACCGGCACCCCGGCGCCCACCTTCTCCGTCGCCACCGGCGCCCTGCCGAGCGGGCTCACCCTCGATCCCGCCACCGGGGTGCTTTCGGGTACGCCGACCGCGACCGGTGACTTCACCTTCGCCGTCAAGGCCGCCAACGGGGTCACGCCCGACGCCGTGACCAGTTCCTTCACCATCCACGTGGCCCCGACCCCGGTGGCGCCGGTCTTCACGGCGGCCACGCCGCCGACCACGGCCAAAGCCGGAACGGCCTACACCTACACCTTCGCCGCCACCGGCGCACCCGCACCCACGTTCTCCCTGGCCAGCGGGTCGCTCCCGCCCGGCTTGGCCTTGAACGCCACCACTGGCGTCCTCTCGGGCACCCCGACCGCGGGAGGGGCGTTCACCTTCACGGTCAAAGCCGCCAACGGCGTGTCGCCCGACGCGGTCACCCCGTCCATAACGATCGATGTCAAGGCCGCCCCGGTGTTCACCGCCGTCACCCCACCCCCGACCGGCAACGTCGGTGCCGCCTACAGCTACACCTTCGCGGCCAGTGGCAATCCCGCCCCCACCTTCTCCGTCGCCAGCGGCAGCCTGCCGCCCGGGCTGACGCTCAACAGCACCACCGGCGTGCTCTCGGGTGTGCCCAGCGCGTCCGGGCCGTTCACCTTCAAGGTAAAGGCCGCCAACGGCATCACCCCTGTCGCCGTCAGCCCCTCGATCACCATCACGGTCAACAAGGCGCCCACCCCTCCCGTTTTCACCGCCGCCAGCCCGCCCTCGGCGACTGCGGGCATGCCCTACAGCTACAAGTTCGCGGCCAACGGCTACCCCGCCCCGACCTTCTCGGTCATCGGCAACCTGCCCACCGGGGTACACCTCAACGCCACGACCGGCGTGATCTCGGGCACACCGACCGCGGCCCACACGTTCTACTTCCGGATGAGGGCGTCCAACGGGGTGAGGCCCGACGCGCTCACGCCCCTGCTCAGCATTGCCGTGGCCCGCGGGCCCATCGCCGCCCCGGCCAGCCCCGCGGGCCCGGCTGCGGTGACCCCGAGCCAGGCGCCCAATGCGTCCCCGGCCGACCCGACAACGACCACACCCACCGCCGACCCCAACAACTTCGTCGTGGCCCTGGTGGCCAACGACACGGGGGCCACCCGGACCTTCGCGCTCCAGCGCTACACCAACCTGGGCGCCCTTGATACGACGTTCGGAACGGGCGGGTCGACCGCGCCGTTCCCCGCTGGGGTCGCCCCCTCCGCCGTGGCCGAGGCGTCAGACGGCAGCTATTTCGTCACCGGCAACGACGGCCAATCCGTGTTCCTGGCTCACGTGCTGCCGAACGGCCAGTTCGACACCGCCTTCGGTACCGGCGGTGTCCTGGTTGGCCCGGTCGAGTCGTGCTCGCCGACGGGCGGGCTCCTCCTCCTCAGCGGCAACAGCGTCTACGTCCTGGCGGTCGACACCGACGCCTCATGCGGCCCGTCGCCTGCGATCCTGCTGCGCTTCCGCAACGGCGCCATCGACCCCACCTTCGGCGCCAGCGGCGAGGTGAGAGTCGACTCCGTCGCCGCCATGCGGGTGGGCGGACCCAATGGCGGTGGCCTCCAGCCAGGAGGCCAGGTGCTCATCGGGCTCAACGGGGCGGCCGCCCCGGACAGCGCCAGCGCGGCGGTGACCAGGGTGATAACGACCGCCGCCGGTCCCACCATCGAGGCGTTCAACCAACTGGTCGATGACAGCCACTTCGCCGCCGCCACCGTGGCCCCCAACCCAGCCGGTACCTATGTTGGCCCGCTCGGCGCGGCGGTGGACGGCGCCCCGATACCGGCGACCCACGTCTTCGCCCTGGGTGCCAACCACCATCTCTACGAGTTCAAGCAGACGGGGACGACCTGGTCAGCCCCGGCCGACCTGACCGCGGCCACGACCGGCGCACCGACCATCAGTTCGGCGCCCAAGGCGTTCTTCGACGGCACCACCATCGACGTCTTCGCCCTGGGCGCGACGGGCAACCTGATCGAGTACCGCAACAACGGCGCCATGGGCGCATGGACCGCCACTGACATCAACGGGGCTGCGCCCGCCGGTTCTCCCCAGGTCGCCAGCACGGTTGACCCTCACTTCCTGACCGGCTACGTGCATGTCTACGGAGTCACCGCGGCGGGACACCTGGTCGAGGTCGACAACGACAACGTCGGCGGCCACGCCTGGAACTTCTACGACCTGACCGCGTCGGCGGGCGGAGGAACGACTATCGCCGGGGCCCCGGCCGCAATATTGCTGGCTGGGACCCCCCACGTCTACACCCGGGCCGTTTCCAACGGTCACCTGGTCGAATACGTGGCTGACAGCGCGGGCGGCCGGGTGTGGAATGCCTACGACACCACCGTCCAGGCGCCTGCCGCCCCCGCCATCACGGGGAATCCGAGCCCCGTCCTCATCGGAAGCACCCCGCACATCTACACGATCAGCGCGGTCAACGGGGACCTGGTCGAATACGCGGCCGATGGCCTGGGTGGGAGCATCTGGAACGCCTACGACCAGACCGCGGGCTCGGGCGGTGCGCCCAAGCCGGTCGGCAACATCTCGGTCGTCCTCATCGACGGAACTCCGTACGGGATTGCCCAGGCTGTTCCGGAGGTCTGGGAGACCCCGGCCACCGGGGAGCTGACGACCTTCGTGGCCGACCACCAGGCAGGACGGATCTGGAACGTCTACGACGTGACGTCACTCTCGGGCGGTCCCCAGGTGAGCGGTGACCCAACGCCCATTGTCAACAACGGGTCGGTCCAGGTGTTCGGCCTGGGCAAGGGATCGGCTACGGCCACATCAACGGCGACCGCTTCCACCGCCGGGTTGGGCGTGGGGTCGCAGCCGGCCCGTTTCCCCACCTGGCTGCCGCCGCGATAGCCAACATCGGGCCGACCGCCCGTCCATCGTGTCGGCGCCATCTATGGATGCGCGACCTTGTCCGGCCTTGACGTCGGGCCGGCGCCAGCTGGCGGGACGCCTCGACCCGGCGCGGGCCGCGGCCGGGGCGCTCCCTTTCCCACCCTTGTCTTGCGCCCTAGTGTCCTACCGCGATGTTGAAGGGTCGGCGCAAGGAGCAGATCCAGCCCGCTGAGGAGCTGAAGTTCCCCGAGCCGAGGGAGGGGTTTCCTGAGGACCCGCGTCCCTTCATGGGGGCGCACCACCTGGTGGCCGCCGCCGCGGTCCAGGAGCAGCTGAGCGCCCGGTGCCTGGTGGCGGTGGTGGGCCCTATGGGCGCGGGCAAGAGCACCGTCTGCCGGCGGGCGGCCAACTCCCGGTGGGCCCGGCAGTGGTTCCTGCAGGATGAGAACGGGCAGCCCGTGCACCGCCGCTTCTGGGTCGACCTGGAGGACTGCGGGCCGGGCGCCGAGATTGGGGAAAGGGTGGCCCACGTGCTCGGACGGCCCTCCTTCTCCCAGGCGCTGGCACGGCTGGGCAATGGCCGGCCCGCCCTGCTGATCCTCGACAATGCCGATCACGCCTTCGGTGCCGGCGACGAGAGTGACATCCTGGCCCAGCTGGTTGCCTGCGTCGAGGCGGGCGCCAGCATCATCGTGAGCCGGCGCCGCGTCTCCGATCTGCGGGTCGATCGCCCCTGGACCGACGTGGTCGAGGTTCCGGGATTTGCCAGCCTGGACGAGTCGAAACAGCTGTTCGGTCAGCTGGCGCCCCAGCACGCGGCGGACCTTCGATCGGCTGATGTGGTGGCGGCGTGCGACCGGCTCCCGTGGGCCGTCCATCTGGTCGGGCACGCGGCTTCCCGTACCAGCCTCGAGGCCGCCCGTTCTCGGCTCGGCCCGGGCGCCGAGAGTCGCGGTCTGGCGTTCGCGGTGGAGGTCACGGCCGCCACGCTCGATTCCGAGGATGGGCGGGTCTGGGGAGCGCTGTCGATGTTCCCATCGGGGCTCTCCGGTCACGACATTGCGCAGGTCCTCTCGCCCATCGCCCGGGCCCGGGAACGGACCATCCGCCTCTTCACCATCGGTGTGGCGCAGCGATGCGAGGCGGGGGTCCGCATCCCCGTCCCGTTGCGGCTGCCGCCGTCCGACGCCGGCCTCACCGACGCGGTGGTGGCGGATCTGTGGCGGAACTACGTGCGGCGGGCCCAAGCGGTGGTACGCCCGGCGGCCCCGGCCCGGGTGGCGGGTGCGGACACCCAGGCTGCTGAGACGTGGCTGACCCACCAGGTCGCCAACTTCAGCCGCCTGGCCGCCCAGCCGTCCCTACCCGAGGGCACCTTTGACCTGGCCTGTTCGGGCCTGTTGGTACACCAGTCGGGGATTGTCGCCGACACGTTGGACCAGCTTTTTGTTCGACTGATGGAGGCCGGGATGGACGGGCTGGCCCCGGTCGCGGCTGCGCAGATCGCGCCCATCGCCACCGTGCTGGAGGATCGTCGGCGGTTCGGCACCCTGGTGTTGGTCGCCCGCGTCCTGGCCCGCGCCCACCGCCGCAACGGTGACACTCGGAGCGAGGCGGAGGCGCGGTGCCAGCTGGGCCGAGCACAGCGGTTCGTCGGCCGGTACGCCGACGCCGAGGCCGACCTGACCGAGGCCCGCCGGCTCTACGAGAAGCTCGAAGACGGCGTGGGTCAGGGCTCGGCGTTGTTCGAGCTGGGCCAGGTCGATCTCGACCTCGGGCGGCTCGACGCCGCGGAAACCCACCTGGGCGAGGCGCTGGCCCTGTTCCAGTCCAACGGCCGGCCGGTGGGCGAAGCCAACGCCAGTCTCGACCTGGTGCGGGTCGACCTGGCGCGGGGCCAGCTCGATCAGGCGGAACGCCGCTTGGGCGACGCCCTGGATCGCTACGAGGAGGCGGGCGACCGGCTCGGCTTCGCCAACGCCTGCCTGCAGTTGGGCCAGGTGGAGCTGGCGCGAGGCCGGCTCGATCGGGCCGAGCGCCGCTTCGGTGGCGCCTTGGACGGCTACCAGCAGGCGGGCGACAAGGTCGGCTTCGCCCACGCCAACCTGCAGTTGGGCCAGGTGGAGCTGGCGCGGGGCCGGCTGGATCGGGCCGAGCGCCGCTTCGGTGGCGCCTTGGCGGGCTATGACCTGGTCGGCGATGGGGTCGGGTCGGCCAATGCCTCCCTGCAGCTGGGCCAGATCGACCTGGCCCGGGGCCGCCTGGTCGAAGCCGGGCAACGGCTGCATCAGGCTCTCGCCGCCTACGAACGGCTGGGCGACCGAATAGGGCTCGCCCACGCGTCACTGCAGCTGGGTCAGGTCCAGCTGGGCCAAGGCGAACTGGACCGCGCCGACCAGCGGTTGCTCGCGGCACAGCAGGTGTACGACGAGATCGGCGACCCGCTGGGCTCGGCCAACAGCCGCAACGTCGGGGCCGCGCTGAGGCAGGCGCAGGGCCGGAGCCCCGAGGCGGTGGTGTTGTTTGCCCGGGCCGCCCAGCTGTACTCCACCGTCGGGCGCACCGCCTCGGCGGGCTGGAGCATGGCGGGGGCGGCCCGAAACTGTGCCGACATGACGGAGCGGGCGGGGTACGCCGCCGAGGCGGTGCGCCTGCTCGAGGAGGCGGGTTTGGCTGACGCGGCCGCCCAGCTGGCCGTCGAGCTGGCCGAACCCGAACCCGAGGCCGAGGCCGAACCTGAGCCCGAGGCCGAGCCGGAGCCCGAGTGGTCGCCTCTCTGGGTGCCCAAAATCGACACACCCCGATTCGCCCCGGTGGGCGAGTGGAGCAGCCCCGAATCCGATCCCGAAGCCTCCCGCTCGGACGAACCTCCCGTCGAGGGATTGGCGGTGTCCCTCTGGTCCGAGGCGGCCCCAACCGACCCGGCAGAAGCGGACGATGGTGTCGTGGGCCGGTGGTCGCCCACCGGCGGGACCGAAGGGTCGCCCGACGACCTGACCGTGGGCGAATGGTCGGCCACGCAATGGGCTCGCGACGACGACCGATCGGATGTCACCCTCTCCGAAGAGGCAACCTCGCGTTGGGGCCGCCCGGCAAACTCCGCCGAGCCCGAGCCCGAGCCCGAGCCCAGGCCGGAGCCCGAGCCCACAGGCTACGAAGCGGAGCGGCCCGATCTGGACCGCAAACCACGCGTGCGGTGGGCCCGCCGCAAAGACCGCAAGGATCGCCGCGAGCCCCCCACGCTCCCCGGCTTCGGTCCCTAACCTTCCCCGCCCGGCCGGTCGAACCGGCTCACCGTCTCCACGTGGAAGGTGTGCGGGAAGGCGTCGACCACGGCGACCGACGCCAACTGGTAGCCGGCCTGGCCCAACAGCGCGCTGTCCCGGCCGAGCGACGCCGGGTCACAGTTGACCACCACCACCCGCGGCGCTCGGGCCGCCACCACGGCCGCCACCCCGGGTCGGCCCAGGCCGGGCCGGGGCGGGTCGGCGATCACCACGTCGACCGGGCGGCCGGCCCGCTGGGGGTGCCAGGGGGCCACGTCCAGGGTCACCACTCGGGCGTCGACATCGGCCAGGTTGACCCGGGCGTCGGCCACCGCCGAACGGTTGCTCTCGATGGCGGTCACACGAACCCCGAGCCGGGCGCCGAGCACGGAGGCGAACAACCCCACCCCGGCGTAGGCGTCCACCAGGTGCCCACCCGCCCCGGTGAGGCCGACGGCACCGGCGACCGCCGCCACCAACGCCCCGGCTGCGGCCGGCCCGGGCTGGAAGAACGAGTCGGCGCTGACCCGGAGCCGGCGCCCCGCCACCGTCTCATGCACCCACGCCCGCTCGCCCTCGCCCACGACCACCACCCCGGGCGGCACCTGCACCCGAGCCGCCGCCCCGGCCGGGCTGGTCCGCACGAGCCGCTCGCCCGACGCCACGCCCGCCCGTAGCAACACTTCGACCGAGCCGGGATAACGCCCCGCCGTGATCAGCTCCTCGACCAGCGGGTGGGCGGCCAGACACGAGTTGGTTTCGACCACCATGCCGGTTCCTCGCCGGGGCCGGTAGCCGGCCCGCCCCTCGGCGGAGACGGCGAGCCGGGCGGTCGTGCGCCCGGGCGGCCCGTCGAGCGGCACGATCAACGGCTCGGGCGGCTCGCGGAGGCGGCCGATACGGCGCAGGGCGTCGACCACGATGCCGACCTTGAACCGCATCTGAGCCTCGGGGGCAATGTGTTGCCAGGAGCACCCGCCGCACCCTGCCGCCAGTGCCGGGCAACGGGGGAGAACCCGGTCGGGTGACGGCTGGAGTATTTCGATGGCCACGGCCCGGGCGAAGTCGGCCCGGGTGTCGGTGACTCGGGCCCTCACACTCTCACCCGGCAAGGCGCCCTCGACAAAGACCACCCGGCCTGTGTCGTCCCGGGCCAGGGCCGTTCCGCCCGCGACCATGGCCGTTGGCGTCAGCCGCCGCTCGTCACTCACGTCTTTCATCATGGACCGCCGCCAGCGGAACCGGCGAGACCCGGCCGCGCCCGCAGGCAAAACCCGGGCCTCGGTCCCAGTCCTGACGCTTTGGTCATCGTCGCCTCTGGGTCGGGAACGCGTCCCCGAGGCGCGCACAATTGGCGAACAGGTGACAACGGTCTCGACGAAGACGCCACGCACAACTCCGAGTCGACTGCGAACGGATCGGCATCCGCTCATCAACCCAGCACGACGCGGATCGGTGGATCGCAGGCCATGTCAGCGCGTCACGGCTCGTCACCACAGTTGTTTCCCACGACGGCATCTTCGGCGACATCCCAATGGCTCATCCTCGAAACCGCACGACGAAACTGACCTCAGTTCGCCGATCACCCCGGTGCGACAGTTCGACCGGAGGCGGCCGTGAGGGGCCGACAACCCCCGTCGCAGATTGGCAGATCTCAGCCCTTTCGTGGGCGACCACTCGCGCCAGGCCAATCACGTCCTTCGAAGCCTGCCCCATGGAGCATTGCGCTGGCGCCGGAGTAGTGCCGATCGCCGACGGCCGCGCGATCATGGTCCATGATGAAGTTCCCCGGACGAGCGATGACGGCCACCGTGGAGATTGCTGCTGCACTCGTCGCGGGGCTCGCCGTGACCTACCTCGTTGTCGCCTGCCAATCGCTTCCCCGCTTGTTGGGGCCTGTGGCGGGCGATAGTCATCCCCGCACAAGGCTTGGCGCCGCTTTACTGATCGTGGCCGTGCTTCTGGAGGTGGCCGGGCTGGGCATTGCGAGGCTACAAGGCCGCCATCGCTAGGCGCCGTCGGGTACTCTTCCGACAATCGAGCCCTCGCATTGAATACTTGGCCGCCGCCAACGCATACGACGATACCGCGCCATACGGATGTGCCGAGGTGGGGCGCTTCTATTACGCAAATCGTGGGCCGCAGCCGCCACTGTATGACAGTTTGTGTTACATTGGTTGCGATGGCAGAGGCGATCTCGGTGCGACTCGACGACGAGGCTGAGCAGGCTCTCCGAACTCTGGAGGCAAAGGGGCTGACCCGCTCCGAGGCAATCCGATCAGCGCTGGTCAAGGCAGCTCAGGCGCTTCGGAATCGGGACGAACTCGCCGCCGAGGTCGCCGAACTGGAGGCCGATGCAGTCGA
>JALYXV010000145.1 GCA_030947025.1 Actinomycetota bacterium | reverse complement strand
ACGGTGCGGGCCCTGACCAGCTTCGAGCGGCGGCGCACCGCACGTCGGAACGGGTCCGCCGGTGACGGCCCGCTCACCGGGTCGAGGCCCTCAGGGTGCAGCAACGGCAGGCGGGCCAAGATCCGACTGTCGAGCCGATCGGTCTTCGTGTGCTTGTTGTAATAGGCCCTCAGGTCCGCCGATTGCTCAGGGGCGACCATCACCACCTCGGCCCCGCGGGCTTTCAGCCACGCCGTCAACGGCACCCAGGCGTTGCGGGTCGGCTCCAAGATCACCTGCACCTCGGCGCCGACACGCACCTTGGCCCACAACGCCTCCAAATCCTCCGGTGTGGTCCTAAACCGCCAACCCGACCACAAAAACTCGCCGTCCGCGCCGGCCAGGCTGGCCTGATGATCCGCCCGGCACGCCACGTCGATCCCCAATCGGACCTTCACCCCGTTCTCTCCCTTCTCCTTCATCGGTCTCGTCCTGGCTTGCTGTCGGTCCTCGCTGGCTGGTTGCTGGCAACACACGCTCCGCAGGGGGTGAGGCATCCAAACATCCTCGAAAAAGCGGTCCGACAACAACGCCGGCCGAGAGTTCCTCAAAAGGGCTTCCACGCATGCGCCGAGAGGTCCGTCCGGCTCGACGATCAGTTGCAAGGAGTCGACAAACAACTCGCTCCAGTTGCATATTCAGGGAACCAGAAGGACCGACTCGACACACCCTACGAAGGTCCCCCACGCACGTGGTGGACCCCATAAGAACGTTAGATGTTGCGTTGTTTGCCGCTGGGCCGACCTGTGCCAGTCGGTCCCCTCCTCGAGGTCGCTTAGATCGTCGACGCCAGTTCCGCGAAGGCGGCTTCGAGGCGAAGGGGTGCCGGGGCGTCGACGCCGAGTTCGTAGTGACCCCGTCGCAGGTTCTGGATCAGGGCGTGGCCGGCGATGATGATCCGGGCGGAGCGGTCCTGTTTGAGGCCTCGCATGGGACGCAGCCGGGCTTTCAGTCGCCCGTGGTCGTTCTCCACGCGTTGTTGGCATGTTTGACGGTGTTGGGGAACGCGCCGGGCAGTAGCTCGTCGACGACTCCCGGATAGGTGCTCGCGCCTTGTCGGTCACGACCTCGGCCGGCTCAGACCCGTTCGCCTTGATCGCCTTAGCGAAGAACTTCTTGGCTGCTCGGGCGTCGCGTCGGGGCGACACGTACACGTCGATAATCTGGCCGTATTGGTCGACGGCGCGGTACACGTACCGCCATTCCCCGGCGACCCGGACGTAGGTTTCGTCGACGTGCCAGCGGTCACCGACACCGTGGCGGCACGGCCGGGCGGCGTCGATCAGCAGCGGCGTGAAGCGGATTACCCAGCGGAAAATGCTTGTGGTCGACGTCCACTCCGCGTTCGGCCAGGAGCTCCCCGAGGTCACGGTAGGAGAGGCCGTAACGGAGGTACCACCGGACCGCCAGCATGATGATCTCGGCGGGGAACCGGAACCCGGCGAACCCTGAAGGCACCACGACGGGAGGGCGACGGCGACGGCGCTTCATGCCGACAGTATCGCCCACGGCCCGGCCAGCATCAATGCCGCGGCGCCCACATCGGCCCACATAGACGCATCCTTGCGTGGGGAATCGCCGCTGGTCACGGCCAGAATCGTGATGATGCACCCCCCAAGGACAGCGAACGGGGAGTTGAAAGCCTCTGCAGGCCGCTGTCAGACGTGCCGGTGCGCGTCGGGATGAGTCACGGCCTTGTAGACTTCCGTGAACTCCTTGGCCCGACATTGCATCGTGGCGTTCTCCGAGGCGGGGATGACCGCGTGGAACTCGATGTGCTTCAGGCTTCCAGAGCTGTATGCGGCGTAGCAGATGGCCATTGCGTCGACCTCGTTCGGAACCTCGAACACACCGATGAGGTCGTACTGCGAGAACAGCCAGTAGGCGTTCTCCAGTACCCCACCCGCATGCTCCACGATCTCCCGGATCGCCGCCTCGCGGTCGATGCCCTCGTTGATCATGTGCGCCCATGCTTCGGGCGTATACGAAACGAACCCGATGTACTTCGACATTTCCGCCTCCTGAGACTATCGGTTGCAGTTGGACTCGCGGGCGCACGATATCAGCCCTCCCGTTGCGAGGCTCGGGCGGCTGCCATCGCGCGCTCGGTGCGCAAGGGCAGCGTCCGCACCCAGCGCGAACTGGTCGAGGGCTACCCCGTCAACACCGACGACATGGCGACCCTCATCGCCCACGTCACCAGGACCATCAAACGGTGCCGCTGACCGCCACGGTGGCGTCGGGGGCGACACCGTTGCTGGCCGACACCGTGAACGCGAACGGGCCGGCGGTGGTGGGGGTCCCCATCAAAATGCCAGGGGTCGAGATCGACGGAGACGAGCCCAGCCTCAGCCCGGCGGGGAGAGTTCCCGACGACACGAAGAAAACTGTCGGCAACGGGCTGCCGGTGGCGTCGAAGAAGTACTCGATTTCGACTCCGACGTACAGATTTAGCGGCGTCGGTTGTCGTTGGTGAACATGGGCGGGGCGTTCGCTGACGGTCCGGCTGACGCTGGCGCTGCCAGCAGCCGGGCCGCTATCACCGCCGGGTTGGCCACCTTGTAGTCTGTGCCCGACTTGGGGACGACCTTGGTGGCGGCTGCATCGGTGGCGGTGTACCTGGCCGGGGGGACTTGGTCGCCGTCTCCCTGTGAATGTCGCCGACCCGCCCGCCAGCATCAGCCCGGCTGTCAATACAAGCAGAACATTTCGCCTGAAATCTCGCACAGTCATATTCTCCCGGCCCGGGCCTGTACCGTGCCAAAACCCGGGCAGCGGGTTTGGCATGGAGTCTTGACGGGTGGTCAGGCGGCTCGTTGGTACTCGTTGATCACGCCGCCGAGGACGCGGTGACGCTGGATCGGGCCGGTGATGGGAATGACAGCGGCCGGGTCGTAGTTGGGTGGCCGCTGTTCGCGGCCCTGGTGGGGACGATGGTCGTTGAAGTGCCTGGCGTAACCGCCGAGCACTCCGACGGCGTGGCGTTGCCCGTAGATCAGAAGCCGGTCGGTGCACTCCTCCCGGACAGAGCGCACGAACCGCTCGGCGTAGCCGTTCGCGGCGGGTTGCCGTGGTGGAATCTTGACGATCCCGACACCCTCGGAGTTGAACACGGCGTCGAAGGCGGCGGTGAACTTGGTGTCCCGGTCGCGGATCAGGTGACGGAACTCGCCGGCTCGACCTCCGAGATCGGCCAT
>JALYXV010000143.1 GCA_030947025.1 Actinomycetota bacterium | reverse complement strand
CCGACTGGCGCTCTGGAGGGTCGAAATTTCGGCCCATGTCCGCGAAATGTCCGCGGGAGGTTTCGCGGAGGCGGTCGGGCAGCGCCCTGGAGACGTGCATCTCACGCCCGAGCTTGGGCGAGGCTGGCTCGGATCTCCTTCATGCGCCGGTAGAGCCGCAGCGGGTTCTCAGGGACGGGGGTGAAGCCGTGTCGTCGGTAGAACGCGGCGGCTGAGTCGTCGATGGCGTCGACGAGGACGAGTCGGGCGGCTGCGATCTCGCCGGCGTGAGCCGCCTTCCGCAACGCCGCGCTCAGAAGACCTGCGCCGAGGCCCGCGCCTTGCTCGGCGGCAGCAACGGCGAGCCGAGCCACGAGGACCATCCCCACCGGGTAGGCGGGCAGCCCCCGGACCAGCCGCGTAGGTGCGTCCTCGCGACGCACCGACGCCAACGTCAGGCTGAAGTAGCCGACGACCGTGTCGTCGCGAAGAAGGACGAATGTGCGGGCCGAGTTCATGGCCTGCGCCGCGAGCGCGTGGTGCTGAAGCCACTTGTCCAGCTCGGTGTTGCCCGAGGCGAACCCGGAGACGTCGTGGTGCTCGCCGAGCCGCTCCAGACGGAGCCGCTTGCCGACGCTCACACCTCGGGCAGCGGCGGGTTGGGGCGGAACAGCTCGATCAGCTCGGGCACGGGCTCGGCCGGCTTGTCGAGCTCGGCGATGAACCGGTCGAACGCATCGTTTGAGAGGATCAGGTCCTGGTTCTGCTTGATCACCTTGCGGGCCCGCGTCGTGACGGTGCCGAGCACGAACGCGGTGACCGTCGTGTCCTCCAGGTCGGCCGCCTGGCGGATAAGGGCGTCTTGCTCCCTGGTCACGCGCACCTCCAACCGGTGGCGTCGTGCTTCGGTCCGGGCGGCGTCGGTCATGATCACCCTCGTATCCTGTCCGGACGCCGTCCGGACACCATTGGCAATGTCACCACTTCTTGGACCTACGGCTGCTCGCAGGAGCAAACGACCAGTGTGACCGGGATGGTGAGCTGGTCAAGGTTCTCATGCATCGGCATCGGAACTCCCTCACCGGCCCTTCGGGGATAGCGCGGGCACTATCTGGCGTGAACTTTCGAGACATTTCGCGGGGGTGCCTTGGAAATGGGCGCCGCGACACCGGTCTGCTGGCAGGTTCGCTTGTCCGCCTTCGTCTGGATGGCTATGCCCCGCGTATCACCGGGTTACCTGGTGCCGCAATGCCTTCGCCGTCGCGGTGGCGACCGCGACCGTGCCGGTGAGGACTGGGATGAGGAACAGAGCGGTGTGCAGAGTCGTCGATGATGCGATTTCGCCGATCAGGACGGGTCCCGCGACGTAGCCGGCCCAGCCAAAGCCGGCCACCGCGGCCACCGCCCTGCCGGTGTCGACGTTGTCCACCGCTCCGGCCGCGCTGAGGATGATCGGGACGACGCCTCCGAGTCCGGCGCCGAGCAAGGCGAATCCGACCAGCACGCTCACCGGACGGGCGATGACGAGACCGGCGGCGAACCCGAGCGAGGCGATGGCGGCGAGCATTGGCAGCAGACGGTGGGCGGCAACCCTGGTGAACAGCCGATTGCCGGATAGCCGGACGGTCAGCATGGCCAGGGCGTAGATCGCATAGGCCAGTGCGGCGACCAGAGGCGCGGTGTGCAGCGAGTTGCGGAGATAGACGGCGGCCCAATCGGCTGCGGCACCTTCGCACAGCATGTCAGCGCAGGCGATGCCCCCGAGCACGATGACCGCACCCTGAAGTACGCCACCGTGCCCGCCGGGCGTGCGTTGCGAGGATTCGCGGTCGTTACCCGCTCGCCCGTCGGGGATCATCCATGTCGTAAGCCAGCCAACGATCAGGAGACATGGTGCCGCCAGGACGAGCAGTTGCTCGCTCAGGGAGAGGCCCAGCCCCACTGCCACCGCTCCGGTGACCGCACCGACGAGGGCGCCGGTACTCCACGACCCATGGAAACCCGGCATCAGCACGCGGGCCGCGAACCGTTCGACGGCGATCGCCTGGGTGTTCATCGACACGTCAAGCATCCCCTGGCAAAAGCCCCAGAGCAGGAAGGCGACGAAGAATGTGGCCAACGAACCGGTGACCCCGATGAACGGTCCCGAAACGCAGTAGCCGAGCAGGGCCAGGCGCACCATCCGCCGGCTCCCGATTGTCGGCAGGACGCGGGCGGCCACCACCATCGCCAGCACCGAACCGATGGGGGCGCCGAGCAGAGCGATTCCGAGTCGGCCGTCGTTCAGGGCGAGATGTTGTTTCACCTGCGGAATGTGGGCCGTCCAGGATGCGAACAGGAAGCCGTGGACGAAGAACACGGCGGTGACGGCCATCCGTGGCCACCGGTCGGCCGATGCTGGTGGCGTTCGTCGGTTAGGGCCCGGGATCAGACGCAGCGTACGTCGACTCCCGCCGCCCTCAACTCGTTCACCATCTGCTGGTCGGCTCCGGCGTCGGTGACGACGATGTCGATGTCGTCGAGATCGCAGACATGGCCGAACGCCACCCGTCCGAGCTTCGACGAGTCGGCCACCGCGATGACCCGTTGGGAGGCTCTGGCGGCCGCCCGCTTCACGGCCGTCTCGGCGAGAAAATGGGCGGTTATGCCCGCCTTGGCGTCGATGCCGCAGGGGCCCATCACGTAGGTGTCGAACCGGAGCTGGGAGAAAGAGGGTTCGGTGAGACTTCCCGTCAACGACAGTTCGCCTGGACGGACCTCACCGCCTGGGAGGAGGAGCTTGATGCCCGGGCACTCGTGCAGCTCAAAGACGGGCCTGAGAGCGAGTGGCATGACGGTCATCCGGCGGCTGCGCAGCGCTCGTGCCAGCTCCATGGCGGTGGTCCCGCCGTCGAGGATGACCGTCTCCCCGTCGGCCAGGAGGCTGGCGGCAGCCGCGCCTATCGTCGCCTTGGCTTCGCGCGACTCGAGAGCCCGAATGCCGTACGGGGCCTCCTCGGCAGTGAGGACGACACTCGCGGCGCCGCCGTGCACGCGTCGCAGGCCCCCACTGCGCTCCAGCGACTCAAGGTCACGGCGCACGGTCATCTCGGAACAGTCGAGTGCGACGGCCAGCTCTCCGACCATTACCGGACTTCGTTGGCGGAGCGCGTGCACAATCATCTGGTGACGCATTTGAACATCCATAGTGTTCAAAGTACCATGCTGAGTGTGCGTTCTCACACGGTTGCCGTTCCTGGGCTGGTTTGACGGCACTGTCGTCTCCGGTCGGGAAAGGGTGGCGAAGCCGGAGCCGGCAATCTTCACGCGACTGCTCGACCGTTTCGGCCTGACGGCCGGGACGACGTTGATGATCGACGACACGAAGGAGAACCTCGACACGGCCAGCAGACTCGGAATCCAGACTGACCTACGCCAACGCGCTCACGGCGAAAGTCACCGGCTCCCCCGGCCAGCCCGCGCTGGGCGCCCCCGTCACCTTCACGCTCGCGTCGGGCTCCAACGGGGCGGACGCCACGTGCAGCGGTGGCGGCCCTCGACCAACGCGACGACTAACTCATCAGGCGTGGCCCCATCTCCGCCGCTGACCGCGAACACCACCGCTGGCTCGTTCTCCGCCACCGCCGGCGCCCCCGGGGTGACGCCGGCGAGCTACACCCTCACGAACAAGGCCAACGGGCCGGCGTCGATCAGTGCCGGCGCCGGCGCTTCACAGACCGCGCCGACGTCGGGTACCTTCCCGATCCCGCTGGCGGTCACCGTGACCGACGCGAACAACAACCCGGTCCCCGACGCGGCGGTCACGTTCACCGCACCCGCCAGCGGGGCGAGCGGCACCTTTTCTGATACCGCCACCAACACCGCCACGGCGAGCACTGACAGCGCCGGCGTGACCGTGGCGTCAGCCTTCGCGGCCAACAGCCAGACCGGTGGCTATATCGTCATCGCCGCGGTCACGGGGTCCACCCGTCCGCCGCGTTCGCGCTCGCCAACACGACGAACGGCGGAAGCGGCTCTGGTAGCGGAACTGGCGCGGCCGGGCTCGCCCAACCCATCGTCGGGATGGCCGCCACCCCGACCGGCCACGGGTACTGGCTCGTCGCCGCCGACGGAGGCATCTTCAGCTTCGGCGACGCCACCTTTTGTCGGTTTGGCGTTTTCCCGGCCCCACCCAAAGGTGGACCTTGATCAACTCCCGCCGCCAGAACACCTTGATCAGCTTGGAGTCTGCCCACACCTTGACCCGCTGGCCGATCAGCTCGCCGGGCACGGCATACAACGCCTTTCCCAACCCGTCGTCCGCTCGCGGGATAAAGTCCTGGCCAGGGGGGTACCGAGCTTGTGTTCCTGCCCCGCACGCGGCTGAATGGGGTGATGCCGGTCGTGGCCATCGGACCTGATCCCGTCGCCCCCACCGATGTCGTCGCGGTCGCTCGCCACGGCGCGCCGGTGGCGCTCAGCGACGCGGGCAGGAGAGCCATGGCGGCCAGCCGGGCCCGGGTGGAGGAACTGGCCGCGGGGGACGGCCCGGTCTATGGCGTGTCCACCGGGTTCGGCGCCCTGGCGGCCCGCCACATTCCCGCCCCGCTGCGGGCGCAGCTGCAGCACGCGGTGGTGCGCTCCCACGCGGCGGGAATGGGCCCATCGGTCGAGCCTGAGGTGGTGCGGGCCATGATGCTGCTGCGGGCTCGGACGCTGGCCACGGGCTACTGCGGGGCCCGCCCGATCGTGGCCGAGTCCCTCGTGGCGCTGCTCAACGAGGGCGTCACGCCGGCGGTTCCCGAGTACGGATCGCTGGGGTGCAGTGGCGACCTGGCTCCCTTGGCCCACGTGGCCATGGCCCTGATCGACCGCGGGCTCGAGCTGACCGCCAAGGAGGGGCTGTCGCTCATCAATGGCACCGACGGCATGCTCGGGATGCTGGTGCTGGCGTGCCACGACGCCCAGCTCTTGTTCCGGACGGCCGACGTCACCGCCGCCTTGGCGGTCGAGGGGCTGTTGGGTACGGACCGAGTGTTCCGGTCGGACCTTCAGCGACTGCGGCCCCACCCCGGGCAGGCGGCCAGCGCGGCCAACATCACCCGCCTCCTGGCCGGATCGCCCTTGGTGGCGTCGCACCGCCGCCATGATCGCCGGGTACAGGACGCCTACTCGGTCCGGTGCGCGCCGCAGGTGGCGGGAGCCGCTCGCGACACCCTCGCCTTCGCAGAACAAACGGCGGCTCGTGAGCTGGCCTCGGCTATCGACAACCCGGTGGTGCTGCCCGACGGCACGATTGAGAGCAACGGCAACTTCCATGGGGTGCCGCTGGCCTTCGCCTGTGACTTCCTCGCCATCGCCGCGGCCGAGGTGGGAGCCATTGCCGAGCGACGGATCGACCGGATGCTCGACGTGACCCGCTCCCACGGCCTCCCACCGTTCCTGGCCCATGACCCGGGCGTCGACTCGGGGTTGATGATCGCCCACTACACCGCCGCGGCCATGGTGGCCGAGAACCGCCGGCTGGCCGCCCCCGCCAGCGTGGACTCGCTCCCCACCTCGGCCATGCAAGAGGACCACGTGTCCATGGGTTGGGCTGCCGCGCGCAAGCTTCGCCTGGTGCTGGCCAACCTGGCACGCGTGCTGGCCGTGGAACTGGTCACCGGCGTGCGAGCCGTGAAGCTGCGGGAGCCGTTGGCGCCGGCCGCCGCCACGGGCGCGGTGTGTGAACTGGTGTGCTCCCAGGTAGGGGGCCCGGGCCCCGACCGCTTCCTCGCGCCCGAGTTGGCCCGGGCCGAGGAACTGGTGATGAGCGGAGCGGTGGTGGAAGGGGCCGAGACGGCCCTCGGAGGGAGACTGCAATGAGCCGCGATTGGAGGGTCGGGGCCCGGGCGGTCACGGCGCCGCGGGGATCGGCTCGCTCGTGCCGCGGGTGGCCCCAGGAGGCGGCGCTGCGCATGCTGATGAACAACCTCGATCCTGCCGTCGCCGAACGGCCCGATGACCTGGTGGTCTATGGCGGCACCGGGCGGGCGGCGCGCAGCTGGGCCGCATTCGACGCTATCGTGCGCGTGCTGCGGGACCTGGGCGACGACGAAACACTGCTGGTGCAGTCGGGCAAACCGGTGGGTGTGTTCCGCACCCACGACTGGGCGCCGCGGGTCCTGATCGCCAACAGCAACCTGGTGCCCGATTGGGCCGACTGGGACGAGTTCCGTCGCCTCGAGGACCGGGGACTCACCATGTACGGCCAGATGACGGCCGGATCATGGATCTACATCGGCACGCAAGGGATCCTCCAGGGGACCTACGAATGCTTCGGCGCCATCGCGGCCCGGCGCTTCGGCGGCTCTCTGGCGGGCACCCTCACCCTGACGGCGGGCCTGGGGGGCATGGGCGGGGCCCAGCCCTTGGCGGTCACCATGAACGGCGGTGTGGCCTTGTGCGTCGAAGTCGACGCACGACGAATCGAGCGACGCCTGAACGACCGGTATCTGGACGAGGCGACCGACGACATTTCCGACGCGCTGGCGCGAGCGGCCTCGGCCGTGGCCGACCGGCGCCCATTGTCGGTGGGACTCCTGGCCAACGCGGCCGACCTTTTCCCCCGGTTGAACGCGATGGACGTGGCGGTCGACATCGTCACCGACCAGACACCGGCCCACGATCCTCTGTCCTATGTGCCCTCGGGGCTGTCCGTGGCCGAGGCCGACGAGTTGCGGGCGGCCGACCCGGAGTCGTATGTGAAGCGGTCCCGCCGGAGCATGGCCGAGCATTGCGCCGCCATGGTGGCTTTTCTCGACAAGGGGGCCGAGGTCTTCGACTACGGCAACAGCCTGCGAGCCGAGGCCCGCGACGCCGGCTTCGAGCGGGCGTTCGACTACCCGGGGTTCATCCCCGCCTACATCCGGCCGTTGTTCTGCCAGGGCAAGGGCCCGTTCCGCTGGGTGGCCCTGTCGGGCGACCCGGCTGACATCGCCGCCACCGACGCCGCCGTCCTGGCGGAGTTCCCCGACCAGGAGCCCCTGGCTCGCTGGATCCGCATGGCGCAGGAAAAAGTCCGTTTCCAGGGCCTGCCCGCCCGTATCTGCTGGCTGGGCTACGGCGAGCGGCACCGCCTGGGCCTTCGCTTCAATGACCTGGTGGCATCGGGCCGGGTGAGCGCGCCCATCGTGATCGGGCGGGATCACCTCGACGCCGGGTCGGTGGCATCCCCCTACCGGGAGACCGAAGCCATGGCCGACGGCAGCGACGCCATCGCCGACTGGCCCCTGTTGAACGCCTTGTTGAACACCGCCAGCGGAGCGTCATGGGTGAGCATCCACCACGGCGGCGGGGTGGGCATCGGCCGGTCAATCCATGCGGGCGTCGTGGTGGTGGCGGACGGGTCAGCGTTGGCCGCCGAAAAGCTGGCTCGCGTGTTGACCAACGACCCCGGCACCGGCGTCATGCGCCACGTCGACGCCGGCTACGACGAGGCCCGACGGGTGGCATCCGAGCGTGGTGTCAGGATCCCGATGCCGTGAGCTGGGCCGGGGCCGTGACCCGCTGGCGGGCCGAGTGGGTGTGGCTGGGCGGGCCGTCCGCCGTGCCGTCCGCCGTGCCGTCGGTCGTGTTGGAGGCGAGCGATGGCGTGCTGGTCGCGATCGAGCCGGGCGGGGCGGCGGCGGGCGCCGTGCCCCTGCGGGGTCTGGTGCTCCCCGGCCTGGTCAACGCCCACTCGCACGCCTTCCACCGGGCCCTGCGGGGCCGGGCCGTGGGCGCCGACTTCTGGCAGTGGCGCAACGGCATGTACGGCGTCGCGGCACGCCTCGACCCGGGGTCCTACCAGGCGTTGGCGACCGCCTGTTACGCCGAAATGCTGGAGGCGGGCATAACTTCGGTGTCCGAGTTCCACTATCTCCACCAACCTGGGGAAATGGACGACTCGGTGGTGGTCGCGGCCCGTCAGTCCGGAATCGGCCTGGTGCTGCTGGACGCGTGCTATCTCCGTGCCGGGTTCGGAAATGAGCAGTTGGCCCCGGTGCAGCAGCGGTTCTCCGACGGCTCGGTGGACGCCTGGGCCGGCCGGGCCTCGGAGGTGGCCAGGCGCCACCCCGACATCGTGGTGGGCGCGGCGATCCACAGCGTGCGGGCCGTGGACGAACGGTCGATGGCCACGGTGGGGGAGTGGGCGGCGCAACGGTCGGTGCCGCTGCACCTGCACCTGTCGGAACAGCTCGCCGAGAACGCGGCCTGCCAGGCCGCCACCGGCCGGACCCCGGCGCAGGTGGCGGCGGACGCGGGTGTCCTGGGCCCGGCCACCACCGCCGTGCACGCCACCCATGTGAGCGCCGGAGACCGGCTCCTCCTGGGCTCGGCGGCCACGACCGCATGCCTGTGCCCGACCACCGAGCGGGACCTGGCCGACGGTGTGGGGCCAGCTGCGGCCTTGGCCGCGGCCGGCTGCCGGTTGGCGCTCGGGTCGGACAGCCAGGCCGTGATCGACCTGTTCGAAGAGGCCCGAGCGGTGGAACTGGACGAGCGGCTGATCACCGGGGTCAGAGGGGCTCACGAGCCCACGGCACTACTGACCGCGGCCACCGGCGGTCGGGCGTTGGCGGTGGGCAGCCGAGCCGACTTCCTCGTGTTGTCGCTCGACTCGGCCCGGTTGGCGGGCTTTGATCCCGAGGCGGCGGCGGCCCATGTGGTGTCGTCGGCCACGGCGTCTGACGTGACCGCGGTGTACGTCGGCGGCCGGGCGACGGTGGCCGATGGCCGGCACCAGTGGATCGACACGGCCGCGGCGCTGCGTTCCGCCATCGGCGCCGTGACCGGCCGGGCGTGAGGCTTGTGTGAGCCGTGAGTGAGCCGTGTGTGAGCCGTGTGTGAGCCGTGTGTGAGGCGCGGGTGCGGGTGAGGTGGGGGTGAGGTGCGGGTGGGCTGGGCGTGAGATGCGGGTGAGGTGCGGGTGGGCTGGGACCTGCTGGTGACCGGCTGCCGGCTGGCCTCGATGGCCAACGGCACGGCGGCGGTGATGGACGACGCGGTGGTTGCCGTGACGGCCGGGACCGTGTCCTGGGTCGGGCCGGCGTCGGTGCAGCCCGAGGGTTCAGCGGCCCGCGTGGTCGACGCCGGTGGCCGGCTGGTTACGCCCGGGCTGGTCGACTGTCACACCCACCTGGTCTTCGGCGGCCACCGAGCCGATGAGTATCGCCGCCGGCTGGCCGGAGCTGGATACGAGGAGTTGGCGCGGGAAGGAGGCGGGATCATGGCAACCGTCCGGGCCACCCGGGCGGCCTCGGAGGACGAGCTCATGGCGGCGGCCGAGGTGCGGCTGGCCGCATTGGCCGCCAGCGGTGTGACCACCGTCGAGGTGAAGTCGGGGTACGGCCTGGACCTTGACACCGAGCTACGGATGCTGCGGGTGGCCCGACGGCTGGGATCGGCGACCGGAGTGCGGGTGGTGACGACATTCCTCGGCGCCCATGCCGTGCCCGAGGAGTTCGCGGGCCGCCCCGACGACTACGTCGCCTACGTCTGCTCGACCGTGCTGCCCGCGGTGGCGGCTTGGGCCGACGCGGTCGACGTGTTCTGCGACCGCGTGGGTTTCACCGCCGACCAGGCCGCGTTGGTGCTGGCTGCGGCTCAGGGTCACGGGTTGCCGGTCAAGCTGCACGCCGACCAACTCGGTGACTCTGGGGGCGCAGCGCTGGCGGCCCGCTTCGGCGCCCTGTCTGCCGATCACCTGGAGCACACCGGGGCCGAGGGCGTGGCCGCCCTGGCCGCGTCGGGGACCGTGGCGGTGCTGTTGCCGGGCGCCGCCTATGTGCTGGCCGAGACCGCCCGTCCCCCGGTGGCCGCCCTGCGGGCCGCGGGTGTGCCCATGGCCGTGGCCACCGACGCCAACCCGGGAACGTCACCGCTGCTGTCACTGCCCCTGGCCATGCACCTGGCCTGCCGCTTGTTCGGCCTCACCCCGGGGGAAGCCCTGGCTGGGGCCACCTGCCACGCCGCCCGGGCCTTGGGGATGGACGGCCGGGTCGGCGTGGTCGCTCCGGGGGCGTCAGCCGACCTGGTTGTCTGGGACGCCACCGAGCCGACCGAGCTGGTCTACTGGCTGGGCCGGCCGCTGGGCCACGCCGTGGTGCGCCGCGGCCAGGTGATCCAAATCAGCTCGCCGGGCTCTTGATGGGGATGCGGACTTCGAATCGGGCGCCGGGGTCGGGCACCCGACGGTGCAACGCCCGGCCGGAGATTTCCGCCACCTCGGATCTGATGGCTTCCACCGGGGCGAGAGCCCGTCCGGCCAGGAACCAGGCGGACAAACCCACCAGCGCGAGCAAGAGGGGAATACCAGCGGCCAAGGCCGTGCTCAGGCTGGCGACCGTGTGCCTCACTGGTCCGAGGGACACCGCGGCCGCGACCGTCCAGGGTCCGCGAGGTGTGTCCATCGTACGCCAGGCCACCCGGAAGGTGCCCTGGTCGTCGACGGGGAGTCCTCGAACAGTTGTCACCGACTCGCTTCTTGACCAGCCGGCGAGGGTGTGCAAACCAGTAGCGCGGCGGTTTGTGGTCTCCGCTGTTCGAGCAGCATTTTTGGGGGTCGCCCTTGAGTCCGCGGACCGATCGGCGGCGTTTGGCGCAGGCGAGGTTGTCGGCCCGGCGTCACGTCGGGGAGGGCC
>JALYXV010000142.1 GCA_030947025.1 Actinomycetota bacterium | reverse complement strand
CGCCCACACCACGAAATGCGCCGCCACCCGCAACGCCGCCAGACGGAAACGACGCAACCAGCCCCGCACCGTCGACGCCGGCCGATCCAGCTGTGCCGCCACCCGCCGATGTCCCGCCCCGGCCGCCGCCGCCATCAACGCCCGGCCGATCACCGCCACCCCATCAACCCGACGGACCAGCGCCACATCAGGCAGAAACACCTGCGTGACCAGGCACGACACGCACCGGCCCCGCCGGGGACGAACCCCCACCGGGCCGGTCTCACCACGTAGCCAACGTCGCCGCGCCCAACCCCACCGGGCCAGCCGTCCACCACAAACCGGGCAACCAACAACACCCGCCGCCAAATCCGTCTCGACCTTGACCGGGTCGTTCTCTACGATGATCACGATGCCCTCCGGCATCATCGAGAGGACCCCCCTCGTGCTCGGCCAAGAGACAAGCGAGGGGGTCCTTACGCGAACAGGGACATCCTCAACCTGTCGCCCCGCCAACGACACCGCAAGCACCAGCCACCCGCCACCACATCCTGGCCCTCAACGTCGCCAGAAAACCCCCGGATACTCAACCAGCGTGTCGCTCAACAGCGGCAACGCCTACACCGCACGGGGTGCGGCCAGCTTCTTGACCGAGGTGTTCAACACCACCCGCGCCGCGGGCGGGACCGGGCCGCTGACCTTGCGGGCCGACGCCGGCTTCTACTCCAAGAAGGTCGTCGACACATGCCGCCGCCACAAGGTCCGCTTCTCGATCACCGTGAAACTTTCCCCGGCGTTGCACAAGGTGATCGCCAAGATCCCCGAGGACGACTGGCAGCCGATCCCGTACTGGATCGACGGCGGCGCCGATGTCGCCGGGACCACCTACCGACCGTTCGGGAAAGACCAGCTGGCGGTGCGGCTCATCGTGCGGCGCGTCAAGCCCACGCCCGGCTCCCAGCTGGCCCTCCTTACCACCTACGAGCATCACGCGTTCATCACGAACCGCCACGGCGACACACTGTTCTTGGAGGCCGACCATCGCCGCCACGCCGAGATCGAGCTGGTGATCCGCGATCTGAAAGAAGGGTCGGGCTGGAACCACATGCCGTCGGGCAGCTTCGGGGCCAACGCCGCCTGGATGGCGTTGGGGGCCATCGCCCACAACCTGGCCCGATTCACCGCCCGCCTCGGCCAACTCTCCGACAAGATCATCATCACCCCGACACTGCGCCGCAAATACCTGGCCATCCCCGGACACCTCACCCGCTCCGCCCGCCGCACCACACTTCACCTGGCCGACAACTGGCCGTGGCGAGCCAGCTACCTCACCGCCCTGCTACAGATACGGGCGCTGCCGGCGTTGACCTGAACCCGCCGGGACCACACGGCGGCCATCCCCCCGAGATTACCCGCCGAACACCAACAACACCCACGAAACCCCTTGACCCCACGCGTGCCACCCACGCTGACCGCTCACCCGCCCAACCCCAACCCGGCCACATCCACCCGAACAATTCGTTTCACCGCCTCACAAGCCAACCACAACACCCGATCGGTGGATGAGGTTAAAGCATGAAACGCGATTGTGCTCGGCGTCACGTGCGACTACCCTGTCCGAAGTAGTTGAATGGTCCGGGCAGGCCATTTGCCGTAAGGGACAAATCCCCACAATTGGGAAATTGGAGTTCGGGTCGATCTCGATGCGGAAGTCCGGCGGATGAGGTTTGTGGAGGCGCGATGACGATCAGCCCGTACCACGCACGGTCTCGGACCTGCGGTCCAAACCGTGTGCCCGAGCCTTCGATGGGATTGTCGGATTATTGCGCGTGCTGTCCCGTCCGGCGACGGCGTAGAGGGGCCGGGCCCACACAGGTGACCCTGTGCTACTCCTCCGCAGGACTTGCGATGCGAGAGAGTGCGGCGGATTCGTCTGATGTCGCGGAGGTAGAACGTCTCCGCCATGATCTGGATGATGCGCGAGAGCAGCTTGCGGCGACCACAGAGGTGCTCACAACGGTGGGAAGGCCGACGCCTGACCTTGATGCCGTCTTGGGGACGGTTGTTGAAAGCGCCCGTCGCCTGGGCCGGTCCGATGTCGCTCAGATCCACCTGGTAGAGGGAAACTGGTATCGGCTTGCAAGCTGGTGTGGGCATTCCGACGAGTATTTGGGGTTCGTCACGCGCCGTCCGATTGCGCTGGACCGGCGCACGCTGACCGGCCGAGTCGGTCTCGATCGGCGAGCCCAGCAGATCCAAGACCGAGGTATTCGCAAGGATCCGGCAACGGCGTTCCTTCCAATCGTCATGATCGCCGCCAGCGGCGATCAGCAGAAGTTGCTTGCCATCGACGCCGGAGCCGACGACTTCGTGACCAAACCTTTCGATCAGGCCGAGCTGGTCGCTCGAGTGGCTTCGTTGCTGCGAGTAAAGCACTACCACGACACGATCGAGAGACAATCGGCCGAGCTCGCGCGCTGGAACGGTGAGTTGGAAACGCGAGTCGCCGCGCAAGTCGAAGAACTCGAGCGGGTGGGGCGTTTTCGCCGGTTCCTTGCTCCTCAGCTCGCCGACCTCATCGTCAGCTCGGGCGATGAGTCGTCTCTGGAAAGCCATCGCCGGGAGATCACGGTTGTGTTCTGTGATCTTCGCGGCTTTACTGCCTTCGCGGAGACCAACGAGCCGGAAGAGGTCATGGAAGTCTTGCGTGGGTACCACACCGCGCTCGGCGATTTGATCTTTCGCTTTGAGGGAACCTTGGAGCGCTTTACTGGAGATGGGCTGATGGTGTTCTTCAACGATCCCGTCCCATGTCCGGATCCGTCCGATCGGGCCGTTCGGATGGCGGTAAGCATGAGCAACCGGATCGAGGCCCTGGCTGAGGGCTGGGCTCGTCGGGATCAGGACCTCGCTCTCGCGGTCGGCATAGCGGAGGGGTACGCCACGCTTGGGCGAATCGGGTTCGAAGGCAGGTTCGACTACGCCGCGATTGGCAGCGTTACCAACCTGGCAGCCCGTCTTTGCGCCGAGGCGGCGCCATGGCAGATCCTCGTCACTCAGCGAGTGCAGGCAGCCTCAGAGAAGATCATTGTGAGCGAGTCGGTAGGCCAGCTCGC
This sequence comes from Actinomycetota bacterium, assembly GCA_030947025.1. Lineage (GTDB taxonomy): Bacteria > Actinomycetota > Acidimicrobiia > Acidimicrobiales > Palsa-688 > JALYXV01. The sequence continues at coordinate 11,136 of JALYXV010000142.1, read as the reverse complement.
CTTGCACGGATTTACGAAGCCAATTCGCGCCCACGCGATCCGCGGGCTCAACTCAGCGGTTGCGGCGTGACGACTTCGGTAGTGCCGCCGGTGACGCTCGCTTCGCTGACCGAGAGCGAGCGCTATGAGCGGTACGACAAGCTGCAAACATCGCTCGGCGAAGTGTGGCGAATCATGCGCCTCAATCAACCGGGCGAGTCCGTTGTCATTGTCCCGTCGGTCACCGTCGACCGGGTCGGTGAGCGTAGCGGAACAATCATGCAGGCGTACGAAGAGCGGTATCTTTTCTTGCTCATTCTGCTTCGCCAACCGCACCTACAGATCATCTACGTCACCTCGATGCCAGTTTCACCTCTCATCGTCGAGTACTACCTCGCGTTGCTACCTGGCATTATCCCTAGCCACGCCCGTGCTCGACTGCACCTCGTGTCAGTCAACGATTCCTCGCCGCAGCCACTCAGTGCCAAACTGTTGGCCCGTCCTCGCCTGCTTGCACGAATCGGCTCACTGATCCCCGATCGGACGCGGTCCCACCTTGTGCCATACAACACGACGCCGCTCGAGCGCGATGTCGCCCTCGCCTTGGGCATCCCGATGTACGGAGCCGACCCGCGCTTCTTCCCGCTTGGAACAAAGAGCGGATGTCGGCAGCTGTTCGCCGAGGAGGTGGTCCGCCACCCCCTTGGGTTCGAGAATATCCACAGCGTCAACGACGCGGTCGATGCGCTTGCCCGGCTGCGTTCCGCCAGGCCAGAGATTACCCACGCACTCTTGAAACTCAACGAGGGCGTGTCCGGCGAGGGCAACGCCCTTGTCGAGCTAGGGCGCCTCTCGGCACCAGGGTCCTCTGGCGAGTGGAACGAGATTGTCGAACGGGTCGAGAACATGAGCTTCGAGAAACCCGACATGCGGTACGACGGCTACATCGCCAAGCTCGAAGAGCACGGCGGCATTGTCGAGGAACTGATCAGCGGAGTTGAGGTTCGCAGCCCAAGCGTGCAGCTCCGCGTCACACCGGGCGGCGAGCTCGAGCTGTTGTCAACACATGACCAGATCCTCGGCGGCCCAAGCGGTCAGAGCTACCTAGGGTGTCGTTTCCCGGCGGACTTCGCGTATGCGCGAGCCATCACGGCCGGAGCGCACAAGATCGGACTGCGATTGGCCAAGGAAGGCGTTATTGGCCGGTTCGCCGTCGATTTCGTTGTCGTTCGCGACGCCAGCGGCGCGTGGACCCCGTATGCGATCGAGCTTAACCTGCGCAAGGGCGGCACCACCCATCCCTTCCTGACGTTGCAGTTCCTGACTGACGGCCGGTATGACCCCACGACAGCACTGTTCATGACTCCCACAGGCAAGGAGAAATACCTCGTCGCCACCGACCACCTCGAGTCGCCCTCGCTGCGAGCGCTCAGCATCGAGGACTTGTTTGATATTGTCGCCCGGCACAAACTCCACTTTGACCAAGCACGACAGTGCGGGGTGGTGTTCCACATGATTAGTAGCCTCACCGAACACGGCCGCGTGGGTCTCACCGCAGTCGGCGATTCACCTGAGCACGCCGATGCCACCTATCGACGAGCAGAAGGGATCCTTCTTGCCGAGGCCGCCGAGGCCCTGATCGATCATCGGCTACCCAATAGCTGAGAGTTCGCCAGCGTCTTTCGAAACGAAAACACCTCCCGCAACCCATCGATGTGCGCAAGAGGTCATGCGCGCGTACCACCCCTGGTGTGGCGGCAGTTTCGTGCACTTCGCGCATCTTCAGTTCCTCGCCAGCCCCGACTTGGCTCGAATGCTCGAAGCGGAACTGTCTCGGCCCTACAGTCCAAAGCTCGAGACGAGGCTGTCGCGGATGGCGGTGATGTGGGCGGGACTCAATAGGACCAAAACCTGGATTCACCGACCAGGACGTCGGTGAGCACAGAACAGCCAGCGGCGGCACCCGCCCCCCTGGCTCCGCCGCGTACGCACGGCGGAGCCAGAGGAAACGACGCACCCCGGTTTCTCAGGGCGCTGGGACAGGGCCGGTGGACGCGGTCCAGCCGAGCATGTACTCCGAAGTGACCGTGCTCTGGCTGCCGGGGGAGAAGCACTTGACGCCCTCGATCTCGGTGCTGTGGTCGTTGGCCGCCGACTCGTCGGTGATGTTGCAGATGCGGGGCAGCGTGCCGACCGCGGTCACCTGCGAGAAGCCGTTGAGCACGTTGGCCAGTGCCTCGTGAGGCAGGAACATGTCATAGCCAACGCTTGTGCTGCTGATCCCGACGAAAGCTCCAAGGGTTGGTTCCGATCGGCTTTGCGTGGTTCGGGCGCGGCCGAGCGCCCGCTGGGGCGGGGAGTTAGTTTCGGTGGGTGGGGGCCGGGAGTGGCCTCGCCGAAGAGCCAGCTGTCAGGGTGTGAGGTTGGTCACGCGGCTTTCATGTCGTCCCTGGTTGTCCTCCCGGCCTCCGCTTTGGCGTCCGCGGTGAGATGGCGGTAGACGGTGTCGCTGATTCGCCGCTTGAGAGACCGCAGGGCCTCTTTCGGGGATTTCTGCTCAGAGAGTTTGCGGAGGTAATACGCCCGTCCGGGTGTGTCGTTGCGGATTTGGGTGATCGCCGCGATGTGCACGGCGTGGTTGAGTTGGCGGTTCCCGCGGGGGTTCAGCCGGTGGCGTTTGATCGTCCCGCTGGACGCGTCGATGGGGCGTTGCCGTTGAAGCGGGCGAAGTGCCCGGCGCTGGGGAAACGGCCGATGCCGCCGGTGTGGCCCACGAAGATGGCTGCTGCCAGGGGGCCAACACCGTAGATGTCGGTCACCGTGGTTCCCGATCCGGTCACTGCCGCGAGGGTGCGTCGCCGCAGCTCGGCGAGGGCGTTGTCGAGGAGGCGGACCTCTTCGAGCAGTTCGTCGCACAGGCGTTTGCGTTCGCTGTCAGCGGCACCGACTGGATGTATCCGCTCCAGGAGCGCCGCTGCCCGTTCCGCGGAGAGTCCTTGTGCCGCGCCGCCTTCTCGGAGCTGAGCGAGGAGCGCGTGGAGTCGGCAGATGACCCGGGTGCGCTGCGCGGTCAGGTCGTGATGTCGGTCGGCGAGCAGGCGCAGCACGGCGTGATGGTCCTCGACGGTGACGGTACGCAAGTTGGCGTGGCGCAACGCCACGACGGCCGCGGCCCGGGCGTCGTGGGCGTCGGTCTTGTCGCTGCGACCACGGTCCAGTAGCCGCACCCTGGCAGTCAGCGTCGGGGGCACGTCCACCACGTGTTCACCGGCGGCGACCAGCTGGCGGGCCAACAGGGCCCCGGTCCCGCCCGCGCCCTCCAGCCGGTAGTCGCAAGGGTCGAAATAGGAGGGAATGTCCGTGTTGGACCCCTCACGCAGCAGGTTCCTGGCGCCGAAGAAATGTCGGGTTTGCTCCCAACGCAACAGACCCAGGTCGACAGCAGAAGACGGTCGCGGTCGTGGTAGCGGGGGCCGGGGCACCTGGCGTTGCAGGATCGCCAGTTGGTGTCGGAGTACGGCGATCTCCAAGGCGTCGTCGGCGGCGTTCGGCCCGAGTCGCAGCATCCTGAGGACCCATCGCAGGAAGAGGAAGCGCCGTGGCCGCACAAGGCCCTCCTTGAAGGCGGGCATCGTCGCTGGTCACGGGGCAAACCCCGCTCGTGCACCCCACCGGGCCTGCTCGGTGCCGACCCCGACACCTACTTGCCCTGAGTGAGGTAGATTGGAAACCCGAGCAGGTTCATTGTTTGGAGGGGCATGACCGGACTTGGCCGGCCGTCCTGGCCGGCAGGGACGGTTACGTTTCTCTTCACCGATATCGAGGGATCGACTCGGCTGCTTCGGCGCATGGGCGACGCCTATTTGGGAGTGCTGGAGCGACATCGGCAGCTCATACGGACCGCGGTCGCCGATAACGGCGGCGTTGAGGTTGACGCAGAGGGCGACGGGTTCCTGTTCGCGTTTGCCAGCGCGAAGGCCGCGCTGACTGCCTGCATTACCGCTCAGCTGGAACTTCAGGCCGAACGTTGGCCTGAGGATGCAATGGTCGCGGTCCGTATGGGACTGCACACCGGCGAGGCAGCCCCGCTCGACGGACACTATGTCGCGCTAGCCCTGCATCAGGCATCCCGAGTCGTGGGGCTCGCATACGGCGGACAGGTCATCGCCTCCGAGGCGACGGCAGCGACCCTATGGGAGGCGCTTCCCGCCTCGACATCTCTCACTGACCTTGGCGCCTTCCGCCTCAAGGATTTCGACAAGCCAACTCGTGTCTACCAGATCTGCCACCCAAAGCTCCGGTCCAACTTCCCCCCGCCTCGGGTGCATCCTGGCGACAACCAGGATCCCTCAACCGAGGTGTCGACGGCCGAGGTCGTCGCCACCTCGTATCGAGCGCCCGCTGCTCCGTCCGGCTATTTTCGCGTCCCCGGGGAGATGCACGTCCATATTGACGGTGCCCGCCACATCTCTAAGGTGTACAAGCTGGTCAAGGACCTGAGCGAACCGACAGACGGTCGAAGGTCGTTTGCCGGCAAATTCAATCGGATAACTGGCTTTGCCGGCGGGCCCCAACGCGATGACACGTCCTTTGCTCAGACCTATAGGCACCACACACCCGGAACGGCTAACAAGGAGCGGTTCGACTCGTTTTCGACGACCCGGCTGGGGGAAGGGGAAGCACTCGGACCGGATGCGGTGGCGGCGCTGGCACGCATCCTCGGCTCCGTCTCCTCTCAGCCGGGAGCGGTCGTGGAATTGGAGCGGGTCATGGCCGTACTCGAGCCCAACACGGGCTGGACCGAGGCCGACCCGCCTTGGATCGCCGACCCGGTACCACTGGTGGCGCCGGAGGTAGGAGGTTTTCGGCGCCTGATGACCAGCCCGATCGAGATCCACCACTCGATCGATCTCCCAAAAACCATCCTGTCGGGAGAAGATTCACCCCCGATCTCGATCCAGCAACTACCGGTTTGGCCCAATCTTGGCGGGTGGTTCTTGTTCGACAAAGGAACGTCGTGGTCGTATCGATCTAGCGAGTTCGCTGCCCGCGCGGACGAATACCATTACGCCGCCTCGTTCGGCCAGCAGCGCCTTGTCGCGTACCTAGCGCAACTCGGCTATTCATACACGCTGCATACACTGGTTGAGCAGGTCCTCGGTGTTTGGCGAGGAGGGGAACAGCCGAACGACGAGAGACTGCCCGTTTCGGCACTCAGTGAATGGGAAATGTCCTGCCCGCCCAACGCACACTTTTGGGTGATCGCCGGTAATTTCCTCGGAGACAGAAGTCCCGACGTGAGGCGGGCCATGATTCAGAATCTAGCGCAGAATGTCACATACACCTACTTTCTCCATACCCACGCCGACGTCCTTCGCCTGGGCCTTCTCGTAGAAGACCTGCAACGAGAACTGCTCGCCAGCGGGGCTCCAGTTTACAAGGTGCGCCAGCAAGTCGCCGACAACGTGCGCTGCGTGCTTCTACCACCTGATCTCGATGTTGCCGAACCTCTGAGGCGACTACTGGAATCGGACTCCTTCGTATGCCCATACGACGAGCAGATGGGCGGCTACCGACTCGACCCGTCCGGTGTATCGGGCGACCGGATGGCACCAGAGGACTATCACAACACGGTGGTCGCACTTGTCCCGTTGCTGAACACTGGGCTCCGTGGCCTTTTTATGACGTCTGCCGAAGCGTGGACGCGAACATCATCCTCCCAGGCCGTCGTCTGCACCGATCTGGAAGAAACCGCCGTGTTCAAGGACCATGACCCCTGGCTGAAAATGCTCGCAGCCTACGACCGAATCGTCGCCCGCGAAGTGAGCATGCACGGCTGCGATTGTCTGGTCGTGCGCCCGATTCGAAACGGCTACTTGTTGGTGTTTCGCCAGCCGAAGGATGCCGCCGCGTGGTCGAGACGCCTTCAGTTCGAAGTGCAACGACACAACCAAGAAGTAGCGAAAGACACCGGACGGGATCTGCCCATACCCGAGCAGAACATGGCGCTCGGCTACGGACCGCTATCGCGCGTGTTGCGGGCCCATGGCTTTGACTACGTCGGAGGGGTGATCGATGATTGTATCGATCTCGCCGCCAAGCTCAGCAGCGGTCTGCTCGCGATGTCACGGGCATTCGCCGACCAATACCAGGGCCGCGTCGGGACAGCCGAGTTCCAGGCCAGCACAAAAGAGTTTGAACATCCGACGCTGGGTACGCTCCGCCTGCTCGCGTGGCCGCGCGCTGCGCCGCCGGTCAGCCTGAAGCATCCCAAGCCGAGCCGAGACCACGGCGTGCCGGCCAACTGGGAAGCGATCGTCGAGGCCGACCGTTCCTTCTACGAGCACGACGCGTCCAACGAGGACATCCCCTTCCCGGCTAGCTGGACGCCTCGAGTTTTCGAACTAACTGAGCCACGAATACTGATTGGGCGACGACGTTCCGGACTTGATATCGCCCCCAAGATCGACCTTTCCGGAGACCCCGAGGATACAGCCATCTCCCGCGGCCATGCAGCCCTGGACCGCCAGGATGACGGCTCCTACAGCCTCGTGGATTTCGGATCTACCAACGGCACGTTCCTCAACGATATGACCAAACCAGTGGAAGCCGGGACGCCTATTCCGCTAAGGCACGGCGACTGCATTTACGTAGGTGCCTGGACTCGCATCGCCATCCGGGCACCATCTCCGACAGCGACTGGGTGACTCCGGGCTCACTGAGCGGCCCGTTCCGGAGCGGCGGTCGGCTCCGGTGCGTTGTGAATAGCCATCGCCGCATGTATGCCGGACTCGAGCGCTCCCTGGATCCATGCGTGCCACAATGAGCAGTGCTCGCCGGCGAAGAGGACTCTTCCCTCCGGTCTCACAATATCGGCCTGCAGCGCGAACTCCTGTCCCGGTTCGAATAGGACATTGGTTCGGCTACGCGCCGAAATGCCTCCATTGTCGTCCACGCCAGGGGCGCCATGAGCCCTGGTGCCGCCGCATTGGTCCATCTTGGCGTGATCGTCTTGTGGGCGGCCGTGTCATTCCGGCTCCTCCGCTGTGCTGACCGTGATCGGTTGACGGAGCACCCCTCAAGCCAGGAAACGCCCTCAGACGGCTAGTCAGCTTCGACCGAGGACAAGGCCGATGTGGCCGGCTACGACCGGGGCGCTCCCGGGTGTATTCTTGCGCCAGATACGGCGAGGATCCCAACCGTGTCGGACTCTGCTCGGAACTTTGGGCAGCTTCGGGGAGCGTTGCCCCGGACCCCGGTCGCGCCAGCGTCAGCAGATGTTGTTGAGGAGAGGCCTGGCTTCGGCAGGACGACGGTGTTGCTCGTCCCCGACGGGGTTGACGCCTCCCATCGAGGAGGGAACGTCAATGTCGACAATCGCAGCCGCCACCCGAGGCGATATCGAAGCGGTGATGTCGGTGGCGTGGCATGGGATCAGGGAACCGGCCAACCGACCAGAGATCTTCCGGTGGTGACCACGCCGAAGGGCTTTGTTGTGGCGGCGACGCTGGGTTGCGTCCTCGTACTCGGCGCCTGTGGGGGCGGCTCGAGTGTCAAGAAGGCGGCCGTTCCTCCTGCCGCTTCTACCACGTCGGTGCCCGTCACCTCAGCTGTCGCCAGCACGGCTCCGGTCAATCCCACTGCCGTGACCACCAGCGTTGCTCCGACCACCGCGGCGACGGCGCCCGCCGGGGGCCCTATCCCGGCCGGCTTTGTGCCGGCATCGTTCAGCGCCGTCAGCAACACCGAGTGGTGGCTGCTGGGCGACACCCCCTGCATCCGCCAGCCGTGCACGTCCATCGTCCGCACCACCGACGGCGGCGCCAGCTTCGTCGGTGTGCCCGCGCCGCCCGCCCCGCTCGTGGGGGGCCTCACCGGCCAGGACTCCCAGCGGGGGGTGAGCAATCTTCGATTCGCCGACCCGGCCGACGGCTTCGCCTACGGGCCCACCTTGTGGGCCACCCATGACGGCGGCGGCCACTGGCATCAGATGTCGTTCGCCGATCAGGTCAACGAGCTGGCCGCGGCGGACGGGTATGTGTTCGCGGTCGTCGGCGGGACCCTCTACCGCTCACCGGCAGGCTCGGACCGATGGGCACGCCTCGGCGCCACCAACCTGAGCCAAACGGTCGACGTTCACGGCCCTGACGTCGTCGCCGAGACCGCGTACTCGCAGTCGTCGCCCAGCCGGCTTCTGGTGTCGCACGACCACGGCGGCCATTTCGCGTCCTACGCTTCGCCCGACGCCGGTTTCGGCTGTGCCTTCGACGAGCCGGTGGCGGCGGTTATCTGGGCGGTGTGCGCCACCGGGCTGCAAGCCAGGGTTCTCCGCTCAGTCGACGGCGGCGTCAGCTTCTCGCCCCTCGACCAGGGGCCGCCGTTCGCCAACTTCGCCCGCCTCGCTGCCGTCTCGTCGAGCACCGCGGTCGTCGCCGCCCTCGCCTCGGGCGGCGGCCCCGGCCTGTACTTGACGTCCGACGGGGGCCGAACGTTCCAGGCGACGGGACCGACGCTGACCACCGACAGCACCGGCAGCTGGGATCTCGCCGGTTTCACCGACCCAACCCATGGGACGGCGATCGCCACCCGCGGCACCGGCGCTTCGTTGACCGCGGTCGTCTACCGGACCGTCGACGGCGGCCACAGGTGGTCGCCGCTGACGATCAGACCATGAACCGGTCACCGACCCGAAGGTCTCACGTCAAGCCGGGGCCTGGGCAATCGAACCGGCCACCGGTCCCATTGCGTCTCAACGAGCCGAGGACACCAACACCGTGAACATCGCCGATTACCCCGGACGCACCCCCTCAAGACGACGGCGGTCCGGCTACCTCGTTGGCGTGGCCGGGTTGACCGCCGCCTCCCTCGCCGGATGCGGCGGCGGCCGGTCGTCGGCCGCGACAACGACGGTGCCTGCCGCGGCCAGCTCGACGGCCTCGCCGACCACCCAACCGTCGCCACCGGCCCCCACCGCTTCGACGGCAACCGCCTCAGCCGGCTCCACGACGACCGCGGCCCCGGTCGGGACCGTCGCGTCGGCGACGCGCTGCCACTCCGCCGACCTGGCGATCACCGACGACGGCGGCCAAGGCGCAGCCGGGGAGTTCCTCGGGCTCATGGTGTTCCGCAACATCGCCAGCCGGACCTGCACCATCTACGGCTACCCCGGCCTCCAGCGACTTGATGCCAACGGACAACCCATGCCCACCACCGTCAAGCGGGTCGCGCCTGCCCCGCTGCTGTTCAGCCTACAACCTCAACAGCAAGCGACACTCGGCTACGACACCCGGGACCAATCGATCGGCGACTTCGTGTGCACCCATGCCACCACCGTCGAAGTCACCCCGCCCGACGAAACCACCCACGTGAATGTCAAGTCCACCCTCGACGAATGCGAACCGCTGGGAACCGTGAGCGTCGGCGCGCTGCGCCCCGGCAAACTCTCCCCAGGGGAGTACTTCAGCCACTTCAGCCCGTGATCGCATCCGATCCAATACCAGGGATCACCCGCCGGTGATGATCCCATCCAAGGTGACCCGAGGTGGATGGTCGGCCATTTGGGGCAGAGTCGGGGATCGCGCTGTTGTCGTCAGCGGTGCTGCCGCCGACGCGGTCAGCGGGCACCGATGCGACGCATTCCGATGAGGAAGGCGATCCCATTGCTGGTCGCGGGTGCCCTGACCGTGTCGTCGTGCTCGGGCGGCCACGCTGGCGGCGGAGCCGCGGGACGAAACGCGGTCGTCACCGCGTTGGCCCTACTTCCCGATCAGCTCGGCGCTACCGCCCGCTTCGATGAGCATGTGTACGCCGCCTCGGGGAACCGCATCCGGCTGCTTTCCGACTCCCTCGGTGTCGCCGACTTCAAGAATGGACGGGCGTTAACCCGGCAAACCGGCGACACCGGTTCGGGGCCGGTCAACGTCGAGACGTTCGCCATGGCACCGTTTCTCTACAGCCGAGCGGCGGGGTCGGCGGCGTGGGCCAAGCGGCTGCTGCACTTCGGCGAGCTCGGCGACCCCATCCCCGATGAGTCGCCGCTGGGACGCCATCACGACTCGGGCCAACCGGTGTACGCCCACGACCTCGCGGTGCGCCGCCAGATCATCGACGCTGCCCTCACCACGGTCCACCTGGTCGGCTCTGAACGCCTCCACGGCGTGGACACCACCCACGAGGTCATCCATCTCGACCGGACCAGGGCGCTGGCCGTCCTTCCCAAGGCCGTGGCGGACGAGGTGTCGGCCTGGGACGAGCTCCCACCGGCACTGGATCTCGACGTGTGGATCGACGCCGCGTCGCGTCTGCGCCGCACGTCGATTTTCGCCCCGATCAGGGATGGTGCCGGTTTTCGCGACCAGGTCGACTGGTGGGACTTCGGGGCAGCGCCGTCGGTCGCGGTGCCGTCCGACCTGGGCGACGCGACCGCGGCCGGCGGTCCCGGGGTCACCTCGTTCGATTTGACCGAAGCCACCGGGGCGGAGCATCTCCAAGATGGGCTGCCCGGCCAATCGATCACCGTGATCGACATCGGGCCGATCACCGTCAACGTCGACCAGCGGCTGATGGGTGACCCGGGCCGCCACTGGACGCTCAATCTGAACCTGCCGCCGCCGCCCAGAGCGCTGCCGTTCACGTTGGCGTTGGCGACGAATGCCGCCAGTGCGGCGCCGTCGTTCTCCTTCTACGGTCTCGCACCCTGCCCGACCAGCACTCGGCGGACTGGGACGCTGACAGTGTCCGAACTCGAGGTCGACACCGCCGGTCTCAACCGGCTGCGGGCAGAGGCCACGCTGGCCTGCTCAGGGTCCGCCAAGGCGCCCCTGTCGGCGACCGTCGCCACCCTGCGCTACCGGGCACTTCGCTGATGCCTGCCCAGCCCACCAGAAGACTCGCCGCCCACAAACGAGGCAGACGCGAGCACCTGTAACAACGGCATCGTCGCGCGCCATTCCATCTGCGAGGTTCACTTGCCCTCAGAATCGACCAGGGACAGGGAAGCCCGTATCCGTCGGCACGGCGAGGGTGCGCCGGGGGGGGTGTACCGTGGAGCCAGACAGGGCGTGGACACCCGGCTCTGTTGGACTGTCCCAGGAAACTCTCAACAGTTTCTGGGAGCGTTGCCCCGGACCTCGGTGGCGCAGCCTGGCCGCCCGAACT
>JALYXV010000238.1 GCA_030947025.1 Actinomycetota bacterium | reverse complement strand
GCCACGGCGGGCCCGGTCGGCGTGGTCGCCTGGGCCGATCCAGCCGCGGTTGGGCCCGCGGCCGCCGACGGCGCGGTGGCCGCCGCCTTGGGCACGGGCTGGCCGGTGAGCGTACAAGGGGTGACCTGACCGAAGGGGCACCCGCCGCCCAGGACCACTTTGATAGCCCCCAGCACCGTCCCCCGGCCGTAGGGGATATGGCCGATCTCGGTCAGCATCTGGACGAACTGGCGGATCCCGACAATTGTCGGGTCGACCTCGCTCAGACGGGGCCCGAGCGTGCCGAGGACCACCCCGCCCTCGAGGATCAACTTGTCCTGGCTGGCCCGGTTGGCGTCGAGCAGGTTGGCGGTGTCATTGGACAACCGCGACAGGTTTCCGAGAATGTTGGTGATCTCGTCACCCCGAGCGTCGACCTGGGGCAGGACGACGTTGAGGGATTTGGCCAGGGCCACGAGGCTGGGAGAGTCGTTGGCGATGGAGGTGCTGACCAGGGCGAGATCCGACAGGAGGCGTTGGGCGTCGAGGTCGTGGGCCGCGGCCACGTCGGCCAGCTGCTGGAAGTTGCCCAGCTGGCGGTTGATCGCGGGTCCCTCGCCTCGGCCCGCCTGGGCGAGCGTGTCGAGCACCGTGGTCAGCTGAGTGGGGTCGATCTTGGACAGGATGGGGTAGGCGGCGGCCAGCACGTCCTCGAGTTCGGTGCCGCGCGTCGGCGCGGTCTTGGGGATGGTGTCGCCGTCGTTGAGGAACGGCCCGGACAGCTCCGCCTCGGTGTTGGCCGGCTCGATGTCGACGAACTTCTCCCCGAACAGCGTCTTGGGCTTGATCCGCGCGGTGGAGTCCTTGGGCACCCGCTGGTCGCGATCGATGACCATCTTGACCAGCGCCCGGCCGTCCACCAACTTCACGTATTTGACCGCGCCGATCGTGACGCCGTGGACCTTCACGTCCGACTTGGCCTGCAACCCCTGGCCGGCCGCGTCGAAGCTGGCATAGAGGTTGCGGAGCGATTTGAACCGGTCCCATTGGTGTAAAGGACACCGACGTAGACCGTGGCGGATAGGAGCACCAGCGCGATGGCCCCGGTGAGGACGTGGACGGCCCGCTCCGCCCGCTCGGGCCGGGTGCGCAGCCTGGTTTCCATCCGTCCCTGCCCCCTACCCCGCGCCGTTACCCGTTGCCCCTTACCCGGCGATCTTCACGGTGTTGCCACCGCCCCAGAACAAGATCGACAGGATGAGGTTGAGGATGACGACGGTGACGATGCTGGCCCGGATGGCCCGGCCCACTGCCATGCCCACGCCGGCCGGTCCCCCCTTGGCGGTGAAGCCGTAGTAGCAGTGGATCATGGACACCACCACCGCGAAGAGGGTGGCCTTGCACACGCTGTAGAGGATGTCGATGGGAGGCAGGTACAGCCGGAAGTAATGGTGGTAGACGCCGCGCGACAGCCCGAAGAACTTGGTGGTCACGATCTCGGTGGCGTAGAAGCTGGCGATGAGCGACAAGAGGTAGAGCGGGATGATGCAGAGCGCGGCTGCGATGACCCGGGTGCTCACCAGGTACACCAGGCTGGGGACGGACATGACCTCCAGGGCGTCGATCTCGTCGGAGATGCGCATGGCCCCGAGCTCGGCCGTGAAGCCCGCCCCGACCTGGGCGGCGAAGGCCACCCCTGCGATCAGAGGCGTGATCTCCCGGGTGTTGGCAAAGGCGCCGATCAGCCCGGTGAACGCCTGGGCCCCGATGGCCTGCAGTCCCTTGAAACCCTGCAGGCCCACCTCGGTGCCGGTGAAGAACGACATCGAGAAGATCACGAAGATCATCCCGCCCCCCACGATCAGCGCTCCCGCGCCGATGGCGATGTCGCTCATGAGGGAGAACACGATGCCCAGGTAGCGGCGCCGGATCACCTTCCCCGTCAGGATGTCGCCGATGATCCGGAGATAGAAGGCCAGCTGGCGGCCCGCCTCCTCGAACATCCCGAGGACGCCGGCCAGTGGCCGCGGCCGCTGACCGGCTAGGCGCGTGGCCATGACGGCTCGTCGCCAAAGAGTGCGGCGACCATCATCTACAGCTTCTGGGGCACGAGGGCGAAGTACAGCGTGGTCAGGACGAAGTTGGCGAAGAAGATGAGGATGAAGGCGACCACCACGGCCTGATTGACTGCTTCGCCGACGCCCTTGGGGCCTGCCTTGCAGTAGAGGCCCTTGTAACAGGCGACCATGGCCGCGATCAGCCCGAAGACGAACGCCTTGGCCAGCGCCGACCACAGGTCGGCCAGTTGGGCCAGGGTGGTGAACCCGGAGAAGTACGCCCCGGCGGTCACATGTTGCACGTCGACGTTGAACAGGAATCCGCCCCCCAGGCCGGCCACCCCGACGAGCGAGACGAGGAGCAGGCTGACGGTGGCCGCGGCCCAGAGGCGGGGTGTGACCAGGCGGTGGATGGGGTTGATCCCCATCACCTCCATGGCCGCGATCTCATCGCGGATCTTGCGGGACCCGATGTCGGCGGTCATGGCCGAGCCGCCGGCACCGGCGATCATGAGGGCGGCGGCGACGGGAGCGGCCTCGCGGATGATGGCCAGCAGCATCACTGCGCCGGTCTGTGACTGGGCCCCCAGTTGCTGGTTGAACGACCCCACGTCGAGGGCGATCACCATGCCGAAGGGGATCGAGATCAGGATCACCGGCAGGCTGGTGACCTTGGCGATGAACCAGCACTGATCGATGTACTTCCGGTGCCAGTCCCGGACCCGGAAGGTGGCCCGGAGGCCCTCCAGGGCGACGGCAAACATGTTGCCTGTCTCCCGCACGAGGGTCTGCGGCTTGGTGGCGAACGTCGACGCCAGCAGCGCCCCTTCCTGTTGCTGCTGAACACTTGGCCGCACCCGCTGAGCCGGTCGTTGCTGCCCTTGCGTCCCCGCCGGCCGGGCCGACCGGTGCTATTGCTCCGCCCCGCCCCGGTCGCCGTGGGCTTCAACCGTCACACCGTCATGATCGGGTCGTCGACGAGGTCGGCGGTCCAGTCGCCGTCGTTGTCGCCGGCCATCTCGTCCATGCCGATCGGACCCCGCGCCCGCCCGGCCAGGAACTGACGAATGATGGGATTGGAGTCGGCCATCATGTCCTCCTTGGCCGCGAAGCGGACCAAGCCGGACCGGAAGAGGATCCCCATGTATTCGGCCGTGCGCATGACAGAGGCGATGTTGTGGGTGATGATGAAAAAGGTGGCGCCGGTCTTGGCCTGCACGTCGACCACCAGTTCGTCCAGATAGGCCACCCGCACCGGATCGAGACCCGAGTCAGGCTCGTCAAACAGCACGATCTCGGGGTCCATGACCAAGGCCCGGGCCAGACCGGCTCGCTTCTTCATACCTCCTGACACCTCACCGGGGGTCTTCTTCAGGTGATCCACCAGGCCGACCATCCCCGCCTTCTCGAGGACGATTTCTCGGATCTCCCGGTCTCGCATCTTGGTGTGCTCCCGCAACGGGAAGGCGATGTTGTCGAACAGGTTCAACGACCCGAACAGGGCGCCGTCCTGGAACAGGACCCCGAACTTGCGCCGGACCCGATACATGTCCTTCTCACCCATGCCCACGGTCTGCTCGCCGTCGACCCAGATCTCGCCCCGGTCAGGGGCGTAGGAGGCCGAGAATGTTCTTGAGCAGCACTGACTTGCCCGTCCCAGACGGGCCGAGGATGGACGTGATGTGCCCTCGGGGCACGTCGAAGCTGATGTCCTGGAGGACGACATGCGAGCCGAACGACTTCGTGACCCCGCGAAGCGAGATGACCCCGTCGGCCGCCCGCCGTTGGTGCCGTGGATCGTCGTGCCGACTGCTCGGTGCGCGGATCGAATCCTCGCTGGTATGCGCCATCACAACCCCCCCTAGGAATGCCTGGCGGGACGGAGTCTACCCACCGGTAATGACGGATTTGTGGACGCCCTTCACCCGTCGTCGCTGTCTTGAGCGGCCGCGCCCCGAGCGGCGAGTTCGGTCCTCCTCCCGGTGGGGTTGCCCTTGGCTCCCGGGCGGGTGAGGGGGCGAGCGGGCACCGCCGCGGCGCGAACCCTTTCCCCCCTCGAGTTGCTGGGTGACCCGGAACGCCGTTGGTGCCGTCCTCCCAGAGGTGCCCTCCGGGCCGAAGCCGAGCAGGCATCTGCAAGTTAGACGTTGTCTACTGGGCGCTCCGAGCCACCCCCGCCACGCGCGCCTGCTCGAGGAAGGCGTGCGCGGTGCCAACAGTTCTTCCACACCGGCATGGTGCCCGTCAAGCGCCCTTTTACGACCATAGCCTGGGGGTTTCCGCGTCCGTGCTGGTCAGCGGGGCGCGGAAATTTCCCGGCTGGCGGTTAAAGTTTGTCCGTTTTGGGCTGACCTTTACATTTGCCATGACGCACCGGGCGGATGCAACCGACGGGCCGTGGCGTCACCGGAATCGGGGACGCAGGATCAGTACGTTGCCGACGGACACCAGGCTGACCGGCAGTACCCCGCGGCGTTGAAGTCACGCCAAACTGCGCTGGGCTGAGCGAGCCTGAGCCGATTCCTGAGCGGCACGGTCGAGTTGGTGCTTCCAGCCGCCTGGCCGGCGTGCGCCGCGGCGTTGGAGGCAGGGGTGTCAGAGGCAGGGGTGTCAGAGGCAAGGTGGTGTCCTCTCTCCGCCGAGGGGCACCATACCTGCTCAATTCGGCCTCAGCAACCTCAACTACAACCAAAGCCCCATCGTTAGCCGTTCTCACTTGAGCGGTTAGGATAAGAGTTTCCATGGTTTTCCTGCTCAGCCCTTGGGCTCGGCGTAGCTATCAGGCGCCGGCGACGGGAGTCGAGACGATCGACGCTTAGGGCTGACTCCGCCGGCCCCGGCGCTGCTCGGCCCGGCGCTCGCCTTCGAGGCGCTCTAGGCCGTCGAGCTCGTAATCCTGACGATCGACGAAGGTCATCAGCTGCGCCAAGGCCCGGTGTCCGGCCTGCTCGGCGATCAGGTGGTGCATCTCCTGGCACACCTTCCGGTACTCGGGGTGACCCTGGGGCGTGGTGCGCAGTTCGATCATGTGCATGGCCTCTCGGGCGTTGAACTGCATGACGTAGCGCACCCGGTAGCCCAGCGCCACTGCGTAGGCCGCCTTGGTGGGACCGAACCGGACCGCCAGATCGTGGTGCAGCTGCGCCGAGCGGACCATAGAAGCGTGGTAGTCCGCCTCACCGCCGGCCGCGACCACCGCGGGCGGGAGGGTGTAATCGTGATCGGGGGTGAGGTGCTGCCACTCGATGGTCAACATGCGGTGCCGCTGCAAGTCCCGGAAGGCGCCGTAGTCCGACAAGATGTCGAAGCGGTACATGGTGCGCTCCAGGGCCCGGCCAGGCCGGTGGCGACGATTGGTCCGCTCTCCGGCATAGGTGCGGATGACGTCCAGTCGCTCGTCGATGGACATCGCCTCCACCTGGGCGAGCAGGGTGGTCTCGCTCAGGTCAGTGAAGGGATAGAGCATGGCGGCGATGGTCTTAACCTCGCCGTCGGGATCCCAGTCGACCAGGGTGACCGAAGGGGCCTCGGCCACCATCGGCTCGGCCGACCAAGGGTCGGCTTCGCTTGCCCCCCCGGCTTCGGCACCGACCCGGGCCGCGGCGCCCACGCCGTGCCGCTCGCCCGCCGCCCCTGCGAACAGGGCGTCGGCCAGGTCCTGCATGGCCTGCTGGTTTTTCTCCAGGTAGGCGGACCAGGCACCGCCCCGGTCGGGGACGTCGATCCGGCGGAGGAACGACGGGATGACCTTGCGCAACTCGGTCAGGATCAGGTCAGCGTAGGCCCGGGCCTCGGGGAGCGGGTGGGCCCGCATCCGCAGCAACATGGCCTCGTACGCCTGGCCGGTCCCATAGATGCCCACATTGGAGGTGGCGGCGGCTGGGAGCAACCCCCGCAGGGCATCGAACGCCTTGGCCTTGACCGACTGGCGGTAGCTGAAGTCGGAGACGCCGTCCCCTTTGGGGATTTGCGCGGTGAACCAGCCCTGCAGGACCGGAACCAAGGCACCATAGGTGTCGAACATCCGATCCATGTCGCCCACGTAACGGGCGCCGAGGGGCGAGGCGAGGATCTCGGGGTCACGGTAGTAGCGGTACCGGCCGTGGCTCAGCCGGGCGTCGTAGGCGATGTACCGAGTCGATTGCTCCATGTACGCCATCAACCGGCCCCACTCGAGGACCTTGGTCAGAAGGTTGGACGTCTGCTCGCAGGCCACGTGGACTCCGCCCAGCTGGGCGACAGAGTCGTCTCCGTACTCGAAAAACACCCGGTCGTAGAGTTGCTCGGCCCGAACCAGTCCTACGGTGGCATCGATGCTGTGATCGCCGCTGATGTCGAGCTCTCCCACGAATTCGTCGAGAAACAGCCGCCGCAGGCTCTTCGAGGAGCGGGAGTACCGGGCGAACAGCGCGCCTTTGACGATCTCGGGCAAGTTGACCAAGGCGAAGACGGGCTGGTCGAGATTGGTGAAGTACCGACGGAGGATCTCGGCCTCCTCGTCGGTCCAGTCCTCGGCGGCGTAGACGTGCATGGCGGCTCTGAGCCTACGGTCCGGCACCGGTCCGGGTGTGGGACCGTCCCCGGGCACCGCTGGGTGCGCTCGTCGTCGGCCGCAGTTCCCCGATCATGACCGACTTCAGCCTAAGCCTAAGCGGACGAGGCGACGGTGACGAGGCGACGAGGCGACGGCAACAAGGCGACGGTGACGAGGCTGCGACGAGGCGGCGACGACCGCTCAACCCGTGGCACGAGTGGTGCCGAACATCGTGTCGAGCGTGACCGGCTCCAGCCTCCGTTCGGCGATAATCGCCTGCAACTGGTCGAACAAATGGACCACGGTCGGGTGATTAGCGTGGCCCAGAACGATGGCGCCCGCCTTGATCCATCGGGTCGCTTCGCCCAGCAGGACATCAGGCGTCTCGAGGGTGGCGTCGCCGAGGGTGGCGTTCCATAAGACGATCTTGGTATAGCCCAAGCTGGCGGCCAGGCCGTCAGTGTGGGAATTGCGCCGGCCGAAGGGAGGACGGAACCAGGGGCGCCCAGTGACGCCGAAGGTGTTCTGGAGCCACTCCTCGTTGCGCTCGATCTCAGCCCTGATGGTGGCATCACCCAACCTCAACAGGTCGGGGTGCGACCAGGTGTGGTTGCCCATTTGGACTTGGCCAGTCGCGATGAGCGGATGGAGGCGGGGGGCATACCGGTCCCAAATCTGGTTGAAGGCGCCATTGGGCGAGAGTGTGAGGCTCACACCCGTGCGTTCGGCGAAGTCGACGTAGCCCGCCACGCATTCCTCGCAGTAGCCGTCATCGATGGTGATGGCGATCTGTCGGGTAGCGGCGGGTGCGTTGGAGACGACCACGGCCGGTCCTGGCAGGGGCTCCGGGATGGGGGGAAGGGGCGGCGACACCGTCGTGGTCGTCGGGAGAGTGGCCTCGGTCCCCGGCGGGGCACCGACCGGCGGGGCACCGACCGGCGGGGCACCGACCGGCGGGGC
>JALYXV010000076.1 GCA_030947025.1 Actinomycetota bacterium | reverse complement strand
GCGGTGCATCGGGTGGTGAGTGACCCGTCGTTGCGGGACGTGTTGGTGGCGCGAGGTGCGGCCCGGGTGGAGGAGTTCGCGTTGGACCGGACCCGGGCCCGCTTCGCCGCCGCCATCGCCGATGTGGAGGGCGCGGTTTGAAGGTGACCTATGTCGTACCTCGGTACGGCGTGGAGGTCATCGGCGGGGCCGAGTACGGCGCCCGCATGCTGGCGGAGCATCTCGTCGCGGACGGTGTCGAAGTGGAGGTGTGCACCACGTGTGCCCTGGACGCAACGTCGTGGGACAACTCCTACCCCGCGGGCACCACCGAGGTCAACGGCGTGAAGGTGCGACGGTTCCCCTCGTTGCGCCCCCGGGACCCGGATTTCGACCAGCTCTCGGCGACGGTGCTGCTCGATCCCGCCACCACACCGGTTGATATTGAGCGCCGGTGGCTGGAGATGCAGGGTCCGGTGTGCCCGGCGGTCTTGGATGCGGCCGGCTCGAGCCACGCCGACGCCATCATTTTCTACCCTTATCTGTACTGGCCGACGGTCGAAGGAGTGCTGCGCTTCGGCCCGCGGGCCGTGCTCCACCCCGCCACCCACGACGAGGCGCCCATTCGCCTGCCGATCTTTCGGCGCGTCTTTGGCTCGGTTGGTGCCATGGTCTTCCAGACAGGGGCGGAACGGCGGATGACCGAACAGTTTTTTCCGGCGGTGAGCGCATTGCCGCAGGCCGTGATCGGACTGGGCGTGACCGAGGCCGAAGGCCGCCCAGCCGACGCCCGGGTCGCCACCGGGGTGGGCGAGCGGCCCTACCTGCTGTGCCTGGGCCGGGTCGATGCGGGCAAGGGCTCGGTTCTGCTGCACCGGTTCTTCGTCGCCTACAAGCAGCGCCATCCCGGACCCTTGGCGCTGGTGTTCGCCGGACCGGTGATCGACCGGCTCCCGTCTCATCCCGACATCATCGTGGCTGGTCCGGTGGACGAGACGGTCAAGTGGGGGGCGCTGCGGGGCGCGGCGGTGCTGGTCTCGCCGTCGCCCTTGGAGTCGTTCTCGCTCGCGTTGCTGGAGGGCTGGACGGCCGGGCTCCCGGCGCTGGTCAACGCCGCCTGTGACGCCACGTCCCGTCACGTCCGGGCGTCGGGGGGGGGCCTGTGGTTCGACTCCTACGGCCAGTTCGAGGTCGGTCTGGGGCGGCTGGTCGAGCAACCCGCGCTCCGCTCCGCCCTGGGTGGGGCGGGGCAGCGGTACGTGGCCCGGCGCTACGGCTGGCCCCGGCTCACCGACCGCTACCGCTCGTTCATCGAGTCCTGGGCCATGAGGGCGGCCCGAGGGGGCCCCGGCCAGGCGCCGGAGTAGGATCGTGGCGTCGTGGACGGGACTCAACGGCCAGCGGTGAGCACAGAGGACCTGCACGAGCAGCTGCGCCGGGCCGTTGCCGAGCGCCGTCAATCGGGGCTGATGGGTGAAGAAATTGAGGCCGGCCTCGACGGTCGGCCCGAGCTTCGAGCCCAGCCCCATCCTGGCGCGGCCCTGGCCTCACTCCGGAACGAGCTGGAGACCTTGCGTCACCGTTCCTACCTTGACCCCACCAAGATCACCACGGCGTCTCATCTACCCGGGGGGTCGGCGGTGCACCGCACCATCGGGCGGGCCGTCAGCCGCCAGACCGAAGGCACCATGCAGCAGGTGCACGATTTCGCCGAGCAGGCGATCGTGGCCCTCGAGGGGATCCTCGATGTTCTCGACGATCACCTGGCTCGCGCCCACGAGGACCTCAACCGCCACATCGACGAGATCTTGATCCGCCTGGCCCGCTTCGAACGCCCGAGCGCGGGGCCCGACGTCGACCGGGCCCATCTCCGCCGGCGGGTGGAGGAGCTCGAAGCGGCCGAGGCCGGCCGCCGGTTCAAGCCCTGGTACCGCAACCACGACTTCGAGGACCGCTTCCGGGGCAGTCGCGATGACCTGCTGGAGCGCTACGCCGATATCGCCGACCGCCTGATCGGATGTGATCCGGTGCTCGACGTGGGCTTTGGACGGGGCGAGATCCTCGAGCTGCTGGCGGCCCGCGGGGTCGAGGCCCGCGGGGTCGAGATTGATCCCGCGCTGGTGGCGGACGCCCAGGACCGGGGCTTCGACGCCTCGGTGGGCGAGGGGCTGGGGACCCTGGCCGCCTTGCCCGATGGGGCGCTGGGGGGCATCGTGCTCATCCAGGTGGTGGAGCACCTCTCGGCCCAGCGGCTGCTGGAGTTGGTGGCCCTGGCGTTCGACAAGCTGCGAGCCGGTGGCCGGCTGGTGATGGAGACCGTCAACCCGCAGTCGTTGTCTGTCTTCGCCAACTCCTTCTACATCGACCCGACGCACGAACGGCCGGTGCACCCGGCCTACCTGGAGTTCCTCTGCCGGCAGATCGGCTTCGCGACCGTGGAGCTGGACTGGCGTTCGTGGCCCGCTGATTCCGATCGTCTGACTCCGGCCCACGGAGAGCCCGACGCGGCCGACAACATCGACAAGCTCAACCAGGTGCTGTTCGGACCAGGGGACTACGCCGTCATCGCCGCCCGCTGATGCGGTTGCTGTTCGTCGTGCCTGGTGGCGGCCGGCGGGCGGTTGAGACCGCGGGCTGGTGCGGCCAGTTTTTGAGCCGGCTGGCAGGCCGGGGCCATGTGGTCGAGATCGTGACCACTGTGGGCACCGTGGGTGAGGCCCTGGTGGGGCCGCGGTACGGCACTCTCACGGTCCACCGGCTGCCCGTCGGTGACGGCGACGGGACCGGCCTCGCTGCGCTGGTGGGACGCTGCATCGAGGCCCGGTTCACGCCCCGCCTTGACCTCCAGGAAGCGTGGATATCCGGTCTCGGGCCCACCTCGCCCGAGCTGGTGGAGTGGCTGTGGGACCGAGCCGGGGGCTTTGACGCGGTCGGGTTGATCGACGGTGCCAGCGCGCTGGTGCAGTCCGGCGTGACCGCCCTGGCCGGCATCGTGCCGACCGTCCTACACCCCCTCGCGGCCGATCAAGCGTGGCTTCGCCTCGGCGTGTTCGACACCACGCTGCGTCTGCCGACCGCGATGGGCTTCGTCGACGGAACCGAGGCGAGCCTGGTTCATGCCCTTGCCCCGGGTCCCGCTACGGGCGCGGTGGTGGGTTGCGGTGTCGAGCAGGCACCACTGGGGACCCTGCCCGACCAGGCCGAAGCCCGGGAGCTGGCCGGCTTGGGCGATCAGCCCTACCTCTTGGCGGGTCGTGGCTCGGGCGCTGGCCGTGACCAGTTGGTCCGGTACTTCTCGGCCTACACGAGGCGACATGGCGGGCCGTTGCGGCTGGTCGTTGGAGGCGAGGAGCTCGACCTGGCCGATCAGGCCCATCGTATGGCCGCCATTGGGGGCGCGGTCGCCGTCGTCCAGCCCGTGGGCGCCGATCCATTGCCCGTGCTGTGGGCCGAAGCGGGCGCCTCGGGTCGGCCGTGCTTGATGGCGACCGGGGCGCCCGGCCGGCTTCGGCCCCGCCCCGGTGCCTTCGGCTTCGGTGATTTCTTCGAGTTCGAGGCGGCGGTGGAATTACTGGTCGCCGACCAGGAAGCAGGAGCGGCGCTGGGATTCGAGGGTTGGCGCTTTGTCGAGTCCAACTGCCGCTGGGACGACCTACTGGCGCGGTACGAGCGGTTGTTGCACGTCATCCAGTCCCACCGTTGAAGGCGGGATCCGATTTTGGGGACGACCGTCTAGTCTCAGGCCTCTGTGAGTGAGGACACCCTTGCCGTTGCCGCCCTGGTGGAACGGCTGCGCACCTCAGTGGCGAAGCGGCGGGAGTCCGGCCAGTACCCAGAGGACCTCGAGGCACAGCTCGAGGCGCATTTCCAGCGCATTCTCGCCTCCCGGACCCAGATGCCCCGGCTGGCCACCCTGCGCCGCCGGATCGAGGCGGTACGACGGTCGACCCGCTTCAGCCCTGATCGCATCCCGACCGGTACTCGGCTCCCGGGAGGTTCGGCGCTGCACAAGGGAATGTCGCGGCTGTTCCTGCGCCAAGCCCATGGGATCTTGTTGCAAGTCCAGGAATTCGCCGACCGGACGCTCGAGGCGTTGGAGGCCGTGGCGGCGCTGGCCGACAGCGCGGACAACCACCAGCATGCCGACTTGATCGAACTGGTCGACGCCCTCACCGAGGCGGTCGCCGCGCCCCCGGTGCTCGGCCCGGCGCCACAAGACTCGCTGGAGGACCACGCCCGCCGGCTCGAACGGCTGGAACAAGCCGAGGCGGCCCGGCGGTGGCGCCCCTGGTTCGGCCGAGATCGGTTCGACCAGGTCTTCGACCAGGGACGCCAGCTCCGGCTGGGCCAGGCCGCCGCCACTGCCCTCGACCACCGGACCCCCACCGTCGCCATCTCGCCCTGTGAGGAACTGGACCCCATGGCGGCGTTGCTGGCTTGGGCCGACTCCAGCCTGGGGGGAATCGTCGCCTTGCGGGCCGATGAGCTGCTGACGGCCCAGCAAATCGTCGACCTCGTCGTGATCGCGTTCGAGCGGTTGGCCCCCGACGGGAGGTTGCTCGTCTCGTGCGGGAAGCCGTGCGGGGCCGAGCACGCCGACGGAGCGGCGCGTCCGAGGTTCAATCCCACCCTGGGGCCGTCCCTCCCGGCTCGCTACGTCGCATTCATCTGCCAGGAGGCAGGCTTCTCCGCCGTCGAACTCCAGGAGTTGTCGGACGAGGACGACCTGGTCCTGGCCACTCGTTGATGCGAATCGACCAGGTCGTCGTGTCCGCGTCTCCGGGGGACGCGATCACCAACTTCGCCCAATCGCTGCGCCGCCTTCTCTCGCCCCACGTTCGCTCCGACCTCTACGCCCATTACTACCACGAGGAGTTGGCCCACCAGGTCAAGCCGTTGAAGCAGTACTCGTCCCGCCCTCGAGCCCACGTGCGGGACCTGCTCGTCTTTCACGTATCCATCGGCGAACCGGATGTGGCCGACATGGTGCTGGCCCGACCGGAACGGCTGGTCGTGATCTATCACAACATTTCACCCGCCGAGCCGTTCCGGCCCTACGACCCCGGATTCGCCGATCTGCTCGACCGGGGACGATCAGAGCTGCAACGGCTGCGGCCACGAGCCACGGCGGTCCTGACCGTCTCGGAGTACAACGCCTGCGAGCTTCGGGAGCTGGGCTTCGCCCACGTCGACGTGCTGCCCCTTCTGGTCGACCTCGAGGCGCTCACGTCGACGCCGTCGGATGCGGCCATGTCGGAGCGGCTCCGGACCCAGATCGAAGGCCCCGTCATCATGGCGGTGGGGCAACTCCTTCCTCACAAGCGAGTGGAGTTCCTCATCGAGGCGTTTCACATTCTTTCGACCTACCTGGTTCCCGACGCTCAGCTGATTGTGGTCGGCCCACCACGATTGCCCGGCTACGCCAGTGCCCTGCAGACCCAGATCGACGAGCTGCACCTTGACCGAGCCTGGCTCACGGGGACCGTCACCCAACCCATGCTGGCCGCCCTGATGCGCCGGGCGGACCTCTTCGTCACCGGAAGCGAGCACGAGGGGTTCTGCGTGCCGCTCCTCGAGGCAATGTCGTTTGATCTGCCCGTGCAGGCCCGCCGCTTCACCGCCATCCCCGAAACCGTCGGCGAGGCCGGGCTCATCCTCGATCAACACGACGGCCCGGCGGTGGCGGCCGAGTCATGGGCGGCGCTGCTGGCGGACGAGTCGCTGCGGACCGAATTCGTGTCCCGGGGACGCCGCCGGTTGGCCGACTTTGACCGGGAGAAAACCAAGGAGGCCTGGAGCGCGGCGCTGACGGCGCTGGTATGAAGCCGGTCCCGTCGTAGTGAAGCTGCTGTTCGTGGTGCAGCGATACGGAACTGAGGTGGCGGGAGGGGCGGAGCTTCACTGCCGGCAGTTCGCCACCCGCTTGGCGCAACGCGGTCACGCCGTGCATGCACTGACCAGCTGCGCCATCAGCTACGTGGACTGGGCGAATGCCTATCCGCCCGGTGACTCGGACCTCGACGGCGTGGTGGTGCATCGACTGCCGGTGCTGCGACCGCGAGATACTCGCACATTCGGGGGTTTGGACCGCCGTACCGTGTGGAGCGGGGGAGTGCGGGCGATGGTGCTCCAGCGGGCATGGATGACGGCCCAAGGTCCTTTCCTGCCCGGCCTGGCGCCCTGGCTGGAGGCGCATGCCGCGTCATTCGACGGCGTGGTGTTCTTCACCTATCTCTATTACACGACCTGGGCCGGGCTGCCCGTGGCTGCGAGACGGGCCGCAACGGTCCTGCACGCCACCGCTCATCGGGAGCCGCAGCTCGGTTTGCCGCTGTTCGACCTGATGCTGCGGCTTCCGACCGCATACGCCTACTCGACCGAGGAGGAAGCCCGGCTCATCGCCGACCGCACCGGGAGCAAGCGGCCCGGGAGAGTGATCGGCATCGGCGCAGACACCGACGCCGACGGGGTCGGTGATCGTTTTCGCCGGCACGCGGGCCTAGGCGACCGCCCGTACCTGTTGTTCGTCGGGCGGGTCGTGGCCGAGAAGGGGTCGCTCGAGCTGTACGACTACTTCGTCGCCTACAAGCAACGCCGCCCGGGACCGCTCACCCTGGTCGTCATGGGTGACCCGCTCACCGACCTTCCCCGCCACGCCGACGTGGTCGCGACCGGCTTCGTGGCTGATTCGGTCAAGAACGACGCCTTGGAAGGCGCCCTGGCCTTGGTGCAGCCCTCGTACTTCGAAAGCTTCTCGATGGTCCTGGCCGAGGCCTGGGCCCAGAGCACGGCGGCCTTGGTGCAGGGACGATGCGACGTGCTGGCCGGGCAGGTCGGGCGCAGCGGGGGAGGGATTCCGTATGAGGGTTACGCCGAATTCGAGGCGGCGGTCGACCTCCTACTGGCGGAACCCTCGGTGGCCCCGGAACTCGGGGCGCGAGGACGTTCCTACGTAGAAGAGCACTACGCGTGGGATGTCGTCCTCCGCCGGTATGAGCGGCTCTTGGGTGAGGCGGCCGGATGTCGAGCCGCGGCGGACCTGGGCCCGGTCGGTGAGGGCGATGCGAGCGCCGATTAGTATCAAACAGATCGTGCTCGTCCGCCGGGATCTGCCCTGTGCTTGACCATCATCACGCGTGCCTGTCGGTCGTGATGCCCTGCTACAACGAAGCGGCCACCATTACGACGGTGGCGGACAAGGTCCTGGCCTCGCCGTTCACGGCTGAGCTGATCATCGTCGACGACGGCTCGACCGACGGCACCCTCGATCGGGCGAACGCGCTGGAGGATCGGCGCGTCAAGGTCTTGTCCCAGCAGACCAACCAGGGCAAGGGGGCGGCGCTGCGTCGAGGCTTTGCTGAGGCCACCGCCCCCTACGTCATCGTTCAAGACGCCGATCTCGAGTACGACCCCAACGAGTTCGAGGTCGTGCTGGCACCGCTGCTCGACGGCCGGGCCGATGTCGTGTACGGCTCCCGCTTCCAGGCGGACCGCCCGCACCGGGTCCTCTACTACTGGCACTCGGTCGGCAACCGGATGCTGACCACTGTCTCCAACATGTTCACCAACCTGAACCTGACGGACATGGAAACGTGTTACAAGGCGTTTCGGCGCGAGGTCCTCGACAGCTTTGCCATCGAGGAGGATCGTTTCGGCTTCGAGCCCGAGATCACCGCCAAGGTGGCCCGGGGCGACTGGCGGGTCTGGGAGGTCGGGATCTCCTATGCCGGCCGCACCTACGACGAGGGCAAGAAAATCGGATGGAAGGACGGCGTGCGGGCCATGTACTGCATCGTGCGGTACTCCGCTGTCCGAGAGAGGATCCATGAGCGGCGAGCGGGGCGGCCAAGGACCGCCGCCACTCCCGCGGCGTTCGGCGAGGCCGACCAGGAACTCGTGGCCACATTGGAATCGCTCGATGGGGCCCGCCAGTACGCCGGGTGGATCTTCAGCTTGGTGAAGCCGTACCTGGGCCGGGAAATCCTCGAGATCGGGGCCGGCCACGGCACCTTCACCGAGTTGTTGGCCGAGGATGCATCGGTTGTCGCCACCGAGCTCTCGGCCGGCAGCATCGACCGTTTGCAACGCCGTTTCGCCGACAACGCCAACGTCGAGGTCCGCAAGGCTGACCTGGCCGAGGCGGTGACCGGGGGTACCTACGACAGCATCGTTCTCATCAATGTGCTCGAACACATCGAGGACGACACCGTGGCGATCAAACAACTTGCTGGCGCCCTGAAAGCAGGGGGCCGTCTCGTGTTGTGGGTTCCCGCCTTCTCGGAGCTCTACAGCGCCTTCGACCGCCGCGTCGGGCACTACCGGCGATACCGGGTCAAGGGGCTGACCCAACTGGTCGAGTCGGCCGGGCTGACCGTGCGGGACGCCAGATATGTGAACACGGTCGGTGCACTGGCCTGGTGGGTTGTCGCCAAGGAACTCGGCCGCACACCCACGACCGCCGGATCGGTGCAGCTCTTTGACCGCGTCTTCGTGCCGGTCCTACGTCGCTTGGAATCAGGCCGCCGGCCGCCCTTCGGCCAGTCGATCTTCTGCGCCGCCCAGCTTTCCTAGCGCGTTCGGCGCCGGCCGCGAACCGGTGCCGCTCCGGGGTCACTGGGACCGGGAATTAACCAATCGTATAAGACGGTTCAAACCGCTTGAACTTGTGCGGCGCAACGATCATGATTCACTCACTGCTTTGTTCCGCTGGGAGGGATGAAGATGTTCGAGGGGCTCTACTTGCCGCAACGGGCGGAGGTCACGGGAATGCGGGGCTGGCTATGACCGTCTTACGACGCGGTTTCGATGCCTCATTTTCGTTGCCGTCGGCGCAACGGGCCGCCCAGGTGGGGTATACGGTCGCCATGCGGTACCTGTCCCATGATCCGGGAAAGAACCTCACGGCCACAGAGGTAGCCACTGATCACGCGTTGGGCATCGATGTCGGGCTGAACTGGGAGACGACAACCAACGCCACCTTGCAAGGGTTCGCCCAGGGTGTCGCGGACGCCACGGAGGCCAACCACCAAGCGGACCAGCTCGGCGCACCTCAGAACGTCTGTATCTACTACTCGACCGACACCGGGGCGACGGCAGACCAGGTGCGGGCGTATTACCAGGGGGCGAAGTCGATCAAACGCCGCCCGGTCGGCGGCTACGGCGGGTCGCTGGCCCTGCTGCCATTGCTCAACGAGGGGACGATATCGAAGTGGTGGCAGGCCAATGCCGGTAGCTGGTCGGGATTCAATACGTCGAACTTCCCGTCCCATCCGCAGGCCCACATTCGTCAGTTGGTCACCCCAACGCTGCCCAGCCCGGGTGGCGCGCTCGACGAGAACGAGATCTTGTCCGTGGACTGCGGGCTGTGGCCCGCCAAGATAGGAGCGAATCTTATGGCTTTTGGACCTAGCGGCACTCGCATCGACCTGACGATTACCGGCGTCGATGGCCACCCCTATCACATTTCCGCCGACAGCCCCGAGGCCCTGCCCAACGCTTCATGGGTGGAGATCGGCGGCCAAGGCGCAGTTACCCTGGACATCCTGAAAGACGGGTGGACGGCGGACGGCTCGAAATATGTGGTCCTGGCCAAGGGTGCCGACGGGCGCGTTTGGATCAATGTCAACCAGGGTCCCAAGTGGTTCCCGATCCCGGCCGGTGCGGTCGGCGCCCCGATGTAGGTGAAGGCCCGCGCCGGCCCGACTCACGCCCGGCCGAGGTCGACCAGGTAGTTGGGCCCGTAGCGGTTGGTCATGGCGGGCGGGAGGCCGTTGATGATCGCCTGAGCTTGCGCTTCGGTGTACATCGATATTCCCGTCTGTACGCCAACGTGAAGGATCAGGTAGCGAACCTGCATCGACTTTATTTTGGCCAGCGCGGCCGGGGCAGGGAGAGTGCTGATGAGCGCGGTGTCGGCGTAGTACGTCGGTGATACGTATCCGGAATAGCCATTCACCCTCGGGTGGTAGTCGATCGTGGACCAGACCATGCGCGACGGCTCGCCGTAGGCCCAATCGGTGATATCCATTCCCGGGTCGTAGATCGGCAGTTCCACCACTGCGCCGGACGGACGATGGCTGAGGGCGTGGTAGACGGCAAGGGTGGCGGGATCGTCGGGTATGTGGGTGTAGGGCACCGGGGCGGCCAGCTCGGCCAGGACGACCAGGCAGGCGATGGCCGTGACTGCGGCCCGCGCGGCCGGGCGGCCGATGCGCTGCAAGATGGTGGCCAGCCCGACGGCGGCGAGCACGGCGCCCACGAGGATGCTGAACGAAGCCAGTCGGGCGGGCACACGGACACCGGACAAGGGTCCTATACGGTCATAGGCGAGGCGCCAGGGTGTGGGCGCGCCACTAGCCAAGGCGCCCACCGCCAGTAGGCCGATGATCGCGCCGGTGACCGCCAGGAGGACGGCAAATCGCTTCCGTTGGGGCGCCCACGGCGGCCCCCCGGTCGATGAACGGCGGTGGGCGGCGGCGCTCGCGCCGCGGTGGGCGCCGGTACTGCGGTGGGCTCCCGCACTGCGGTGGGCG
>JALYXV010000233.1 GCA_030947025.1 Actinomycetota bacterium | reverse complement strand
GACCAGAAGCTCACGTCCTCGTCGGTGACCAGCGCCACCGCGTACGCGCTGAGCAGGCGGGCCTCCGCCATAGACCCACTTAGCGAGACGGCGGCCGATTCCGGGGAGGCGGATGCCGCGATCGCGGCACAGTCTCTCCTACCCGCCCGAGAATCGAGTTGTGGTGTAGGCCCGCTCAAGTCCGTCGAGGAGCAGATCGAGTCCGAACCCGAACTCGTTGCTGTAGTCGTAGCCGGGCTGGAGCACGTGCTCGAAGGTCAGCTCGGCCAGGTGCGGGTACTCGTCGACGGGGAACTGCGCCAGGATGGCCCGCGCCAGTTCTCTGGTTTCGTTGGGCGTGGCGAACGGCAGATTCCGTTCCTGCAGGGCGAACCCGTAGATGTAGCTATCGAGGGTCGAGAAGGCGTGCGCAGTCAGTTCCACCGAGAAACCGGCCGCCCGCAGGCACCCGATGACGGCGTCGTGGTGCCGCAGCGTCGCTGCACCCGGCTTCGAGCGCGACTCCATCAGGCCGACAGCCCAGCGGTGGCGGGACAAGACGGCGCGCACCGAGACGGCACGCCGGCGCATGGCGGTCTTCCAGTCGTCCTCTCCGGAGGGCAAACCCACCTCGCTGAACACGGTGTCGATCATGCCGTCGAGGAGGTCGTTCTTGTTCGCCACGTGGTTGTAGAGCGACATCGCTTCCACCCCGACCGCCTCACCGAGCCTACGCATGGTGAGCGACTCGATACCGTTGGCGTCGGCGAAGGCGATTGCGACCGCCAGCACCCGCTCCCGGCTGAGTGGGAACCGTGGCGCCGAGGCGGCGACCGGGGGTCTGGTCATACAGGGCGCTCCTTTCCGACCTTGACAAGCTTACTATGTAAGTGTAACACTTACGACGTAAGCCAACCAGCACGCGGGACCGGCATGACGAAGACAGAAGAGACCGCATGACGAAGACAGAAGAGCCCATGGAGTCGAAGGCGGTTGCCGCCGGGACGATGACCGCGATCGTGCAGGACCGGTACGGCACCTCGCCCGAGGACGTCCTGCGGCTTGCGCAGGTGGACAGGCCCACCATCGGGGACGACGAGGTCCTGGTCCGGGTGCGTGCAGCCAGTGTGGGCCGGGAGACCGTGCACGTGATGACCGGCCTGCCCTATCCCATCCGCGTGGCCGGCTTCGGGCTGCGCGCGCCGAAGTATCTCAACCCGGGCCAGAGCCTTGCCGGCACGGTCGAGGCCATCGGCAGGGACGTGACCGGGTTCCTGCTCGGCGATGATGTTTTCGGCATCGGCAAGGGCGCCTTCGCCGAGTACGCGCTGGTTCGACTGGACAAGCTGGCGCCGAAGCCTGCCAACCTCTCCTTCGAGGAGGCGGCGGCTGTGCCGATCTCCGCGCTCACCGCACTCCAGGCCGTGCGCGATCACGCCAAGGTCGGGGTCGGGGAGAAGGTGCTCGTCGTCGGCGCCTCCGGTGGAGTCGGCACCTTCGCCCTGCAGATCGCCAAGGCGTACGGCGCCGAGGTCACGGGCGTGGCCAGCACGGCGAAGCTGGACATGGTCCGAGACATCGGCGCAGACCACGTCGTCGACTACGCCCACCAGGACTTCGGCGACGGCGAGCACCGCTACGACGTGATCATCGACATCGGAGGCAACCGGCGGCTGTCCGATATCCGGCGGGCCCTCAGCCCCAAGGGACGCCTGATCATCGTCGGCGGCGAGACCGATGGGCGCTGGCTCGGCGGTAGCGACCGCCAGGTCCGGGCTCAGGTGCTCTCATTGTTCGTGAGCCAGAAGCTTGGCACCTTCATCGCCTCGGAGAACGCGGCGGACCTGGGGATTCTCAGCCAACTCATCGATGCGGGCGACGTCAGGCCCATCATGGACCGGACCTATCCTCTCATTGACGCCGCCGCAGCCATCCGCCACCTGGTGGACGGCCACGCCCGGGGCAAGATCGTCATCACGACCTAGCGCATGGTAATGCGTGGCCCGGCTCTTCCCCGACCCCCGACACACCCCAAATGTGCCTACCAGCGGCACCAGCTCGGCGAAGCATGCGTCGATCACAGCTCCGGCTTCGTGTTGTCGGTCGCGCTCTCGGCGAGTAGCTCCACGAGCGCCAAACGATGCTTGGCCAACTCGCCCTCGAGGCGTTCGACCTTGGCGTTGGCCCTGGACAGCGCGGCCGCGTCGGGCGACACCTTCGCCCGCCAGGGATGCGCCAGTCGGCGGTGAAACTCCGCCGCCGAGGCTGGTCGGGCAAGGTGGGGCCACCGTCGGCCATCACCTCATCATGGGCACGTCGCGTCGGCGCGCCAGCCTCACCGCAACGGGCCACAGCACCTCCTAGCTGCGTCAACTCGGTCCGACGGGAAGGAGGGCCGTCAAGCCGGGCCCACAACGGCTACCGCCACCCGTCAAGCAGATTTCACACAGTCCTATCCTCGTCGTGAGCGGGCCGTCGGGAGCTGGGAAGACCACGGTAGGACGACTGGTCGCCGCCGGCTTGGACCCGAGCGCGCACATCCAGGCGGATCATTTCATGCCCTCGTTCTAGACGGCCATATGTTCCCGGAGGGGATCGACGGGCTGACGCACCGGAGCGCGCGCCGGGGTGTGCAGCTTCATTACGCGGTCTTGCGGCCCGACCTCGCCACGTGCCTGGCCCGAGCCGGGCAGCGGCGTCCAGGTGATCCCGACGACCTCGAGTCGTTCATCGGTGAGCACGCCCGGTTCGCCGACCTTGGCGACCGAGAAGCGAACGTCATACAGGCCACGGGGACGCCGGAGGAGGTCGCCGCCGCCGTTCTCGCTGCTTTCTCGTCGGGACACCTCAGGGTGGCCGTGCCTGCACGGCCCCGCCGGTAAGGCCCCCGATGGGCAGGCCCCCGCCGGTAATTGGAAGACATCGCAGACCGACCCCGAAGATCCTCGTGTCGTTATTGCACGAAGGCCGGCGGCGTGGATCGGCCGGTCCAGTCGGTGCCGGTGAGGGCAAAAATACGTCCCTGTCCGACGGCGAGACCCCAGCCGTCGGAGCCGATGACGGCCGCCACCGAGCCTCCGTCGGTGAAGCGGGCGGTGACCGCGTGCACCCCGGTTCCGACCCGGAACATGACCGCGGTCGGAGTCCCGGTCTTCGGCCTGCTTCCGCCGCCAGAGGAAGCGGGCGACGGCGGCAGACCCGGGAGGAGAACGGCGCGGCCGGCCACCGTAGCCGTCGGGGCGGCCGGCCGGGCCAGGCAGGCACCGGCGATGGCCTGTTGTGCGTTGGCGACATGCAGGTATCCGCAGTCGCTCTTGGCGGTGAGCGTGAGGGTCATTCCGCCGGTGGGAGGGGCGGCCACGACGGGCGGTCCGTTGTCGGGAACCGGCAGCGGTCCGCTGGGAAATGCGATCGAGCTGCCCGCAGGTGGCCGCGGTCCAGGAACAGACGGGTCGCCGGTGGCGACGAGGCGTAGCCCTTGGGCGATTGTCTGAGCTTGTTGGAGGCGGTCGGCCGGTGCGCGGGGCCCGGCGTAGGAGGCGATCCGCAGGATCGACTGCGGTATGTCACCGCGGCGGACTTGGACACCGCCGGTCAGGGTCTGCGCCGGGCCGAGGTCGTAGGCGGGGCCAGGGCCGATGTTGGCGCCGCTGGGTGTAGTCAGGTACTTGGCCTGTACCGGGTCGAGGCCCACGACGACCACGACACCATTTGCGGGAAAGGCCTCGAAGGCCGCGTCATCGCGCGCCAGCAGAGCCAGAGCCAGGTCGCTCGACGACAATGTCGTGGTGCCTACGACGATTTCGGTGCCCTGGGCGAACAGTGTCTGCCACCCGGCGGGCACGGCGAAGTCCAACCTGGTCCCAGAGGGGACCCCTTTCCCCCCTTGGTTTGTCGGAGTGGCCCCCTGTCCCGCGTTGACATTGATGCGACGACCGCCGGCCCGCCCGAGCATGGGCACGACGACTGCGAAGACGGCCACGGCCACGACTCCGGCCAGCACCGTTCGCCGCCGCCTCCGCCCGCGTCGCCGGGCGTCCACCCGACGCCAGAGCTCCGAGACCGGCTCGGGCGGCGACGATGGCCGCTCGGCCAGGGTGCGAAGCGTTTCCAATTGGTCAATCACCAGACACCTCCATGGGCGGCCCGCGGCTGGTTGAGGTGCTCGAGATGTGCGGCCAGGCGCCGGTGGGCGGCGGTCAGCGTCGCCGACACGGTACCCACGGTCACGCCCATGACCGCGGCGATCTCAGCATGAGGGAGGTCGCACACATAGCGAAGAGCGATCGCGGTGCGTTGACGGGGCGGAAGGCGCCGGACCGCCGCCCACAGGTCGGTGTCCAGGGCCACCGCAACGGAGGATTCGGGCGCGGCGAACCAGTGCCTGGCTTCCAAGGCCGACCGCCGGAGGCGACGCCGGACCACGTTCACGCCGACGCGGTACGTCCAGGCCGACGGCGACGTCATCTGGCGCACCCTCGGCCAGCGTTCCAGGGCGCGGGTGAACGCTTCGGCCGTGGCGTCACGGCCGGCATCGACGTCGCCCGCGACGACGATGAGCAGGCCGAGCACCCGGGGGTGCTCAGCTCGATACCACTCCTCGAACGACCCGTCGTCACTACGGTCGCCTGCCATCCACCCTTCTCAAGTCACAACCACCCGGAAATGCGTAGTCCCTTACGAGGAAATCCCTGAGGATTCTCGTCCACTCGTGCCGGTTCGTGCCGGCGACGGGTGCCCCAGATGCCCCCACCGCCAGTCGCACGAGTGTAACGGCGTGGGTCAAAGGTAACTTGGGTAGCCGCCACGTAATGTCGAAATCCCGCTTTCGACGCCTAGCATACGTGCGTGGGAAAATGGCAGCGCCGACTGGGTCACGCCGGCGGGGGGCCTATTTTCCCCGCCGCCTGATGATCGAAATGACGTTGTCGACATTACGTGTCGCAATTCCCCGACGCTCTGGTACCGGATCGTTCCGGGCGTGTGTTGGGGGCGGGCACGTGGTAGATCGTGGCATGATGAACGAGGAACTGCGGCCGATCTACCTCGCCGACCAAGCGGAACGAGGAGAAGAGCATCTCGAGCCTGGCATCGCCGGTCGGGATGAGGTCCGACGTCATCGAGTGCAGGAGCTGTTATCGGCCGGGGAAGTTCACACTGCCGAAGATTTCTTTCACGCCGCCATGGTGTTCCAACACGGTCGTGACGTTGAGGATTACCGGTTGGCCGGTGAGCTTGCCGCCACCCGAACTCCACGCCAGGCGGCACATCCGCAGGCTCACAGGTGGAGGCGACACGCTACCATAGGTGCGGTTCCTACCTATCGGAACCGTTGATAAGGACGGGGACGCGTATGGCGCCGATCTTCACAGGGGCGGTGGTGGCTGTTGTCACCGCGGCGTTGTTGTCCACTGTCGCTTGGG
>JALYXV010000075.1 GCA_030947025.1 Actinomycetota bacterium | reverse complement strand
GGAGCATGGTTTTCGGCTATTACCCCACCTATGCCTTCGGTCAGCTGGCGGACCGCTGCTTTCCCATCGCGACGAGTCGCTGACCGGGTCAAGTTTTCCCCACCTGTGGATAACCATGGGGACAGTCAGGGGACCGAGGGGCGAAGGCTGGGGATTTTTCCCGGTATGACCAGAATTCAAACTGAAGAACTGGTACTTGTCTGGGCCGCGGTGCGGGTCGGGGCGTCGCGTACGCTGACGGGGTGACCGATTCCGGCCGTCGATGACCGCTTCCGACGACCCCGGCATTCCCGGTTGCATCAACTTTCACCTGATTAAGCGAGGTGGGTTCAGCCGGGTGTACCGGGCTGAGCAGCCCTCAAACGACCGTCTCGTGGCGGTAAAGGTCCTGGCGATCGAGTTCGGGAATCAGAGGCTTCGGAAACAGTTCCAGCGTGAGTGCCAGGCCGCCGGCCGTCTCTCGACGCACCCGAACATAATCACGGTGCTCGAGTCGGGTTTCACCGACTCCGATGAGGCGTATCTAATGATGGACTTCCACGCCCAGGGCTCCCTCGGTGATCGCCTTTCGGAACGGGGGGCCATGGAGCTCGACCGTGTCCTGCAGGTAGGCCTCGCCATTGCCGGCGCTCTCGAGACGGCGCACGAAGCGAAGGTGTTGCATCGGGATGTGAAGCCTGAGAACATTCTGATCTCCGACTTCGGTGATCCCATCCTGGCGGACTTCGGAATCGCAACGGTGATCGACCAGTTGACGAGGACTTCCCTCATCGATGCGCTGACACCGGCGCACGCCGCACCGGAGCTTTTCGAGAACGCAAGCCCGAGCCCGGCCTGCGATGTCTATTCCCTCGGGTCCACGTTGTATCAGTTGCTTGCCGGTCGTCCCGCTTTCCCTCCGCGTCGTGACGAAGGCGTGCTCGCATATGGGCGCCGGGTTACCGAAGAGCCCGTACCGCCGATACTTCGCGCCGACCTCCCGCCCCAAGTCTTCGACCTGCTCTCGCGGAGCATGTCCAAGCGACCCGAGGACCGGCCCGTTTCGGCCGTGGCGTTGGCGAACGACTTGCAAGTCGTGCAGCGGGAACTCGGCTACGCCGTCACCGACCCCACGCTGCCAGCCAGCTCGAGCGCGACAGGCAAGGCGCCTCGGTCGGCGTCAAACGGCGTCCCCGAGTTCTCATTCGAACCTGACCCGCCGGTTCCGGTCAAACGCGCCGGCACGTCAACTGTCGAGCGGAAGCGGGATGGCGATCGCATGCCCGTAGGCGTCGGCGCCTCCGATCCGTCGTCCCCCGGAGATATCGGGAGCGGCGCGGAGACGATTCGGTGGCTTCGTCCGCGCCGTAAGACAGCCGGGAAGGAGGAGCTACTAAAGGGTACGAAGCCGAAGCGCCTGTCGCTGGCAGTGGGGCTCGGGGTTGCCATTGGCCTTCTCGCGGTCGCTGGCTTGGCGCTTGCCATATTGCTGGGCGGGTCGGGACGGGCGCCCGGACCCCTGGTTGTTCCCACTACTCCGGCGGCGACCAGCGGGGGGCCTGCTCTCCAGCCCGCCGGAGGTTTGACGGTCTCTTTCGTGACCAACGGCATTTACCAACTCCATTGGACGGACCCCAACCCGACTACCCCGGCGCACCGAGCGGTCGTGCTGGTCTCGGCTCGGGCCGCCGATGGGTCTCCTGGTACCTTGATTGGCGCCAGCCAGCCGAACATCACCCTGACGGCGGGCGGTTATTCGGCCCAGCTCGCCGAGGCAGGCGGTGGTGCGGCGCTGGGCGATCCCGCCGGCTACTGCTTCTCGATTGGCTTCTACGACGCCTCGGCTTCAGCTACCACGTCGACGTTGCTGGCGAGGAGTGCCCCAATCTGTGCCCAGCCCGGCAAGTCGACCTCGGTCACATCGTCGAGCGGGTAAGGGTGCGCGGGTCGAGTCGGCGTCGCAGCCGGCTCAGGCGGTGGGGGGAAGCTGACAGCGTTCGCTTGAACGCGCCTAGAAGTTCCCATGCCCGGTCCCCGTCGGCATTCGACGGTCGGAACGGTCCGAACACGGCGTGAGCGTGTAGCTCGCTGAGGGGTCCCAATTGGTCGGCCACTGGGGGCCCGAGGGTTGATCGGCTGATTGAAACGACCTCGCTGGATGACATTGAGGGTCTCGTTCGGAGTCCCGCTTCGTATAGGCGGTCCACCGCCTCCACCCAGGCACCGGCGATCCGATTGGGCGGGTCACCGCGGCGGCGCCGCTGAGTCCGGATCGCCTTTATCAGGAGTGGTGACGATGCCATCGCGAGAAGCATTGCCATAGTCAGAAGAACCCAGAACAAGGGTCCGAATGATCCTGCCGGTCGAGCCTGATCGCCGCACCGCTGAAAGAGCGGGTTGGCGCATCCCGATGGTGATGACACCGGCGTTGAGTCTCCAGGAGCTTGGGGTACCGAAGTCGGTTTTGGCCCCGTTGGTATGGTCTGGGCGGGGTGATCATTTTCGAGCGGCGGTGTGGGATCAAATGCCGTCCACCCCAGGTTGCCTAGGTAAACCTCGGGCCACGCATAGGCGTCTCCTCGCCCGATGTCGTAGTGCCAGCGTCCGGCGGTCCGCTGAGGTGGGATGGCCGTCTTGAACCCAACCGCAACCCGAGTAGGAAAGCCGCGGCTTCGGGCGATCAGCGCGAAGGCGGTGGCGAATTGTTCGGGGGTACCGACTCCGCCAGTTTGTGGGTCGGTGAGAAGCGTCAGGATTCGGTTCAAGTTCTGGCCGCTTGGCGCCTGGGGATTGAAGACGAACCTTATTCCAGCCTGGTTGGCGCGGCTGCCGTCGAGGTAGTCCTGGAGTTGGACGAGTTGCGCCCACGGTGATGTTGCCCCGGCCATGGCGTCGGTGGCCACAGTATTGAGCGAGGATGAGGCGCCGGCTGCAGCAGATGTCAACTGAGCGTCGACCCGTAGCGCCGTGGGCGTGCCTTGAAGCGACGCGTCCGCTTGTTGGGCCGCCGACGGCGTTGAGACGGTGGAGATGACGTCGTAGCTGTCCCCGGGGGTGAGAGATCCGCTGCGCAGAGCGAACGAGCCCGACGCCGGGTCTACTGCAACTGGGCGGCCCGATGGGAAACTGACCGCGCTGGCGGTCGGCGCAGCCGGGATCCAGATACCGCTCAGCGCGTCGAGGGTGACGTGCTGGTGGACGGTCGTCTTGGCCCCGGGGGCGGCTCCCGCGTTGACCGTCGAACCGGCGGTGACGAATCGGGCCGATGACGACCATGCCGCTCCGTCGTAGCTGTCCAAACTGATCAGCCGCCAGTAGGTGACCGGGGATGACGCGTCAGCCGAGAATTCGCGGGTGGCCGGTTGTTTGACCAGCAAGCCGGCCAACCCATCGAGGGGGTTGGTGGCGTCCCGCTGGGTGAGTGGTGCGGCCCAGTGATCTCGGAGAAGGAACGGTTGGCGGTTCGACATCATCGGGAGATGCGGTGTGACGAGGACAGCCACCGAAGCGAGGAGGATCGCGAGGGGCAGTGCAGTGGCCACTCGATGGCGGGTGACGGCGCCTGTTACAGGGTTACGTCGGCGGTGGGCGTCGTCGACGGCCGGAGGTGTCCGGCCCGCCACGATGGCTCCCAAAAGAACGGCCAGTATAAGGAAGAGCACGGTAACCAGTCGCATGGGGGCGCCCCCCGCCACTCCGAACAGTCGGGCGACGACCACGATGGCGGCGGCCGGGGCAACTGGAGCAAAGGCGCTGGCGGCGCTGACTGCGACTTCGCATGCCACTGCGGTGGCCGCCCAGGTGACCGCGAACGGAACGAACAGCATCACGGGGTCGTCGCGGGCGGGCAACGTGGTCGACAGGATCCGGGCCCACCCATCCACGAATCCTCGCCACAGCCCGACGAGAGGGGCGCCCCCCGCGCTGTGGAGCACGACTGAGCCGCCGACGACGAGCATTGCCAGGCAGGAGGCGATCGACGTCAACGTTCGGCGGTGCGGTAGGCGGGCGCCGACAAGGCTGATCGCAAGTGCGCCGACGACCCCCGTGGAAATCGGGACAACGAGTAGCCGGATGGTGAAAACCTGGGTGAATGTCAGGCTAGCTAGGCCGCACAGGGCCGCCACGACGACCAGCCGGGTTCGGCGAAACGAGAGAATCACTGCATTGCGACCGGCCAGCGCTCGGCGAACTGCCGGCCGGTCGACGCTTGAATAACCCGGATGCCGGAGGCCGAGACGGTTTGGAATTCGCCTTGTCTGCCAACGATGACCAGGACGATGGTCCCGAACCGCCGGCGCATGGCGTTCAGGACGGTGAGCTCGTCATCTCCGGCGTAGGCAGTGATTACGACCAGTCCCGAGCCGCCGCGCTCGCGAGCCAGTGCGATCAGCGTCGCCGCGAAACTTGAGTCACGGTTCGGTTCGAGCCCGGCCAGCTCATCAAGGAAATCCTGGCCGGAGTTCACCTGGCCGGACCGTTTGTGGCCGGCCCGTCCTGTTACCTGTAACCGGGCGGGAAACCGATGTGACGTTGACGCCTCGAGGACTGAGGCCGCCACCTCGACCGCTGTCTCGAACGACTCGGCGTCATAGAGTTGCGATGTGGTGTCTATGACAACGGTGACATCGGGAAGGGTGGTGTCCACGTGTTGTCGCACCATTAGGGTGCCCATGCGGGCCGTGGACCGCCAGTGAATGTGGCGCATGTCATCGCCAGGGACGTATTCCCGGATCCGATCGAAGGTGATGCTGCCCGTCGGCATCGTGTCGTCCTTGGGACCGTCGAGACTGCGTAGCCGGCTGGACCCCAACGGTTCGATGGGGTAGCGACGGGGATGAACCCAGAACGTCTCTGTTGTCCCATGACGCTGTTCGATCCGTACCAGACCAAACGGGTCACTCCTCCCAATGATCATCGGGCCTACCTGGGCCACTCGCCGCCGGTTGGTTGGCAGCCGGTAGGTCGTCCTTTTGGCCGCTCCGGGGGCGAGCCGGGGGATTGGAACGTCGAGTGCCTGGCCGGAGAACCGATCCTCGGCAATGAACGGAGCGCTTGGTCGCCGGGCAAGGTTACTGAGACTTACAAGTCCCAGAGCCGTCTCACCAACTGTTACCCGTACCGGGTCGATCTGACGGGTCACCGCGAGTCGGGGCCGGATGAGGACCCACAGGGATGCCGTCGACAACAACAAGACGCCCATCACGCCGATGGCGACAATCTCGCGGTATCCCAAGGCCCAGCCGATGATGAGAAGAGCAGGCGCGCCGATCGCAACGCCCCGACCTCGGGCGGTGAGGGCACCCATTTCAGGCTGATCGGCGCGTCGGGACCGGGGTCGCGGCTAAGGCCTCTTCGACCAGGTCGGCCGCGGTTCTTCCCTTGATCTCTGCCTCGGGGGTGAGGATCAGCCGATGGGCGAGCACCGGAACCGCCAGGGCTTTGATGTCCTCGGGGAGCACGTAGCGACGGCCTTGGGCGGCCGCGAACGCCCGGGCCGCCCGGGCCAAGGCCAGGCTGCCGCGCGGGCTGGCCCCGATGCGGACTCCGGTTTGCTTGCGGGTGGCGGCGACAACCGTGACGAGATAGCGCATGAGGGCGTCGGCGATGTGGACACGAGTGGCGACGGCGGTCATCTCCTGGACGGTTCCGCCAGGCACTACCGAGGACAGTTGATCGATTGTCGACCCGGAGCGTTGCGTTTCGAGGACTTCAAGCTCGGAGTCGAGGTCGGGGTAGCCGACTCCGGTGCGGATCAGGAAGCGGTCGAGTTGCGCTTCGGGCAGCGGGTAAGTGCCGTCCATGTCGACCGGGTTTTGGGTTGCGATCACCATGAAAGGGCGAGGCACTGTGTGGGCTTTCCCGTCTACGGTAACTTGATGCTCCTCCATCACCTCCAGCAGTGCCGACTGCGTTTTCGGTGAGGCGCGGTTGATCTCGTCACCCAATACAAGGTTCGCGAATACCGGACCGCGGTGAAAATCGAAGTTCTTCGTGCCTTGATTGTAGATCGTCATACCGGTCACATCTGAGGGCAGCAGGTCGGGCGTAAACTGGATTCGTTGCAATGAGGCGTCCAGAGAGGCGGCGAGGCAGCGGGCCAGCGAGGTCTTGCCGGTCCCCGGGACGTCCTCGATGAGGAGGTGGCCGGCCGCGAACAGGCACGTGAGCGCGAGTTCGATGACGTCTCGCTTTCCTCGGATGACCAGTTCGATATTGTCCGCCAGGCGGCCGGCCACTTGGGCGAAACGGGCGGCCTCTGGCTCGGTGATCATTACGACGGACGTTGCGATACCGCTCACAAAGCCTCCCTTTGGTCGGTGTGTACAAACGATTCGGCGGATCGGCCTCGTGACGTTGACGTGTTCAACATGGCGGCACGCTGACGGGGTTCACGTAGATGTCCGCTACCCAGTCACCGTTGGACATCTTGTCCCATCGGGAGCTTGACGGCGAAGTGTGATCGCTAGGTACGAAGTACTCGAGGGTTCCCTGTGTTTGGCAGACCTCCGGGATGCCGGTCGGAGGCAGATGGCCGGAGCTGTTAATGCCGTAGTTGGTCCCAGGGCCGGCACGGAAGTTGACCCCGAGGGTGATGTTGCCGTTGAGGGCGGAGTTGCTCACGCCCCAAGTGGCCGCGCTACCGATGGTCATATTCGAGACCGTCTGGCCCAGGCTGTCTTGCACACTACCCTGGACGGGCAGCGAGCCTCCGTTGAGCGGAACGGTGAACTGCATGTTCTGCTGGCCTTGGGCGCATGGTTGGCTCCCCACCCCGGCCAGAGTTATCGAGCAACTCTTCAACCCGTTTGCGGAGTTGACGGTCAAGTTGACGGACAATGTCGGCGACCCGCCCAGCGGCCAGGTTTCGCT
>JALYXV010000072.1 GCA_030947025.1 Actinomycetota bacterium | reverse complement strand
GTCGGATCTTGGCCCGCCTGCCGTTGCTGCACCCTGAGGGCCTCGACCCGGTGAGCGGGCCGTCACCGGCGGACCCGTTCCGACGTGCGGTGCGCCGCCGCTCGAAGCTGGTCAGGGCCCGCACCGTCGCCTTTTCCCGTCTCGACGCGTTGATCGAGCTGCTCGGCCCGGCCTTCGCCGAGGTGTTGGGCGGCGGCGGCTACACCAAGACGGCGCTGGTGGTCCTGGAACGCTTCGCCGATCCCCGAGAGTTGAAGCGTTTCGGGCTGCGACGCCTGACCGAGCTGCTGGTCACCACCAGCGTGGGCGCCTGGCGAGGTGCCAAGGCCGAAGAGTTGCTGGCCGCGGCGGATCAGAGCTTGGCGTTGTGGTCGGGCGGCGGACTCGACTTCGCCGAGCTCGCGGCCGACATCGCCGGCGAGATCCGCGCCGTGGGGGCCATGAACGCCGAGATCGACCTCCTCGACGGTCGCATCGCGGCGCTGTTCGCCGCCGCCGACCGCCAAGCGGTCAGCGGGGACGGCGAGATCGACGACGGTTCCGGGATCGTGGCGTCGGTCCCAGGCCTCGAAGGTGTGCTGGGCGCGGGGATACTGGCCCGCTTCGGCGATTTCGACCGCTTCGCCAACCTGGCCGGCGTGGGGTCCTTCACCGGACTGGTCCCCAAGATCGACCAGTCCGGCACCAACGCCGATGGTCATGGTGGGCCCACCACCGCCGGAGACCCGGGACTGCGCCAGGCGTTGTACCTCGCCGCCGACAAGCTCCGCAAAGTCGACCCGACCTTCGCCCAGCGCTACTACCGTCTCGTCGTCGACGAGGGCAAACATCACAACTCGGCTCTGTGCCACCTGGCGGCCAACCTCGCCACCCGCATCGCGGCGTGCTGGCGCCGCCACCAGCGCTACGTGCTGCTCGACACCAACGGCAACGAGATCACCCAAGCCGAGGGCCGCGCCATCATCGCGAGCGATTCACGATCAGGGACGACGTCCGCAAAGCCCGCCGCCATAACACGAAGGCCAAGCAACTCAAACAACGCGGCGGGCGCAACGCCCACGAGTCAACCCCGACCGCTCCCGCCTCGAACCCAGCGCCGACCGACCCCGGCGCCGTCAAATGGACGAGCCGGTGCAGTAAGGAGTCGACCAAAGCCGCTCCGGCCTCCGGCTCGCCCGCCCCAAAGGCTACCGAGGCGGCGTGAGCACCGTACGCGACGACACCGCCACGCCCGCCTGCCCGGTGTGTGCCACACCGTTCCAACCCGCGGGCCGTCAACGCTTCTGCTCGAGCATCTGCCGGCAGGCCGCGTGGCGACGCCGGCGGGCCGCGCCGACGGTTCCGGTCGTGGCCAAAACCGACACCGTGTACCAATGCCCGGCCTGCGATACCCGCTACCTCGGAGACCAGCGCTGCGATGAATGCAACCTGTGGTGCCGTCGACTTGGCCCGGGAGGCCCGTGTCCAAGTTGCGATGAACCGATCGCGATTATGGAC
Organism: Actinomycetota bacterium; assembly: GCA_030947025.1. Taxonomy (GTDB): domain Bacteria; phylum Actinomycetota; class Acidimicrobiia; order Acidimicrobiales; family Palsa-688; genus JALYXV01. The sequence continues at coordinate 2,126 of JALYXV010000072.1, read as the reverse complement.
CTTCTCACCCCAGACCAACTCATGCCAGGGCGCCGGAAGTGACTACACAGATCTTCGGACAATGCCCTTGACTTACGTTAGGAACTCAGTCCCTCCCAAGATCCCCCAACTGGAGGAAGCCCTGTCGGGCCATTTCGGGGTGCATCACGCCGCGGTGTGCCGCCAGGTCATCGACCACATCGATTTCTTGGACCGCTCCATCGCCAAGCTCAGCGAGGAGGTCACCGCCCGCCTCGTCCCTTTTGAGGCGGCGGTGGCGGTGATCTGCTCGGTGCCGCGTATCTCCAAGACCACCGCCGAGGTGATCGTGGCCGAGACCGGCGCCGACATGTCCCGCTTTCCCTCCGCCGGCCAGCTGTGCGCCTGGGCGGGGGTGGCGCCGGCCAGTTACGAGTCGGCCGGCAAGCGCCGCCCGGCGGGCACCCGCCACGGCTCGCAGTGGCTGCGCCGGGCGTTGATCGAGGCGGCTCGGGCGGCGGCGCGCACCAAAGGCAGCTACTACTCCGCCCTCTACGCCCGTGTCGCCCGCCGCAGAGGCCCCAACAAGGCGGCCGTCGCTGTGGCGAACTCCATGCTGGCCACCATCTGGCATCTGCTGTCCACCGGCGCCTACTACGTCGATCCCGGCGCCGACTACCTCCAGCGACGCCATGACCCCGCCATCGAAGCCAAACGGCTCGCGGCGCGCATCGAATCCCTCGGCTTCACCGTCACCATGACCGAAAAGGCGGCATAGCCCCTCACACCACCGACAACTCGGGCTCCTCACGGGCGAAAGCAAAGCCCTCGCCTCGCGCGCCCACATCGTCGACCGCCTTGAGGCATTTCACCCTAGGATCGCAACCCGCGAACACCGCCAGCACCGATGGTAGGACGAAAGACGGGCCCCAATCCCTACTGCTACAAGTGGTCTTGGGCCATCCGCCCACATTCGGGCCTCAACTGGCCTCTCCCCCACACCACAAAGCCTTCTGCCGCAAGGGTTTCACCACCGAGAATTTCGGCGGCAAGCTCCTAATGCCCGCAGCCGAGCAGCGCCAGCAGCGACCGGAGCAGGCTCCCGATCCTACCCGGCAGCCGGGATAGCAAACGAAGCAGGTCGCAGACCCTTCTCTCTGCCGCCGCGGTGGTGCTCGTGGTCGTGGGCGCGACCGTGGTCGTGGTGGTCGTCGTGGAGCTGACCGTGGTCGTGGGCGCGACCGTGGTCGTGGTCGACGTGGGCGCGACCGTGGTGGTCGTGGCAGCGACCGTGGTCGTCGTGGTCGTGGTGGTCGTCGTGGAGCTGACCGATGTGTTCGCGGTAGTGCACTGTGACGTGGCGACATACACCAGGAGACCCCCGCTTCGCCCGAAGACGGTGAGCGCGCGCACTGCGCGGGAGGCGGGGGTCGTCACGGCCTCATTGAGCTTGACCGTGAGCAAGAGGGACGATCCCGCCGTGATATCGACGGTGGTCGGCGTCGTGATTACGGTGTTATCGGGCAGCAGGCCGCCCCCCTGCACGACGAGGACCGATGAGGACGTCGTGCCGGATGGGCCGGTCGTGCACTGGCTTCCGACCATCTGGAACCGCATGCGGCCGCCCCCGACGACGACGCCCGCGGCACTGGAGGTGGCCGAGGCGTCGTCGCAGGAAGCGCTCAGGGCGCCGATGGCGACATCCTGCAGGTTGCCGACGGTCATCCCCGGTGACGTTTTCGGGGGCCCGCCTGGGGGGCAGTCGGCAACCGCCAGTTGGCCGGTGAACCCGGAGGGGCTGGTTAGGTCGGAAATGTCGGCGCCTCGCGCCCTCGCGTTTTCCCCGTCGGCGCGCGCCGGTGCGGCCACGAGCGCCAACGTGGCCGCGAGCAGCGACATCCCGGCGAGCAGACGCCGCCCCGACCCGGTTCCAACCCCCTTCATGACCTCGCCGGAATGATCACAGAAAACCCCTCTTTTCAGCCGTCGTGGAAACCCGACACTACGCACACCTCGCTGTCGTTTGCGGAGATGGGGGCTTTGTTGCATGTGTGCCGGTAATGCTGAGGCTGGAGGCGGCGTGTGAGCGTCGTGGCTGGTCGAGGCAGCGCTGTATGAGAGATGGAGGAGGCGAGCCGCTGGTTGGGTTCTCTGGCCCTCCGGGATCA
>JALYXV010000067.1 GCA_030947025.1 Actinomycetota bacterium | reverse complement strand
GTGTACACGACACAAATTCAGCGCACCCCCTTAGCGCTTAGCGCTTTGCTTTGGTGAAGCCGTCGGCGCTCGCCGCCGACTCATCGGCGTAGCAGCGATCGGGCTTGGTGCGGTCGTAGTTGAGCATCCCCGGTAGGTGGTAGATGCCGCTGGCCGCCTTGGCCTTGATGGGGTGGGTGGGCGGGCAGGCCCCGTCGAGTGGCTCCGCCCAGGCCGCTACCGAAAGGGCGGGGGGTAGTGACTCGGGGATCGGAGGCCACGGATCGGGCGAGGGAACGACGCCCGTCGTCTCCTGGCGGAGGTTCTTCGTCCGTCGGAGCAACAGCACCGTGGCCAGCACCAGGCCGCTGGGCAACAGGAATCGGAGCAAACGCCTGATCATGGCGTTCGACCGTACCGCCTCGCCTTCTTGACGAGGGGGATGGTTCCATGCGACCATGGCCGGGACATGATCCCGGCCTTCTTCCTGTCGATCCTCCTCCTTACCTGACGGCGAGCCCCCCTTCGGGACTCGCCCGCCGCCTCCTGCGCCTCTGGCCAGGAGGTTTTGTTTTGCCCCGTTGACCACTGAAAGGAACAACCGCCATGGCTGAACGAGTGATCATCTTCGACACCACGCTGCGCGACGGCGAGCAGTCGCCGGGCATATCACTCGACACGGCCGAGAAGCTTGAGATCGCCGAGCAGCTGGCCCGCCTCAACGTGGACTACATCGAGGCCGGCTTCCCGGTGGCCAGCCAGGGCGACTTCGAAGCGGTGCAGGCCATCGCCCGCACCGTCGGCCGCGACGGCGGTCCGGTCATCGCGGGCCTGTCCCGCACCCACCTCTCCGACGTCGATCGCTGCTGGGACGCAGTCAAGGATGCGGCCCGCAGCCGCATCCACGTCTTCATCTCGACCAGCCCCCAGCATATGGAACACATGCTCAAGATGAACGAGGCCCAGGTGAAGGCGGAGACGGCGGCCGGGGTCAGCCGGGCGCGGGAGCACACCGACGATGTCGAGTTCAGCCCCCAGGACGCCACCCGGACGCCGCTTGGCTTCATGATGGAGGTGCTGCAGATCGCGGTCGATTCGGGCGCCACCACGCTCAACATTCCCGACACGGTGGGCTACGGCATCCCCTGGGATTTCGGTGCCCTGATCCAGTACGTCCGGCGCGAGATCAAAGGCGACTACGTCCTGTCCACCCACTGCCACAACGACCTGGGCCTGGCGGTGGCCAACTCGCTGGCTGGCGTCCGGGCGGGAGCCCGCCAGATCGAGGTCTGCGTGAACGGGCTGGGCGAACGGGCCGGCAACGCCGCCCTCGAGGAGGTCGTCATGGCCCTCAAGATCCGGCCCGATCAGTTCCCCGGGCTCGAGACGGTTGTCCGCACCGAGGAGCTGGCCCGGACCAGCCGGCTGGTCAGCCGGCTGACCGGTTACCCGGTCCAGTTCAACAAGGCGGTGGTGGGCCGCAACGCCTTCCGGCACGAGTCCGGGATCCACCAGCACGGCGTGCTGGCCGACCGCGGGACCTACGAGATCATCGACGCCGACTCGGTGGGCCAGACCGGGAGCCAGATCGTGCTGGGCAAGCACTCCGGTCGCCACGCCTTCTCCGACACCCTGGCCAAGATGGGCCTCACGATCAGCGGTGACGCCCTCAACGCCGCCTTCGTCCGGTTCAAGGAGCTAGCCGACCGCAAGGTCGAGATTACCGATGCCGACCTCGAGGCCATCGTGGCTGAGGAGCTGGGCACCAGCGTGTCACCCGCCTTCACCCTCGAAGCCTTGGAGGTGGCGGGCGGGACCGTCGGCGTCCCCAACGCCCGGGTGGTGCTGGTTCGCGGGGGAGAGAAGGTCGAGGCCGTCTCCGAGGGCGACGGCATGATCGACGCCGCCTGCCAGGCCATCCGGGCCGCCACCGGGGTCAACAGCAAGCTGACCGACTTCAACGTCAACGCAGTTACCGGGGGCGTGGATGCCCTGGGCGACGTCATCATCCAGGTGGTGGCGGACGACATCCGGGTTTCCGGGCGGGGCGTGTCCACCGATGTGGTCGAGGCCGCCGCCCGTGCCTACCTCAACGCCATCAACAAGGTGGTCCGCATCCGGGCCCGCCACGAAGCGACCCGGACGCCGGAGGCCACACCATGACGGCGGCCGCCAACGAATGGGCCACGGCGCCGTAGGTGGGTTTTGCTGACTTGGACTGCTTAGGGAATGGCGCGAGCTGGCTCTCCTCGCCGGCCGGGTCAGCGGCTGACGGAGGGGAGCCAGGCCGGCCGCCCCGCCTCGAAGGCGTCGATTTCGTTGGCGTGGATCAGGGACAGCCCGATGTCGTCGAGCCCGTTGAGGAGCCGGTAGCGGGTGAACTCGTCGAGCGGGAAGGTCGTCTCGATCCCCGCTGCCGGGGCGCTCAGGGTGCCCCGCTCGACATCGATGGTGATCTCCAGGCTGGGGTCGGCGGCGACGGACTGGAGGAGGGCGGCCCCGACCTCGGCCCCGACTTCGACCGGCAGCAGGCCCGATTTGGTGGCGTTGTTACGGAAGATATCGCCGAAGCGGGGCGAGATGACCGCGGCAAACCCGTAATCCGTGAGGGCCCAGACGGCGTGCTCACGTGAGGAGCCGGTCCCGAAGCGGGGCCCGGCGACGAGGATGGTGGCACCGGCGTACTCGGCCTGGTTGAGTACGAAGGCCCGGTCGTCCCGCCACTCCCCGAACAGGCCCTGGCCGAAGCCGGTCCGCTCGACTCGCTTCAGCCAGTCGCTCGGGATGATCTGGTCGGTGTCGACATCGGACCGATCGAGGGGAACGGCCGTTCCGCTGATGATGTGTACCGGTTGCATCGATCCGTCCTTTCAGCTCAGGTCGGCGGGGCTGGCGAAATGGCCCGCTACCGCAGTAGCGGCGGCCACGGCGGGGGACACCAGATGCGTCCGGCCCCCCCGGCCCTGGCGGCCTTCGAAGTTGCGGTTGGATGTGGAGGCGCACCGCTCGCCCGGAGCCAGCTTGTCGGGATTCATGGCCAGGCACATCGAGCACCCCGGCGCCCGCCACTCGAACCCGGCCCCGATGAACACTCGGTCGAGGCCCTCGGACTCGGCCTGGGCCTTGACCAGGCCCGAGCCGGGCACGACCATGGCGCGCATCCCCTCGGCCACATGGCGCCCCGCCAGCACCCCGGCTGCGGCGCGCAGGTCCTCGATGCGGGCATTGGTGCAGGAACCGATGAACACGGTGTCCACCACGATGCTGCGTACCGGTGTGCCCGCGGTCAGGTCCATGTAGGTGAGGGCCCGGGCGGCCGACTCCCGGGCGGCCGGGGCGTCGAGGCTGTCGGGGTGGGGAACCGAGCCGTCGATCGGTACGACCTGGCTCGGGTTGGTGCCCCAGGTGACGTGCGGTGACAATGCCGCCGCGTCCAGGGTGACCTCTTTGTCAAAGGCGGCTCCGGGGTCGGTGCGCAACGCCCGCCAGGCGTCCAGCGCCGCCTCCCACGCTCGCCCCTTCGGCGCACGCGGCCGCCCTTCGAGGTAGGAGAAGGTCGTGTCGTCGGGCCCGATCATGCCGGCCCGGGCGCCCCCTTCGATCGACATGTTGCAGACCGTCATCCGTCCCTCCATCGAGAGCGCCTCGATGGCCGCACCGCGGTATTCCAGCACATGGCCCATGCCGCCGCCGGTGCCGATCACCCCGATGATGGCCAGGATGATGTCCTTGGCCGTGACCCCGGGCGGCACCTCCCCGTCGACGGTGACCGCCATGGTCCGGGGCGGCTGCTGGGGCAATGTCTGGGTGGCCAGCACGTGCTCGACCTCGCTGGTGCCGATCCCAAAGGCCAGGGCACCGAAGGCGCCGTGGGTCGAGGTGTGGCTGTCACCGCAGACGATCGTCATCCCCGGCTGGGTCAGGCCCTGCTCGGGACCGATGATGTGGACGATCCCCTGGCGGCGGTCGCCCATCGGGTAGAGGGCGATGCCGAACTCGGCGCAGTTGGCGGCCAGGACCTCGATCTGGCGGGCCGACACCGGGTCGGCGATGGGCTGGTCGAGCCCGGTCGTGGGCACGTTGTGGTCCATGGTGGCCAACGTCAGGTCGGGACGACGCACCCGTCGCCCGGCCAGGCGCAGCCCGTCGAAGGCCTGGGGCGAGGTGACCTCGTGGACGAGGTGCAGGTCGACGTAGAGCAGGTCGGGCTCACTGTCGGCGCGATGCACCAGGTGCTGGTGCCAGATCTTCTGCGCCATCGTGGTGGGCGAGGGGGTTGCAGCCATCGTGACGTCTCACATTCTGGGATACAATCTTGGATCGTGGGAGACAGTGTAAGTGATGTTGGCGTTCTCAACAAGGCTGTTGCCATCCTCGACGCGGTCGGCGCCGCGCCGATGACACTGGCCGACCTCTCGGCCGCCACCGGGCTGCCCCGGGCGACGCTGCATCGCCTGGCCGTCGCATTGGAGCGCCACCGCCTCGTCGCTCGTGACCGCGACGGTCGCTTCGAGCTCGGGCCTCGCGTCCGGGAGCTGGCCCGGTCTGGCTCGGTCAACCGGCGGGCGCTGGCTGATGGCGCCCGACCCGCCCTGGTGATGCTGCGGGATGCCACGGGGGAGAGCGCCCAGCTCTATGTGCCCGCGGGCGATGCTCGCATCTGCGTGGCCGCGCTGGAATCGCCCCACAGCCTCCGGACCATCGTCCCCGTCGGTGCTTCCCTCCCCATGGACCGGGGCTCGGCGGGCCGGGTCCTGTACGGCGAGTCCTTTGGCGACTCTGCCCCGGGCGGGCTGGCTTGGGCCGAGAGTGTGGAGGAGCGCGAGCCGGGGGTGGCCTCGGTCAGCGCGCCGGTAATTGTGGCCGGGGAGGTGATCGCGGCCGTGTCGGTGTCGGGACCCATCGAGCGCACCACCCGCCACCCGGGACGCAAGTACGCCGCCGCGGTCATGGAGGCGGCGGCCGCCATCGGGCGGGCCATGTCGTAGTGGGCAGCGGTACGGGGACAGGTTCGGCTGCCCGCCGGGCTACCCGCCGGGCTACCCGCCGGCAGGCGGTGACCAGGACCGGCACAAAGGGGGGCGAGTCGCCCACACAGGCGGCGTGATCGCCCGCGACGTCGAACACCTCCGCCTCGGGGATGGCCTGGGCCAGCGCCCGTTGGTTGGCCGGGGGCACGATGCGATCCTCCTCGGTCACGATCACGGCGGTGGGTACATCGATGTTGGGCAGCCAGAGGCGGGCGTCGAAGCCCCCCAGCGCCGCCCCGGCCCGCAGCAGGGCGCCGGGATCGTTGCGAGCCAGCTCCTCGGCCGCCCACCTAGCCAGGTCGGTGCCGTCGAGGCGGTTGTTGACGTAGCGCGCCATGGCCCGGCGCCGCAACCCGTCGGGGGAGAGGTTGGCGGCCAGGGAGAGCCCCAGCATCCCCTGGGCGTAGAGCCGGTCGGTCGGGCGATTGCCGATGAAGCGGCCCGCGGTGGCGCACAGCACCATTCCTTGCACCAAGCTGCGGTGACGGAGCCACATCAGGGTGGCGATGGGGCCGCCCATCGAGTAGCCGACCGGAATGAGCTGGGCGATGCCGAACAGTTCGGCCAGAGCGGCCACGTCGTCGGCGCAGTCCTCGAGGCGGAAGGGCTGGCGACTGCGGATCCCCTGCCCGTGACCCCTGTGGTCCAACGCCAGGACCCGGAAATGCCGGCCCAGGGGATCAAAGCTCGGGAACCAGTTGAGGGCGGCGGTGGCGGTCCAACCGTGCAGCAGGACCAGCACGGGGGCTCCTGGGGGGCCCGTGACCTCCCGGACGAAGGTGGTCCCCCGCCCCGGCAGCTCCAACGGCCTGCCCTCGGGCAGGAGGGGGGGAGCGCCGGGGTCGTGGACCATACCCTCAGGTTAGGGAGCCGGTCGGCTCATCCGGCGGAAGCGAGGGCGGCTCGGTGGCGTTCCCAGGCCCAGCCGGCCGCGTCGTGGGCCAGGGCGGGGTGGTAGCGCATCTTGAGCAGGCGGTGCTCGGCCGACTCGAGGTCGTCACCCAGCTCGATCATGCTGAGGGCCAGCAGCCGCCCCCGCCGGCGCAGAAGATCACCGGTCGGAACACGGAGCTGATCGTCCTGCCAGCGGCGGTGGGCGGTCTGCAGGGCGGGCGGTAAGTGCTCCACCTGGCGTTGGGTGAGGGGCGGCACCTTGCGGCGCACCGCCAGCACCTCTGGTCCCTCCGCTACGGCCAGCTCGAACTTGATGGTCCGGTTGACGGCCCGCACGAACGGTGACGACCGCCCGCCTCGGGCTCGTAGCCCGAGGGCCCGAGCGGTGTCGGCCAGCGAGATCGGGTAGCCGTCGGGGTGCAACTCGAGGCCTGAGGCCAGCCGCCGGAGCAGCCAGGTCGTCGACGGGCCGAGAATCCCGAGCCAGTACTGCTCGACGTAGGCCGATCGCGGGTCGAAGCCGAAGCTGTCGATGACCTCGTCGGGCCACGGACAGATGGTGAGGGAGTCGGGGGCGGTGAAGTCGGTGGTGAAGCGCAGGGCAGGAGCAGGGTGCACAGCAGGCCTCCAAGGCTGAGTTGGCAGCAACGAAAGAGGGGGAAGCGTTCACCGTCCTCTATGCCGCGCCCTGGGGGGCGCTAGAGCATGAACTCGATCAGGTAGGTGTCGAGCAGGATGTCCCAGTCGGGCGCCACCAGCTTGGCGTAGCGCTCGAAGTAGATGACCTGCTTGAACAGCAGGACCAGGGAGGGCGGCAGTTGGACGCCGTGGGGTGCAGCCTGGCGCATGGCCGAGGACAAAACCTCCTGATAATCCAGTTCCGACAACGGCTTGTCCATCAACGGCTCGGCCAAACGGCGGATGGCGACGGCCGCCCGCGCCTGTTCGACCCGGCCTCCGAGGTGGGCGCCCAGCTCGGCCAGACAGGCGGTGACCTCCTCGAAGTCACGCCGGTGGAGCAGCGCCACCACTCCTCGGCGCAGCAGCCATCGGGTGGTCTCGTCCAGCTGGCCCATGATGCCGAAGTCCAGGAAGACGGCCCGGCCCTTCTCGTCCACCATCAGGTTGCCGGCATGGGCGTCGCCGTGGAAGAAGCCGTGCTCGCAGGCCGATTCCACCCACGCCCGCACCCCGGCCCGCAGGAGTTGGCGCAGGTCGAAGCCCGTCCGCTGCAGGCCCACCAGGTCGTCCACCTTGGTGCCGTCGATGCGCTCCATGGTGAGCACCTCCGCCCCGCTGAGCTGGCGGTATACGGCCGGGACATAGACGCAGTCGTTGTCGCCATAGGCGCGTAGGTTGGCCTCAAAGCGCTCCATGGCGTCGGCTTCCAGCCGGAAGTCGAGCTCCTGGCGCAGCGCCGCCACCGTGTTGTCCACGATGGCGACCGGGTTGAAGACCCGTGCCGCCCAGGACAAGCGGTCGGCCACCCGGGCGCCCAGTCGCATCAGGCGCAAATCGGTCTGGAACTGGTGTTCCACCCCCGGGCGGCGGACCTTGACGACCACCCGGCGGCCGTCGTGGAGGGTGGCGGCGTGCACCTGGGCGATGGAGGCGGCGGCCAGGGGCACGGGATCGATGGTGGCGAACAGCTCGGTCACCGGGGCCCTCAAGCACATCTCGATGGTGTCCCTGATGCCCGGCCAGGGCACCGGCGGGGCGGCATCGAGCAGGTGGCGCAGGGCGTCGGAGACGGGGGCGGGGAACAGCCCAGGGCTCGAGGCGACCACCTGGCTCAGCTTCATGGCGGGAGGTCCGAGCGTCATCACTGCCGCGTTGATGCGGGGAGCCAGTGCCGCGGCGGTCCGGCCCCGGCGCCGCACCAGTCCGGGGACGAGGTGGCGGGTGGCCACCGCGGCCATCACGATGGCCCGTGCGAGCTCGGCCCGGGTGAGCGTGCGAACCGCCTCGTCGCTCAACAGCAGGCTGGCTCGGTCGGGCGGGTAGGAACGGTCGGGCGGGCAGGAATGGCCGGTCACCAGCGACCCCGGTGAATGACCGACTCGGCCGGGCGATGGCCCCGGCGCCGCGAGGGCGACGGTTGGTCCTGGCCGTCGGGCCAGCCCAGCGCCACCGCGCCGATCGGGCCGAATCCCTCGGGAACCCCCAACGCCGCCATTAACTCCTCGTCTCGGTGGTTGAGGCCGAGGAACAGGGCCCCCAACCCGGCGTCGACCGCCGACAGCAGGATGACCATGGTGGCGAACGACGTGTCCACCAGCCAGTAGGGAACACGCCAGGCCGAAGCAGATGCCATACCGTGGGCCGCCTTGTCCGGCTCGGCGTAGCGGGCCAGATAGCTGGCCTGGTCGGTCAGGGGCACGATGATGACCGGCGCCCGCAGCAGCCCGGGCCGGGCTGGGCCGTCCCGCCATTCGGGATCGCTGATCGCATCCCAGAACAATGCCGTCTCCGAAGGGCCCACCAGCACCACGAACGCCCACCCCTGGCTGAACCCGGCCGACGGGGCGTGCAAGGCGTTGGCCAGGATCTGGTCAAGGACTGCGTCGGGTACCGGTTCACCGGAGAATGACCGGACCATCTTGCGCCGGCCCACCACCGCCTGGAATTCCATGGTGGCCGACACTAGGACGCGGAATGCCGACCGGTTGAGTAGGGTTTAACGGTATATGCCATCGTTCCGAGATCTGCTGAAGTCGACCAAGGCCAACATCCGTGAGGTGGACACCGCGGGCGCGGCCCAGGCCATCGACCGGCCGGGGACCATCGTGCTCGACGTCCGGGAGGCCGACGAGTACGAGCAGGGCGCCCTCCTCGGCGCCGTCCACATCCCGAGGGGCTTCCTCGAGAGTCAGGTGGAGGGCAAGATCGGCGATCACGACGCTCCTGTGGTCGTCTACTGCGCCGGCGGCGTCCGCTCGGCCTTCGCGGCCGAGACGCTCCAGGAGCTGGGGTACGGCAACGTCGTCTCGATGGACGGTGGCTTCAACCGCTGGAAGGACGAGGGCCGTCCGTGGCGCACCCCCGCCACCCTGACCCCGGAGCAGCGCAACCGCTACCAGCGCCACCTGCTGCTGCCCGAGGTCGACGTCAAGGGTCAGCAGAAGCTGCTCGACTCCAAGGTGCTGCTCATCGGCGCGGGCGGCCTCGGATCCCCCGCCGCCCTGTACCTGGCGGCCGCGGGCGTAGGCACCCTGGGCATCATCGACATGGACGTCGTCGACGCGTCCAACCTGCAGCGCCAGATCCTGCACAACCTGGACCGGGTGGGCGAGCGCAAGGTCGACTCGGCCAAGAAGACCCTGACCGCCCTCAACCCCGACGTCAACGTGGTCACCTACGACGTCCGGCTGGGCGCCGACAACGTGCTGCCGATCTTCGAGGGCTACGACGTGATCGTGGACGGCACGGACAACTTCCCCACCCGGTACCTGGTCAACGACGCCTCGCTCAAGCTCGACATCCCGGTCGTGCACGGGTCCATCTTCCGATTCGAGGGCCAGGCCAGCGTGTACCTGCCCCACCAGGGACCGTGCTACCGCTGCCAGGTCCCCGAGCCGCCCCCGGCTGACCTGGCTCCCTCGTGCGCCGAGGCCGGTGTGCTGGGCGTGCTGCCCGGGATCATCGGCAGCATCCAGGCCATGGAGGCCATCAAGCTCCTGCTCGGCATCGGCGAGCCCCTGTCCGGCCGCCTGCTCGCCTATGACGCCATGGACGAGAGCTTCCGCACCTTCAAGGTCCCCCGCGACCCCGAGTGCGCGGCGTGCAGCATCCCCAAGGAGCAACTGGTGATTGCCGAGTACGACGCCTTGTGCATGCCCCACCCGATTGCCCCTCCCCCTCAGGCTTGAGACTGCGCGGCTGATCCTGCGGCCGCTCGGATGGGACGACCTGGCCCAGCTCACCGAGCTCCACGCGGAGGCGTCGTTCTGGTGGTTCCCGAAACACCGGGCCATGTCCGCCCGTGAGACGCGCCTGTTCATGGAACGCACCCTCGAGCGGTATGAAACTGACGGAGTGGGCCTGAGCGCTGCGGTCATCAAGGAGAGCGGCGATCTGGCGGGATGGCTCGGGCTCGCCGTGCCCCACTTTCTTCCCGAGATCCTGCCCGCGGTGGAAGTGGGCTGGCGGCTGGGCGAACGCTACCGAGGCCACGGCTATGCCACCGAGGGGGCGGCGGCGGCCATCCGGTACGGGTTCGAGACGGTGGGGTTGGACCGCCTGGTCAGCATCTTCCAGCTCGCCAACGTGACATCGGGCCGCGTCATGGACAAACTGGGCTTCGAGTTCGAGCGGGAGACCCACCACCCGCTAGGCGGCGAAATGCTCCAGGTCCGGGAACTGACCAAGAACAAGTGGGTGGCCGCCACATAACGTCGAAAAGCAACTTTCGACCGTACATGGCGGCGAAGGATGGTCCGGCCGGTGGCTCAGCCGTTCCCGGGCGGTGCTGATTGCGCCACCTACCGTCGAAACCGGCCCTTCGACCATACCTGGCGGGGAAAATGGCCTCCCCGTCGCTTGCTGCCCACCTCGCCGGCCATTTTCCCGCCATCTTATGTCGAAAGAACGTTTTCGACGTAACGTGGCGCAATGCCGACTATTGCTGATCCCCTGACGGCCCAACTCTGGGGGCGGGACCTTCGCTACGCCGCCCTGGCCGTCATCTGCCTGGCGGGCGGCCCGGTCTCGGTCGGCGGTGTGGCGGCCCAGCTGCGCCACCTGGGCTTCGACCCGGTCGACCGCAAGGCGTTGGCCGATGCCCTGGGCCACGAGGTGCGCCGGGGCCGGCTGAGACGGGTCGGCCGAGGTCGCTACGCCGAGGGCCAGATGGCGCCCCGGACCAGGCAGCGGATACTGGCCCGTTGGCGGCGTTCCCTGCCGCTGCCCCGTAACCTGACCAGCGTGGACGCCGACGAGCGCCGAACCGACGACGGGATCCCGATACGCACCGTCTACACCGCCGACGATCTGGCCGGCTGGGACCCAGCCGATCGCCTGGGCGGGCCGGGCCGGACGCCGTACACCCGGGGCATCTACCCGTCCATGTACCGGGGCCGGCCGTGGACGATGCGCCAGTACGCCGGCTTCGGCAGCGCCGAGAACACCAACCGACGGTGGAAGATGCTGTTGGCCAGCGGGTCGACCGGGTTGTCGTGCGCCTTCGACCTGCCCACCCAGATGGGTTACGACTCCGACCATCCCCGGGCCGAGGGCGAAGTGGGCCGGGTGGGCGTGGCCATCGACTCGATCGAGGACATGCAGCGCCTGCTGGCCGGGCTGCCCCTCGACGGGGTCACCACGTCGATGACGATCAACGCCACCGCCGCCATCCTGCTGCTGCTCTACCAGCTGGTGGCCGAGGAGGCGGGCATCCCGGCTTCCAAGCTGGGCGGCACCATCCAGAACGACATCCTCAAGGAGTACATCGCCCGGGGCACCTATATCTACCCGCCCCGGCCGTCCATGCGGCTGGTGACCGACACCTTCGCCTACTGCCGGGAGCACCTGCCGGCGTGGAACAGCATCTCCATCTCCGGCTACCACATCCGCGAAGCCGGCTCGACGGCGGTGCAGGAGCTGGCCTTCACCCTGGCCGACGGCATCGCCTACGTCGAGGCCGCCATCGGGGCCGGCCTGGTGGTGGACGAGTTCGCCTCCCGGCTGAGCTTCTTCTGGAATGCCCACAACAACCTGTTCGAGGAGGTGGCCAAGTTCCGGGCCGCCCGGCGGATGTGGGCCCGCATCATGCGCGAACGGTTCGGCGCTCGGGAGGAGGCCAGTCTGCGGTTGCGCTTCCACGCCCAGACCGGGGGGTCGACCCTCACCGCCCAGCAGCCCGACAACAACGTGGTGCGGGTCGGCCTCCAGGCGCTGGCGGCGGTCCTGGGCGGGACCCAGAGCCTGCACACCAACGGCTTCGACGAGGCCCTGGGGCTGCCGACGGAGCGGGCCGCCCGGCTGGCGTTGCGGACCCAGCAGATCATCGCGTGTGAGTCGGGAGTCACCGATACCGTCGACCCGCTGGCCGGCTCGTACTATGTCGAGTCGCTGACCGAGGCGGTCGAAGCGGCGGCCTGGCAGTACCTGGACAAGATCGACGGCATGGGTGGGGCGGTGGCCGCCATCGAGGGCGGGTTCATGGCCGACGAGATCGAGCGGTCGGCGTTCGAGTTCGCTCAGGCCGTGGACGAGGGGCGCAAGGTCGTGGTCGGCGTCAACCGCTACGTGTCCGACGACGTCTCGCCCACCGAGGTCCTGGCCGCCGACCTGTCGTTGCAGGCGGCCCAGGCCCAGCGGGTCCGTGATGTGCGGGCCACACGGGACCAAGGGGCGGTCGATGCCGCGCTGGCCGACGTCGATGCCGCCGCCCGGGGCAGCCACAATCTGCTCGTCCCCATGAAGGAAGCGTTGCACCGCCGAGCCACCCTAGGTGAGGTCAGCGACGTGCTGCGGGCCGTGTTCGGCACCTACACCGCGGGCGGCTGACGTGGCCACCCATTTCGTCATCGTCGGCGGGGGACCGGCGGGCAACACCGCCGCCACCTACGCGGCCCGGATGGGGGCCAAGGTCACCCTGGTCGAGGCGGACATCGTGGGCGGGACGGCCCACCTGCGGGATTGCATCCCGTCCAAGACCATGATCGCCACCGGGGGGGCGCTGACCTTCGCCCATCGCATCGCCGGGATGGGCCTGCACCACATCGACGCCGAGATCGACCTCGACCGGCTTCGGCACCGCGTCGAGGAGATCCAGCGCCACTTGCACGACTCGGTTAGCCAGCTGTTGAGGAGCCAGGGCGTCCGCCTGATCGCGGGCAAGGGCCGGCTCAAAGGACCCCATGACGTGCTGGTGGAGACGGCCGACGGAATCGAGGAGTTGACCGCCGACGCCATCTTGGTATGCACCGGAAGCCGGCCCCGGATCCCCGACTGGGCCGAGCCCGACGGCGAGCGGATCCTCACCACCCAACAGGCCTATCCCCCGCCCGAACTGCCCTCCCACCTGGTGGTGATCGGTTCGGGTGTGACCGGCGTGGAGTTCGTCCACATGTTCACGTCGTTCGGGTCCAATGTCACGCTGATCGTCAGCCGCCAGCAGGTGCTGCCCACCAAGGATGCCGAGGTGGCGGCGGAGCTGGAGAATGAGCTGCTGCGCCGGGGCGTACGCCTCTTCAAGGGCGCCCGGGCTGAGGCGGTGCAGCGGTCCGACGACGGGGTGTCGGTGATGTGTGACGACGGCCGGGTGGCCCGAGGCAGCCATGCCCTGCTGGCCATCGGCTCTGTGCCCAACTCCGAGGGCCTGGGGCTCGAGCACGCCGGGGTCGAGGTGGATCAGTCGGGCTACGTGCCCATCAATCACCACTGCCAGTCCAACGTCTCGTACATCTACGCGGCCGGCGACCTGTCGGGCAAGCTGCCGCTGTCGTCGGTCGCGTCCATGCAGGGCCGCAAGGTGGCCGAGCATGTGATGGGCGGGCACACCCGGGAGCACCGGCACCTGGATTACGAGAAGGCGGCGTCAGCCATCTTCACCGAGCCCGAGATCGCCGATGTGGGCCTGGCCGAGGCCGAGGCGTTCGCCATCGGGCGCAAGACCCGGGTGACCAAGGTGCCGTTCTCGGCCAACGCCAAGGCGTTGATCAACGACCAGCCCCGGGGGTTCGTCAAGATCCTGTCCGACCCGGCCACGGGGGTGGTGCTGGGCGGCTCCATCGTGGGCCGGCACGCGGCCGAGCTGATCTCCGTGATCGCCCTGGCTGTCACGTGCCACCTGAAGGTGACCGACATCGTCGAGAGCGTGCTGGTCCACCCATCCCTCTCGGAGGCGCTGGCCGATGCGGCCGAGTAGGTCGAGCAGGGAGGCCCGATGACCGCGATCAAAGAGGCGGCGCGGACGCTGATCGACACCGCCCGTGAGCGGCTGGTCAAGCTGTCGCACCGGATCCACGCCAACCCCGAACTGGCCTTCGAGGAGGAACGGGCCTCCGCCTGGGTGGCGGGGGCGCTGGACACCGGCGGTTTCGACGTCGAGACGGGCGTCTGCAACCTTCCCACCGCCTTTGTCGCCACCGCCGGTCACGGCCCCCTGCACGTCGCCATCTGCGCCGAGTACGACGCTCTGCCCGATATCGGCCACGCCTGCGGCCACAACGTCATCGCGGCCGCGGCGGTGGGCGCCGGGTTGGCGCTGGCCCGGGTGGCCGATGACCTGGGGATCACCGTTCATGTCCTGGGGACTCCGGCCGAGGAAGGCGGGGGCGGCAAGATCCTGATGATGGAGCGGGGCGCCTTCGACGGCATTCACGCCGCCATGATGGTCCACCCCTTTCCCGTCGAGCTGCCCGTGATGACCTGCCTGGCCGTCTCCCACGTGGACGTGCACTACCGCGGCAAGGCGGCTCACGCCTCGTCGTATCCCGAGCGAGGGATCAACGCGGCCGACGCCCTCACGGTGGCCCAGACCGCGGTCGGCCTGCTGCGCCAGCACATCCGGCCGTCGGACCGCATCCACGGGATCGTGATCAAGGGCGGCGACGCGCCCAACATCGTGCCCGCCCACACCATTGGGAAGTGGTACATGCGGGCCCGTACGACGGGCGAGTTGGAGCAGTTGGAGCCTCGGGTCCACGGGTGCTTCGAGGCCGGGGCGGTAGCGACGGGCTGCTCGCTGGAGGTCATCCCACAGAGCCCGATCTACTCCGAGATGCGGGCCGACACCGAGCTGAGCGCCCTTTACCAGGCCAACGCGGAGGCGCTGGGGCGGGTGTTCCCTGACCTGTCCCGGGACCAACAAGAGCGGATCGCGGCGTCCACCGACATGGCCAATGTGTCCCTGGCCCTGCCCGTCATCCACCCGATGCTCGACATCGACAGCTTTCCCGCCGTCAACCACCAGCCCGAGTTCGCGGCCCACTGCGTCCGGCCCGTCGCCGACCAGGCCCTGATCGACGGCGCCACCGCCATGGCCTGGACCGTGATCGACGCCGCCACCAAGACCGCGGTCCGGGACCGCCTGGTGGCGGGCCGCCGCAGCTGACCTGAGCAGCGACGCGGTGCCGGTTACTCGATGACCACGACGACGTCGCCCGCCCCGACCGAGTCGCCCGGGGCCACATTGACCTGGCGAACGACGCCGGCTCGCTCGGCGGTGATGTGGTTCTCCATCTTCATGGCCTCGAGGACGCACACCGCCTGACCGAGCTCGACGGTGTCCCCCACGCTGACCAGGACCTGGACGATCGTGCCCTGCATAGGGACGGTGACCGACCCAGCGCCCCCGAGGGGGGCGCCCCGGGACGGCGTGGTGGTCGGCGGGGGCCGGGCCGGCGCTCGTCCGCCCGGGCCCACGGCCGCACCGGCCGCGGCGGGTAGCACGGGGACCCAGAGCTTCACCCGGTACCGCCGGCCGTTGACCTCGGTGTCTACCTCCCGCTCGACCAGCGGCGGTTGCCCCGCCTCAGCCGGTCGGGGCAGGGGCGGCGATGGCAGGTCGGACAGGTCGAGGCGTTGTTCCACCCAGGCGGTGGCGTGGCGGACGGCCACGAAGTCGGGATGCTCGAGGATGGCGATGTCGGCTGGGATGGTGGTGGCGACGCCCTCGATCTCGGTCTCCCGCAGGGCCCGCAGCATCCGGTGCCGGGCCTCCTCGCGGTCGGCGCCCCAGACGACCAGCTTGGCCACCAGGTTGTCGTAGAACTGGCTGACCACGTCGCCCTCGTCGTAGCCGGCATCGGTCCGGACCCCGAACCCGTCGGCCCGGCGGAAGCGGGTGATCGTGCCCGGGGACGGCAGGAACCGGCCCCCTGCCGGGTCCTCGGCGTTGATCCGGACCTCGATGGCATGGCCTCGCCGCTCGATGTCCCGCTGGGTGAAGGGCAGCCGCTCGCCCGACGCCACCTTAAGCTGCAGGGCGACCAGGTCGGTGCCGGTGACCGCCTCGGTCACGGGATGCTCGACCTGAAGGCGGGTGTTCATCTCCAGGAAGTAGAACTCCCCGTCCTGGTACAGGAACTCCACCGTCCCGGCATTGACGTAGCCGCAGGCCCGGGCCACCCCGACCGCGGCCTCACCCATGGCCGCCTCGATCGCCGCGGGGATGTCGGGGGCCGGGGCTTCCTCGATCAGCTTCTGGTGGCGGCGCTGGGCCGAGCAGTCCCGGGTTCCCAGGTACACACACTGGCCGCGGGTGTCGGCGAACACCTGGACCTCGACGTGGCGGGGCCAGGGCAGATAGCGCTCGAGGTAGGTCTCGGGCCGGCCGAAGGACTTCAGCGCCTCCCGCTGCGCCGATTCCAGGGCGGCCCGCGCCTCGGCAGCGGACTCGACCACCCGCATGCCCCGGCCGCCGCCGCCGTAGGCGGCCTTGATCACCACCGGCCAGCCCTGCGCCTGCCCGAAGGCGGCGACCTCCTCGGCGCTGCCGGTGATGGTCGTGGTGCCCGGCACCCCGGCCACCTGGGCCCGTTCGCCCGCCAGCCGGGAGCTGATCTTGTCGCCCATGACCTCGATGGCCTCGGGGGGCGGGCCGATCCAGGCCACCCCCAGGGCCAGGACGGCCCGGGCGAAGTCGGCGTTCTCGGAGAAGAACCCGTACCCCGGGTGGACCCCGTCGGCGCCCGACCGCCCGATGGCGTCGAGGATCTTGGGGATGTTGAGGTAGCTGTCCGCCGCCGTCTCCCCACCCAGGGCATAGGCCTCGTCGGCCAGGCGAACGTGCATGGCATTGCGGTCCACGTCGGAGTACACCGCCACGGTGGCGATCGAAAGGTCACGGCACGTGCGGATCACCCGCACCGCGATCTCTCCCCGGTTGGCTATCAACACCTTCGTCAGCACAGCCAGGCAGTCTGGCAGGCATGATCGTCGACGAGCGAACATCGCAACGGTTGGCTTCGTCGACCCGCTTCGCCGACATCTTGGAGCTGGCCGAAGTCGATTCGACCAACCGTTACCTCCTCGAGCTGGCCCGCCGGGGTGCGCCCGAGGGCGTGGTCGTGCTGGCGGATTACCAGTCGGCCGGGCGAGGCCGGCGGGGCCGGGCCTGGGAGGCCCGGCCGGGCGGGGCGCTCCTGATGTCGATCCTGCTGCGTCCCGCCCCGGCCGTGCTACCCCCCGACCGGCGCTGGCTGGCCCCGGCTGCCGTGGCGCTGGCGGGGGCCGACGCCTGCCAGGCCGCCATCAAGTGGCCCAACGATCTCCTCCTCGACGAGCGCAAGCTGGCGGGGATCCTGGCCGAGGCGGACGCGGGCGCGGTGGTGGTGGGCGTCGGAATCAACGTGGCCTGGGCCCCCCCGGGCGCGGCATCGCTCGGCCTCTCGGTCGACCGGGGTGAGTTGCTGGCCACCCTGCTCTCGAACCTGGAGCGATGGTGCGACCGCTGGGACGACGTGGCCCGGGCCTACCGGCAACGCTGCGCCACCATCGGGCGACAGGTTCGGGTGGAGGTGCCCGGCCGCACGGTTGTGGGCCGAGCCGAGGCGATTGAGCCCGACGGCCGGTTGCGGGTCGCGACGGAAGGCGCGAACTTCGCATTTAGTGCCGCCGACGTGATTCACGTGACCCGTCCGTAAACTTGGCGCGGTGGACTTTGATCTTTCGGACGAGCAGGAGTCGTTCCGCAAGGTCGTGCGTGATTTCGCCGAATCTGAGATCGCGCCGTTTGCCGAGCAGTGGGACCGGGACCACACCTTTCCCCTGGAGACGGTGAGGGCCATGGGGGAGCTGGGCCTGTTCGGCCTGCCGTTCCCCGAGGAGTACGGCGGGTCGGGTGCCGACTTCGCCACCATGTGCCTGGTCATCGAGGAGCTGGCCCGAGTGGACAGCTCCATGGCGGTCACGGTCGAGGCGGGCGTGGGGCTGGGTGCCAACCCCATCTTCCAGTTCGGAACCGAGGAGCAGCGCCACGGCTGGCTCCCCGATTTGTGCGCGGGCCGGGCGCTGGGCGCCTTCGGGCTGACCGAGCCCGACGCCGGGAGCGACGCGGGCGCCATCCGGACGCGGGCGGTGACCGATCCGACCACGGGGGAGTGGGTGATCGACGGGTCCAAGGCGTTCATCACCAACTCGGGCACGCCGATCACCTCGGTCGTCACCGTGACCGCCCGCACCGATGCCGGTATCTCGGCGTTCATCATCCCGGCGGGAACGCCGGGGCTCATCGTGGAGCCGCCCTACCGGAAGATGGGGTGGCACGCCTCCGACACCCATGGGTTGCGGCTGGAGGCCTGCCGGGTGCCCGAAGTCAACCTGCTGGGCCAGCCCGGCCGGGGCCTGGCCCAGTTCCTCGCCATCTTGGACGACGGCCGGGTGGCCATGGCGGCGTTGGCGGTGGGGGTGGCCCAGGCGTGCCTGGAGCACAGCGTCAGTTACGCCCAGCAGCGCCAGGCGTTCGGGGGGCCGATCGGCGGGAAGCAGGCGGTGGCGTTCAAGTGCGCGGATATGGCGGTGGCGGTCGACGCGGCCCGCAACCTGGTGTACCGGGCGGCGTGGTTGAAGGATCATGGGCGACCGTTCAAGCAGGCGGCGGCCACGGCCAAGTTGTTCGCCACCGAGGCGGCGGTGACTGCCAGCCGCCAGGCCACCCAGATTTTCGGCGGCTTCGGGTTCATGGACGAGACTCCGGTGAGCCGGCTCTACCGGGACGCCAAGATCCTCGAGATCGGGGAGGGAACGAGCGAGGTGCAGCGCCTGATCCTGGCCCGGGGCCTGGGGCTGCCGGTCTGAAGCGGCGGCGGGTCGAGTAGGGTCGGCGAGAGCGTGAAAGCCCTGATCCTGGCCGGCGGGGCCGGCACCCGGTTGCGGCCCATCACCCACACCAGGGCGAAGCAGCTGGTGCCGGTGGCCAACAAGCCGATCTTGTTCTACGGCCTGGAGGCGATGGCCGAGGCGGGGATCAAGGAGATCGGCATGATCGTGGGTGACACCGCGGCCGAGGTCCAGGCGGCGGTGGGGGACGGGTCGCGGTGGGGGTTGGAGATCACCTATATCCCTCAGGCGGCCCCGTTGGGCCTGGCCCATTGCGTGCTGATCGCCCGGGAATTCCTGGGCGACGGCGATTTCGTCATGTACCTGGGCGACAACTTGATCCGCCAGGGGGTGAAGGAGTTCGTCGACCGGTTCGAGGCGGAACGGCGCCAGTTCGAACCGGCCGCGGCTCACATCCTGCTGGCTCGGGTGCCCGATCCTCATCGTTTCGGGGTGGCCGAGCTGGACGCCGAGGGGCGGGTGGTGCGGCTGGTGGAGAAGCCGACCGATCCCCGCTCGGACCTGGCGCTGGTGGGCGTGTACCTGTTCGGTCCGGCCATCCACGCCGCGGTGTCGGCCATCTCGCCGTCGGATCGGGGCGAGCTGGAGATCACCGACGCCATCCAGTGGTTGGTCGATCACGGTCACCGGGTGCGCAGCGAGGTGCTCCAGGGATGGTGGATCGACACCGGCAAGCTGACCCCGTTGCTGGAGGCCAACCGGCTGATCCTGGAGACGCTGGAGCGGCGGATCGACGGAATCGTGGATGGGTCCAGCCGGGTCGAGGGCCGGGTGGTGATCGAGGCCGGGGCGGTGGTCGAGGACTCCCATATCCGGGGCCCGGCGGTGATCGGGGCGGGGGCGCGGATCGTGAGCAGCTTCGTGGGTCCTTTCACCGCGATCGACGAGGGCTGCCAGATCCTGCATTCCGAGGTGGAACATTCGGTGGTCCTGGCCCGGACCCGGGTCGACCACGCCGGCCGGCTGGAGGACTCGCTGCTGGGGCGGGACGTGGAGGTCACCCGGACGGGCCGGCGGCCCCGGGCGACGCGGTTGATGGTGGGCGACGACTGTCAGATCGACCTGACATGACCGGCTACCCTCTCTAGATGCAGCTGCTTGTAACCGGCGGGGCGGGTTTCATCGGCTCGAACTTCGTTCGTTTCTGGGTCGACGCCCATCCCGACGACACGGTGGTGGTGTACGACGCCCTCACCTACGCGGGCAATCGGGCCAATCTGGCCGGCCTGGAGGACCGGGTGGTCTTCGTGCTCGGCGACATCGGCGACCTGGATCTGGCCACCGCCACGTTGCGGCTTCACCGGATCGACACCGTGGTCAACTTGGCGGCCGAGTCGCACAACAGCCTGGCGGTGCTCGACCCGGGCCTGTTCTTCCGCACCAACGTGTTGGGCACCCAGACCCTGCTGGAGGCCAGCCGCAACGTGGGTGTGGCCCGTTTCCATCACATCTCGACCTGTGAGGTGTACGGCGACTTGGACCTCGATACCGACGAGGCATTCACGGAGTCGTCGCCCTATCGTCCCCGCACCCCGTACAACGCCTCCAAGGCGGGCGCCGACCACGCCGTGCGGGCCTACCACCAGACCTACGGGTTGCCGGTGACGATCACCAACTGCGCCAACAACTACGGGCCGTACCAGTTCCCCGAGAAGGTCATCCCGTTGTTCTCCACCCGGGCCCTGGACGGCTTGAGGTTGCCGTTGTACGCATCGACGTCGCACCGCCGGGAGTGGATCCATGTCCTGGACCATTGCCGGGCCATCGAGGCGGTGTTGCTGCGGGGCGAGATCGGTGAGACCTATCACGTGGGGACGGGCGTGGAGGCGAGCATCGACGAGGTGGCCGACCGGGTGCTGGCCATCTTGGGCCTGCCCGCGTCGCTCAAGACGATCGTGCCCGACCGGCCTGGCCACGACCGCCGCTATTTGTTGGACGCCAGCCGCATCGGCCGGGAGCTCGGTTGGGTACCCACGATCGGCTGGGAGGCGGGCCTGGCCGAAACGGTGCACTGGTACGCCTCGCACCGGGCCTGGTGGGAGCCGCTGCGTGAGCGCGCCCCGGTGGTCGAATCGGCGTGGCAGCCGGTGACCAGCTGATGCGGGTGCTCATCACCGGCGCCGACGGCCAGTTGGGTCGCGACATCAGGGCGGTGGCGGCGGCCAGCCCGGGCGGGCCCGAGATCGTGGCCACCGACCAGGACCGCCTGGACGTGACCGACCGCGACGCGATGCTGCAGGCGGTGGCCACGGTGGAGCCCGCCATGGTGATCCACGCCGCTGCCTGGACCGAGGTCGACGCGTGCGAGGGCGACCCCGACCGGGCCTTCCGGGTCAACGCCATGGGGACCCGGCATGTGGCCGAGGCCGCCGCGCTGGTCGACGCCCATCTGGTGTACGTGTCGACCGACTACGTCTTCGACGGCACCGCGGCCGGGCCGTACCGGGAATGGGACCAGACCAATCCCCTCTCGGTGTACGGCCGCTCCAAGCTCGGGGGCGAACACGAGGCCCGGGCCCTGCGACCCCTCGCCACGATCGTGCGCACGTCGTGGCTGTGCGGCGCCCAGGGGGCCAACATGGTCAAGACCGTGCTGCGCCTGGCCGACCAGCAGGCCGAGCTGCGCTTCGTCGACGACCAGCGGGGGTGCCCGACCTTCAGCGAGGACCTGGCCGGGATGATCCTGCGCCTGGCCGCGCTCCGCCTGCCGGGCCTGTTCCACGTCACCAACCAGGGTGAGACCACCTGGTACCACTTCGCCCGCGACGTTCTGCAGGCGGCCGGGCTGGACCCCGACCGGGTCCGCCCCATCACCACCGCCGACATCAAACCGGAGCGATCGGCTCGCCGCCCGGCCAACTCGGTCCTCGACAACGCCGCCCTCCGTTACCAGGGGATCCATCTTCTGGACGACCACCACGTCCCGCTCGAACGGCTGGTCAAGCACCTGACCGCCGACGCGGTCCTGGGGCGGCCGGGGCGATGAGCCGGGTCGCGGTCATCGGGACCGGCTATGTCGGCCTCACCACCGGGGCGTGCCTGGCCCACCTGGGCCATAACGTGGTGTGCGCGGACATCGACGTGGCCAAGGTCGAGCTGCTCCAATCGGGGCGCATCCCCATCTACGAGCACGGGCTCGAGGCGCTGGTCGCCGAGGGCCTGGAGGCGGGCACCCTGCGGTTCGTGGTCGGCGCGGCCCAGGCCGCCACGGGGGCCGAGTTCGTGTTCCTGTGTGTCCAGACCCCCCAGGGCGCCGACGGCGCGGCCGACCTCCGCTTCGTCGAGCAGGCCTCGGCCGAGATCGGGCCGGTCCTCGACACCAGCGCCATCGTCATCACCAAGTCGACCGTGCCGGTCGGGTCGGCCCGAGTGGTCGAACGGGTCCTGGCCCGACCCGACGTGGCGGTGGTGTCCAATCCTGAGTTCCTGCGCGAAGGCCAGGCCGTGCACGACTGCCTTCATCCCGACCGGGTGGTGATCGGCTGTGACGACCAGCCTGCGGCGGCCCAGGTGGCGCGGCTGTACCAGCGGCTGAACGTCCCCATCATGGTCACCGATCCGGCCACGGCCGAGACCATCAAGTACGCCTGCAACGCTTTCCTGGCCACCAAGGTCTCGTACATCAATGCCATCGCCAACCTGTGCCAGGCCGTGGGCGCAGACGTGCGCGACGTGGTCCTCGGCATGGGCTACGACAGGCGGATCGGCTTCGAGTTCTTGAAGCCCGGGCCGGGATGGGGCGGGTCGTGCTTACCGAAGGACTCCCGGGCCCTGGTGCGCATCGCCGAGGACGCGGGCTATGACTTCGAGTTGCTGAAAGGGGTCATCGCGGTCAACGACCAGCAGTTCCGGTTGCTGGCCGACCGGATCGCCGAACTGGCGGGCGGGACGTTGGATCACGCCGTCGTCGCCATCTGGGGTCTCACCTTCAAGGCCGGCACCGACGACCTGCGGGACTCGCCCGCCATCTCCGTGGTCGAGCTGCTCGTGGCCCACGGCGCCTCCGTCCGGGCCTACGACCCGACGGTGGCCCACGCCTTCCCGCCCCATCTCAGCCACCTGGCGGTCGAGATTTGCGACGACCCGTACGCCGCCTGCGATGGGGCGGCGGTACTGGTTGTCCTCACCGAATGGGACGAGTTCCGCTGGCTGGACTTCGACAAGGTGGCCGGGACCATGGCCTCGCCGGTGATCCTCGACGCCCGCAACCTGCTCGACCCCACCAGCCTGCGCCGCCGAGGCTTCCATTATCAGGGCCTGGGCCGCAAGTGAGCGACCGGTGAGCCGGGTGGTCGTGGCCGGGGGCGCCGGGTTCCTCGGGTCGCACCTGTGCCGGGTGCTGCTGGCCCGGGGCGACGACGTCGTGGCCGTCGACAACCTGATCACCGGGTCGAAGCGCAACATCGAGGCGCTGGCGGACGAACCCGGCTTCGCCTTCCAGTACGCCGATGTCATCGACGGCGTCGTCGTGGACGGGCCGGTCGACGCGGTCATGAACCTGGCCAGCCCGGCCTCGCCCGCCGACTTCGCCGTCATCCCCCTCCAGATTCTCCAAGTCGGAAGCACGGGAACCAAGAACCTGCTGGATCTGGCTCTGGCCAAGCAGGCCCGCTTCTTCCAGGCCTCGACCAGCGAGGTGTACGGCGATCCCACCGAGCATCCCCAGTCCGAGTCCTACTGGGGCAATGTCAACCCGATCGGGCCGCGGTCGGTGTACGACGAGGCCAAACGCTTCGGTGAGGCGCTCACCATGGCGTACCACCGGGTGCACGGCGCCGACGTGCGCATAGTGCGGATCTTCAACACCTACGGGCCCCAGATGAGACCCGACGACGGGCGGGTGGTGTCGAACTTCATCAACCAGGCGCTGCTGGGCAAGCCGCTCACGGTCTACGGCGACGGGTCCCAAACCAGGAGCTTCTGCTATGCCGCCGACGAGGTGGCGGGGTTCCTGGCCGTGCTCGACTCGGACCACGTGGGGCCGGTCAATGTGGGCAATCCGTCGCAGTTCACCGTGCTCGACCTGGCCCACCTGGTCCTCGAGATCACCGGCTCGCCATCGGGGATCACCTTCGTGGACCTGCCCCAGGACGACCCGACCCAGCGGTGCCCCGACATCACCCTGGCCCGGACCCTGGGCTGGCAGCCCAAGGTGGCGCTCCGGGAAGGCATCGAGCAGACGACCGCCTGGTTCCGGGCCCTCGGGGAGGGGGCGTGACCGACTACCGCCTTCTCTCGGTAATCGTGCCCGTCTACAACGAGCGCAACACGGTCGGGGAGATCATCCGCCGGATGCGGCTGGTGGAACTGCCCATCGATCGGGAGATCATCGTCGTCAACGACGGCTCGGTCGACGGCACCGACAAGATCCTGGCCGCCCTGGAGGACTCGACCATCCGGGTGGCCTCGCACGAAAACAATCGGGGAAAAGGCGCAGCCGTGCGCACGGGCGTCTCGTTGGCGCGAGGCGACGTGGTACTGATCCAGGATGCCGACCTGGAGTACGACCCCCAGGAATGGCCTCGCCTGTTGGCGCCGCTGCTGCAGGGAAAGGCCAAGGTGGTGTACGGGAGCCGCTACCTGGGCGAGCGGGAGGCCACCTCGCTGCTGCGCTGGGCCGGTGACCGGTCCCTGTCGGTGCTGACCGCGGTGTTGTTCAACGCCACCGTCTCCGACGTCGAGACGGGATACAAGCTGGTCGACCGCCAGGTGCTCGACAGCCTCGACCTGACCTCGGACCGGTTTGACTTCGAGCCCGAGATCACGGCCAAGCTGCTCCGCCACCACTACCGGATCTACGAGGTCCCGGTCACCTACGCCGGGCGGGCGGACTCCGACGGCCGCAAGTTCACCTGGCACGACGGGCTGGCCGCGGCTCGCACCCTGGTCCGGCTGCGCCTACAGTCCGCCGGGGGTAGTCGCCGCCGTTGACCGCGGTCACCGGTAATGACCCGGGCGACGCTCCGGCCCGGCCCATCCGGGCCATCGTGGTCAACTACCAGTCAGCGTCGGTGCTTCCCGCCTGCGTGGCCAGCCTGTTGGCCGACGGGGCCCAACAGGTGGTGGTGGTGGACAACGGCCACCGGCGCGGGCCGTCCGACCAGGCGGCCGAAACCGCCCTCCGCGACGCCGGCCTTGCCGTCACCTGGGTGGCGGCCGGGGGCAACCTCGGGTACGGGCAGGCGGTCAACCTGGGCGCCCGCTCGTGCGGGCCGGGCGACCTGCTGGTCTGCAACCCCGACATCGTGGTCCGGCCCGGAACCGTTGCCGCCTTGGCTCGCGACCTGGCCGACGACCCGACCACCGCCATCGTCGGACCCCAGCTCAAGAACCTGGATGGCACCATCTACCCCTCGGCCCGCACCTTTCCCTCCCTCACCGACGCGGCCGGCCACGGGCTGGTCGGGCTGGTCTGGCCGGACAACCCGTTCTCGCGCCGCTACCGCCTGCTCGACTGGGACCACGGCCAGCGCCGATCGGTCGACTGGGTCTCGGGCGCCTGCTTCCTGGTCCGGCGCCAGGCGTGGGACGGGCTGGACGGGTTCGATCCCCGGTACTTCATGTACATGGAGGACGTGGACTTGTGCTGGCGGGCCGGGCGCCAGGGCTGGCGGGTCGTGTACCAGCCCGCGGGCGAGGTGGTCCACGCCCAGGGGGTCTCCGCCGACAGTCGGCCATACCGCATGATCCTGGCCCACCACCGATCGATGCTGACCTTCGCCTGGCGCACCGGCCGGGGCCGCGACCGGGCTCTGTTCCCGCTGGTGGCGGCCGGGGTGGCCGGTCGTTCCGTGGCCGCGTGCACGGCCAAATGGCGGGACGAACAGAAGGCGGGCTCATGCGGCCGGGTGGAGGGGGGCGTCCGCTAGCCTGAAGCGCTGCTATGGGGAAGGCTTCGTCCAACAAAAAAGTGGCGCGCGCCGCCAGCACGAGCGGCGGCCGCACTGCCCGGGGCCGCACGCCGTGGGTCTATTACGTTTCGATCATCGCCGTGGTGGTGCTGGGC
Organism: Actinomycetota bacterium; assembly: GCA_030947025.1. Classification (GTDB taxonomy): domain Bacteria; phylum Actinomycetota; class Acidimicrobiia; order Acidimicrobiales; family Palsa-688; genus JALYXV01. The sequence continues at coordinate 4,731 of JALYXV010000067.1, read as the reverse complement.
ACCGCCATGGTCTATTTCAGCCGGGCTCACCGCCTGGCCAAGACCAACAATGTCGGCCCTACGCCGCCCGTGGTCGGGGTGGACCATTGGCACGAGGCGTACGCCTTCTACGTATGCACCAACGCCACCAAGGGCGAGTTCGTCCCGGCCTTCCCGTACCAGGCCGATCCCGAGGGCATCCATACCCATGGCGACGGGGTGATCAACATCCATCCCTACGAGAAGGCGGCGGCGGGCAAGAACGCCGTGCTCGGCGTGTTCACCAAGGTGACCGGCGTGACCTTGAACGCGGGCGAACTCAGGATCCCCAGCGTGGCCGCATTCGCCAGCCACGACTATCACGACAGCGACAGCTGTGGAGGGACGCCCGGGCGGGTGCAGGTCACCGTGTTCCGGACGGCCACCGCCACGACCGGCACGCTGTGGACCAAGGACCCCCGCAATGTGCCGCTGGCTGACCAGAGCATGGTCGTGGTCTCCTTCATGCCCAAGGGGGCCAAGATCCCACCGCCGCCCCAGGCCGACATCGACGCCATGCTCCACCCCCTGGACGTGCCGTCGACCTCGACGACACCGAGCTCCACCACCGTTCCCGGAGCCCCGACCACCACGGTCGCGGGGGCGACCACCACGATCACGGTTAACCCCACGACGACCGTCAAACCGTGAAAGCGGTGGTCCTCGTCGGGGGCCAGGGCACCCGCCTGCGGCCCCTGACCCTGACCACGCCCAAACAGATGTTGCCGGTGGCCGGGCGGCCCATGATCGAGCGGGTTCTCGCCCACCTGGGCGCCCATGGCGTGGACGAGGTCGTCCTGTCCCTCGGCTACAAGCCCGGCGCCTTCATGGCCGTCTATTCCGATGGCTACTGCGCCGGGGTGCGGCTGCGGTATGCGGTCGAGCCCGAACCACGCGATACCGCCGGGGGCATCGCCTTCGCGGCCCGCTCGGCCGGAATCGACGAGACCTTCGTGGTTCAGAATGGCGATGTGCTGACCGATTTGGACGTCACCGCGTTGGTGGAGTTTCACCGCCGCCGGGGCGGCGCCGGGACCATCAGCCTCACGCCGGTGGAAGACCCCTCTCGCTACGGGGTGGTCGCCACCGACGACGACGGGCGGGTCACGGACTTCGTCGAGAAGCCGGATGCCGCCCGCGCGCCCAGCAACCTCATCAACGCGGGCACCTACGTGCTCCAGCCCGAGGTGCTCGACCGCATCGCCGCCGACGGGCCGGTGTCGATCGAGCGCGAGACGTTTCCCGCTCTGGTGTCCGAACGGCTCCTGTACGCCCTGGCATCAGATGCCGAGTGGGTCGATGCAGGCACGGCGCTCACCTACCTGCACGCCAATCTCTCGCTGGCCGGCCGCGAGCAGCGGTGGGTGGACGAGGATGCCGAGGTCGATCCCGCCGCCTCGGTGACCGAAAGCATCATCGCCGCCGGTGCGTCGGTGGCTGAGGGGGCTCGGGTGGAGCGGGCCCTGGTGATGAGCGGGGCCCGGGTGGGACGGTCGGCGGTTGTTCGTGACTCCATCATCGGGGCGGGCGCATTGGTTGGCGACGGGGCCGTGATCGAGGGCCTGTCCATCCTGGGCGACGGTTTCGAGGTGGAGGCGGGCACTGCGGCACGGGGCCTCCTTTTCCCCCCTTCGGCGCCATGAGGGCGCTGGTGACGGGAGGGGCCGGGTTCATCGGCTCCAACCTGGTCGACCGGCTGCTGGCCGAGGGCCACAGCGTTGATGTGGTCGATGACCTGTCCAGCGGGTCGCTGGCCAACCTGGCCGCGGCCCGGAGCAACCCCGACCACCAGGTCACCTTCCATCAGCTCGACATTCGCTCGCCCGACGTGGGGGAGCTGATCGCCCGGCGCCGCCCCGAGGTGGTGTTCCACCTGGCCGCCCAGGCCGACGTGCGGGTGTCGGTCGCCCGGCCCGTCTTCGACGCCGACGTCAACATCCTGGGAAGCCTCCAGGTGATCGAGGGGGCGCGGGCGGCGGGGACGGGCAAGGTCGTGTTCGCCTCCAGCGGGGGCACCATCTACGGCGACCCTGACCCGTCCCAACTGCCGATCAAGGAGTCGCACCCCCAGCAGCCCCTGTCGCCCTACGGGGTGGCCAAGAAGGCGGTGGGTGACTATCTGTTCGCCTACCGGGAGCTGCACAGCCTGGAATTCACGGCCCTGGCCCTGGCCAACGTGTACGGGCCTCGCCAGGACCCCAACGGCGAGGCAGGCGTGATCGCCATCTTCGCAGGCCGGTTGCTGGCCGGGCAGCCGTGCACCGTCTTCGGCGACGGCGCCCAGACCCGGGACTTCGTCTACGTCGACGACGTGGTCGACGCCTTCGCCCGGGCGGCCACCCGGGGCAGTGGGCTGGTCATCAACATCGGCACGGGCCGGGAGACATCGGTCAACGAGCTGTACGACACCATGGCCCGCCGGGCCGGGGTCACGGAGCGGGCCGTGCACTCGCCCGAGCGGCCGGGCGAGCTGCGGCGCAGCAGCCTCTCCCCCGGCCGGGCCGCCATCCACCTGGGCTGGAAGCCCTGGACCAGCTTGGACGAGGGCACGGGCGCGGTACTCGACTACTTCCGGACCGGCCCGGGCTGAGGGGCTTACCGGAACAGGTCGTCCGCGTAGTTCCTGACGATTTCGTCGTGCACCGACGACTCCCGCAGCCAGGCCCGGTCGACGCCTCGAACAACGGCGACGGGGATGGACGAGGCCTTGCCCATCACCAGTTCGGCTGCGGCCGCCAGTTCGTCGGCCACGCATACCGCGGTGACGTGCAGCTCCCGGCCGTTGGCGTCGGTGCCCCCCCGGAGGTCATGAACGGCCGCGACGCCGGCGCAGCCGATCGCCACGTCGGTCAGGCCCTGTCGCCACGGCCGGCCAAAGGTGTCGGAGATGATGACGCCGACCTCGACGCCGGCCCGGGCCCGCAGCCCGTCGCGGATGCGGCGGGCCGATCGGTCGGAGTCCAGGGGCAGGAGGGCCGCCCATCCGGGATCGACGTTGGATCGGTCGACGCCGGAGTTGGCGCAGATGAAGCCGTGTCGGGTCTCGGTGACGATCACGTGTTCCCGCCGGCGCAGGACCCGGACCGACTCGTCCAGCACCAGCTGATGATGCGAGCTGGGGTCGTCGGGGTCGACGGGCATCAACCGCCCTTCGGCCTTGGACACGATCTTCTGAGTGACGACGACCACGTCGCCCCGGGCCAGGTCGGCGTGGCGGGCGATCAACTCGGCCAGGACGTCTCCCGGGTGGATTTCCGGGATTCCCAGGACGGGGATGAGCGAGATCATCTCGCCGCCCGCTCGGGACGCGGGCCCAGCACGGCCCGGGCCAGGGCGGCGGCTTCGGCCCGACCGGTCATGACCGTGGCCGTCACCAGACACTCCAATCCCTCGGCCTCCACCGCCTGGGCCAGGTGGGCGTCGGCCTGGTCGATCACGAGGGTGGCGGCGAAGGGGGCGTACAGGCGGGCCACCCCGACGACGGACGGATCGTGGCCCAGTTCGGCCAGCATGTGGTCGGCCGGTCCTTTCAAGGCCCGGCCGCCCACGATGGGGGAGACGGCCACGGTGTCGGCCCGGCGGGCGGCCAGGGCCTCGCCGATGCCGGGGACGGCCAGGATGGGGCCGATGGAGACGATGGGGTTGGACGGGCAGATGACCAGCCGGTCGGCCCGGTGCAGGGCGGCGAGGACCCCGGGGCCGGGCTGGGCCTGGCTGGCCCCGCGGAACGCGACCGCCTCGACCGGGACCTCGTGGCGGAGACCGACGAAGTATTCCTGGAATCCGATCTCGTGGCCGGCGACGGTCACTCGGGTTTCCACCTCGTCGTTGGACATGGGGAGCAGCGTGATCTCGAGCTGCCAGCGGGCCGCGATCTGCGCCGTGACCTGGTCCAGCGGGGCCCCCGCGGCCAGCCGGTTGGTCCGGTACAGGTGGGTGCCCAGGTCGCGGTCGCCCAGGCGGAACCAGGCGGCCTGGCCGTCGCCGTAGGCGGCCAGTGCCTCCATGGCGGCCCACGACTCGCCCGCCAGGCCCCAGCCGGTTTCGGGGTTGATGGCGCCGGCCAGGGTGTAGGTCACGGTGTCCAGGTCAGGGCTGATGTGGAGGCCGTGCAGCACCACGTCGTCGCCGGTATTGACGATGGCCACGATCTGGCGGGGGTCCATGACGTCGACCAGCCCCCGCAGCATCCGAGCGGCCCCGACACCGCCGGCCAGCGCGACGAGCATGAGGGCGAGGCTAGGCGGTCCCCGCACCCGGGCGGTACGGCCGGGCGGTACGGCCGGGCGGTACGGCTGGGCGGTACGGCTGGGCGGCGTAGGCTGACCGGCCCGTGATCCGGGTCGCCTTTGACGCCACCCCGTTGCTCGGGGAGCGTACCGGTATCGGGGTACTGGCGGCGGGGGCGCTGCGGGGGCTGGTGGGGCGGGACGACCTGGACGTGCGGGCGTTCGCCCTGTCGTGGCGGGGGCGCAACGGCCTGGCCACGGTGGCGCCGGATGGGGTGCGCATCGTTCGCTGGCCCATGGCGGCGGTCCCGCTCCAGCGGCTCTGGGCCCATGCGGACGGGCCGGTGGTGGAGTGGTGGACCGGGCCGGTGGACGTGGTGCATGGCACCAACTTCGTGGTCCCCCCCGCGGCCCGTGCGGCCGAGGTGGTGAGCGTCCATGACCTGACGTCGATCCGTTTTCCCGGTCTGTGCCAGCCGGCCAC
>JALYXV010000024.1 GCA_030947025.1 Actinomycetota bacterium | reverse complement strand
CGCCCACGCTCTCCGCCGCCGCTGCCGCGTCCGCCGCTGCCGCCGCTGCCGCCGCGTCCGGACCCTCCGGCTGGGCGACTGGCCCGGCCCGGCCCGCACCTTTCTCCTCTGGCACCGTTTTTCCGGGAGGACGCCAGCCATGACCTTTCTGTCCTCATGGCGCCTGGTGCTCCTGGTCGCCCCCGTCGTCCTGCTGGTCGCCTATCTGCTGGTGCAGCGCTCGCGCCGCCGGGTGGCAGTGCGCTTCACCAGTGTCGACCTGCTGGCATCGGTCGCGCCTCGCCGCTCGGGCTGGCAACGCCACCTCGCCTCGGCCGCACTCCTCGCTGCCATCGTGCTCCTTGTTCTCGGGTTCGCCCAACCGGCCCGGGTGGAGCGCACACCGAAACAGCGGGCCACGGTCATCCTGACGCTCGACGTCTCGGGATCCATGGTCGCCAACGACGTGACCCCCACCCGGCTGGCCGCGGCCCAGCAGGCCGCGCGCGGGTTTGTGAACGCCCTGCCTCCGGGGGTGCAGCTGGGCTTGGTGTCGTTTTCGAGCAGCGCCAGTGTCCTGGTCTCCCCCACGTCGGACCGCTCGTCGGTGCTGGCCGCCATCAATACGCTCCAGGCCGGGGGAGGAACAGCCACCGCCGACGCCATTCAACTCTCCCTCAACACCATCACCACGATCCCCCCGGGCGCCGATGGCAAACCCGCCCCAGCCGCCATCGTGCTGATGAGCGACGGGACGCCGACCGTCGGACGAGGCGGGGCCTCGCCCAGCCAGAGCGTCGATGATGCCGCGGCCATGGCCAAGCAGTCGGGCGTCAAGATCGACACCATCGCCTTCGGCACCGAGGGAGGGACCGTCGTCGTGCAGGGTCAGAGCATCGCCGTGCCATCCGATCCAGCTGCCATGGCCCAGATCGCCAAGGGAACCGGCGGTCAGACATTCACCGCCCAGACGGCCGACGAGCTGAAGTCCGTGTACCACCAGATTGGGCGGGTGGTGGGCTACGACGTTCACCGTCACGAGATCACGGCCTGGTTCACCGGGATCGGCCTCCTCGTGGCCACCATGGCGGGCGTGGCGGCCCTGCTGTGGACCCAACGGGTGGCGTGACCCAGCCGCCCACGTGGGCGAACCGGTTGAATTTTCGTCCCGGTGGGTGCACCCGATTGCGTCAAATGAACCAATTGGGGGGAGCACGATCGGGAGACGGGTCAATCACGACCGGTCAGCTGATTTCGCCCGGCCGAAGCCCCCTTCACCGGTCTGAACGCTCGACTGGAGCGATGCCAATCCGCCGAGTGCGGACCGCGCACCGCTGAGGGTCCCAGGCGGCAGCACCGGCGGACAAGGTGTCCTATACCCCACCGCGGCATCGGCGGGCCCGGCTGGGTTCAGGGCTATCCCATCCCGAAGGTTGTGTGGGCGCCCGATTGGGTAGCAATCCAGGTGACCGACACGATGGAAGCGGTCAGGACAGACACTTGGCCAGGGAGGCGGAAAGAGGGTTTCCGGATGGAGAAGGCGGATCACGCCATGGGATTGGAACTGCAGATCGTCGAGTTGGTAGAGCAGCAGACACGCGCACGGGTCCAACACCGAGACGAAGACGCCGAGCGATTCGAGACGGAACTGGTGCAGCTGCGGGGCGAACTTGCTGCTACTGCTGACTTCGTTGTACCGGCGATATAGATCCGTTCGCCCTCGCTAGCCGTAGGTAGCGGTAGAAGGAGTTTCTTCCGATTCGTCACAGATCAAGGGGGGTCTGAAGTAAATGATCGATCAGGGGTTCCCGTCAGCAAACGGCGACGCGGTGGCCACGCTCCGGCAGACGGCACGCTACCTCCAGATGTCGGCGACGACTGTCAAGCGCTGGGCTAGGAGCGGTCGCATCCCGTCCACCGTGACCCCCGACGGTGCTCGGACGTTCGATCGTGCCTCCTTGGCCGCCATCATTCCGACCACCCACATTCCGACCGACGCCGACGAGCACCGCTGGGACTACTAGCGAGTCAGGACGAACGAAACGGGTTATGGGCGGCCAGCCAGTCGCCCATCCTGGTGGGGCGCCCGCTGATCGGCGCAGACCCCCAACCGGGCCACCATCCCGGCCCCCAACGGGGCCACCGACTGGGACGGCCCAGGTTGCGGGTGGCTCCGCACAGAGCGGCCACACCCGAGGCGGCCGCGACGGTCGCCACCCCCGCCACCACGTCGAGCAGGAAGTGGTTGGCCGTCGCCATGACCACGAGAGCGGTCATCACTGGGTAGGCCAGTGCGAGGATCCGCCAGCGGCGATGACCGAGGATGTGCCACAACGCCACGCTCGTCCAGCACGCCCAGGCCACATGCAGAGATGGCATGGCGGCCAACTCGTTGGCCTGCGACGCCACCGCACTCGTTCGCCATGACCCCCAAGCGTGGGTAACCGCGACCACGTCGATGAACCCCGACGCGTACATCATCCGGGGCGGCGCCAGCGGATAGGCCCAGAACACAAGGAACCCGATGACGTTGATGAAGACCAACGAGTTGCGCAAAGGGCGGTACAGACCCGGGTGGCGCCACCACAACCAGGCGACCACACCCAGCGTGACCACGAAATGGGCGGTGTCATAGAAGTCCGCCATGGGCAAGGCGATGGCCCGGTGAGCCGCAGCCCAGGTGTTGAGGCTGAGCTCGGGGTTCAGGTGCCACACATTTTCGAAGTGCAAGATGCTGGTGGCATGAGCCATGGCAGCATGCAGCCGCAATGGCGAAAGGTTGCTGATCGCGTCGTAGAGCCAGCACAGCCACACCACGACGAGGACTTCGACCCAGAGCGGGGACCGGCGTCGCGGTTCGTCCAGCCACTCGGTATCCAAGATGGGACGGATGCGTCCGAGTCGGTCCGAGGTGACAGCCATCGGCTAGACGCTACCGGGGCATGGCCTCAGGCACCACGACCGGCTGTGCCCGGGGGAGCGATGGCGCACCGCCTGGTACGCCACCGCCTCCCGAGACCGGCGCTACATGCCCTTGACCAAGCCGACCCGATTGCCGGCGGGGTCGGTGAACTGGGCGATGGACGGCCCCCCGGGAACGTCCATGGGAGGCATCACCGTCTGGCCACCGAGTTCGGTGATGCGGTCCAGGGCGGATTGGAGGTCGTCCACCTCGACATAGACGGTGACCATGCTCGCGCCATCCATGCTCGCACCGACGCCACCGCCGATGCCTTTGTCCTCAGGGGAGACCATGCCGTAGTTCATGGGGTTGTTGGCGTCGATGGTCCAGTCGAACGCCGATCGGTAGAAGCCCTGCAATCCATTCGCGTCCTGTCCCAGGATCTCAAAATGGATGACCGGATGTGCCATGGTCCCTCCCTTTCATTCTGTGTCGTTGCGATCGGCTCAGTTTTAGTCGCTGGCGGGGCTCGGCCGCGGATCGGGCCAGACGTAGGCGGTCATGGGCGCTGAGCCACGTCGCGCATCCACAGGATGCCGAGGGGAACGGTCTGGTACAGCACCCCATTGGCGCCCATCATGGTCGGCTGGCGGTTGTCGTTCTTGGTCGAGCCCGCGCCGGCCCGTTGACGCCACACCACTCGCCCGGTGCGGTAGTCGACCGCCACGAAGTACCAGATGAAGCTGCCCGCGGCGGCTCGTCCTTCGTCCTCGGTGTAGCCGTAGAGCAGGCCGGTGCCGCTGGCCAGCACGGGCGCGGTCTTGAGGCGCAGGGCGGTCGTCCACTCGGTTCGGCAGCCCGAGCCGTCGGGAAGAACGTCGACCCGGCTCACGCCCGCGGCCATCTGGTTGATGTCGTTGGCCGGACCGTTGTCGGAGGGATCGGTCAGTGTCGCCGGGGCGTTGTAGCCGTTCGCCACGATGACGCTGTTGGTGTCACCGGAGGCGTACCCGACGGGGGCGCTGGCGACGGCACTGGAGCCGGAGGTGAACAGGGGAATCGCGCACACCAGGCGAGGATCGCTGACTGTTGCGGGCACCGCTCCTCCGGCCGGGGCGATCGTGGCGGTTGTGGCCGTGGGCGCGCTCGGCGCGGTTGGCGCCGTGGGCGCGGTCGGCGCCGGCCCGGGCGGGGGCGTCGTCGTGGTTGTCGTGCCGGTGAGACCACGGGCGGGCGACCCGGGCAGCGAGCCCCGCAGGTACACCAGGAGGTGGGTCTGGCCGTCGGCGTTGTCGGTCAGAGCCAGGTATCGGCTGCCCAGCAGCACCACCGGCGAGCCGGTCCCGCGGGTCGTGGCGCCCGGCTTGGCCGAACTGCCGGCGTCGTAGGTGTCTCGCCACACCGCCTGGACCTGGTTGCTGGCGGCCGTCAGGGCATACAGCTGCCCCCGAGCCGGGGTCCCGGTCGGGCCAATAGGAGCCGTGGCCAGAAAGACATTGCCCTGGTCTACCGCCAGGCCCGTCTCGGCGTGCTGGCTGGGGAGGGTCGTCGTCACCACCTGGTCGTCGGCCGTGACATACCCGACGGTGGTGTCGGGCGACGGCGCGCCGGACGGAGGCGGCCCTCCGGACGTGAACCATACGTTGCCGTCGGTATCGGAGACCGCGGCCAGAAGGCCCTGGCCGTCGGCCAGGTGGCTGTTGAGGTCCACGTCTCGGACCAGCCGGAAGGTCCCACCTGCCCCGTCGGGCCGGGCCACGACGAACAGATGGCGCTGGCGGGTGGTGACGAGTACGCGCTGGGCGTCGTCGACGACCGCGCTGGCGAGATTGAGGTCTTGGCCGGGTGGCAGCCAGCGGGCCGTCACCGTCAACGTGGAGGCGTCCACCGCGGCCAGGCAGTTCTTGGTCAGGCCGGGGTCGATCTCGACCTGGCAGCCCGAGGTCAAGCTGGTCCGGCCACTCCACAACAGGGGCGGCAGGACGGGCTCCGCGGCGCTGCCCGTCACCGGGGCCCGCCCGAGCGGGCCGAGGCCGTCGACGACTCCGCTGTTGCCGCCATCAGCGCGGACGGTGGCGAGCGGCGGTGAAAATTCGGTCTGGTCGCTGAGTGGCGCGGCGAAGGTGTTCTGGCCGACGAAGAGGGGGGCGTCGACCGGGGACTGGGCATCCGGAATCGCGGGCGGCCCGGCCACGATCGGTTGGGGCGAAGGGACGGGAGTGCCCTGGCACGCGGCTGAGCTCATGAGCGCGAGCAGCGCGGGGACGAGAGCCCGTCGCATTTTCACCGCCAACTTCCCGGCGCGCTCATCAAGTTGAGGGGCACGGTAGACGGGAGGTTGGCGGGGCGCCAGCCGCTCAGGGCGTGGCGGTGCTGGCCTCGACCGGTGGGCGAGCCCGGATCGTGATCGTCGTCCACGCGCCCAGGTGGATGCGATCGCCGTCCGCCAGGGCCACCGAAATGTTGGCCATGAGCGGAGTCGGATCGTCGTTCACGGTGGTGCCGTTGGTCGAGCCGGGATCTACCACCGAGTAGGACCCGTCGGCCTGCTCGATGAGGATGCAATGGAGATGGGAGATGGCGCTGTCTTCGGGCGCACCGGACAGATCGACTTCGGGCTGAATGCCCCGCGAATTGCTGTGTCGCCCGATGCGGATCTGGTCTCCCGCCAGGAGAAAGGTCCGGGGCGGGCAATGGAGGGGAAAGGGGACCCCTTCGGGTGCGACCCGGTCGAAATAATCACGGTCGGCGATGGCCGTGGCTTCCCAAACCGATGTGCTGTGGGTGCCGGAAACGGATGCCAGGACGGTGGCTGCCGGGCCTGCCGTAGTGGTGGGGGCGGCGTAGTCGTGACCGCAGCCCTCGCAGAAGCGATCATCACCCACCCGCGGCGTCTGACACACCGGGCAGTGGCTCTCGCCTGCGGCGCCTGGAGTTGGCCCGGGGGCGGGAACAGGGGCAGGCGGAACGGTGGCCGGCGCGGTGATGAGAATGCCGGCCGACGCCGGGTCGCCCGCCGCGGGTGCCGCAGTACCAGTCGAGGGTGCGGGGGCGGCAGCTCCGCCGATTCGGGCGCCGCACTGGTCGCAATAGTCGTCTGTCTCCGACTGGTGGCCATTCGGGCAAACGACGCTCATGAGCCCGACTTTGTCACGCGGACCGTCTTGGTGGAGCGGGTATCGAGCGCCATCTCGTCGGCATCCTCCACCCGTGACTTCAACCGCACCGTGCCCGTGGCCGCATCCTCGACGTCGACCACCTTGGACAACAGCTTGGTGGTCGCCTCGTTGCCGCTGGCCGCGGCCAACTGGGCGGCCCGGCCCAGCTTCACTGTGGCGGTGGCGTCATCGCCCGCCTTGCGTGCTTCCAGCCCCTCCTGGATGACCTGGGCCAGCTCGGCCTGGCCGGTGTAATGGGCCACCGCCCGGTTGATCCTGGTCGACAGCTGCGCGTCATCGGTCCAGACGGCTCGGACCAGGGCTTGCGAAACCACCTGGTCGCCAACCATCAGGCTCACCCGGGCAGCCAGCATCTCGTCGCCGACCGCTCCCGGCCGGACCTTGACACAGAGGTGGTAATCGCGGGACTCGTCACCCCAAGCGCCGGTCGGGTAGTCGCCCACCCGGTCATTCACCGCCCGCCGCTTGTCGGAAAGATCCTCCAGAGCCGGCGCCACCTGCTTGACGAACGAGACGCTCGCAGTCTGGGGCGTCCACACTCGCAGGGCGACATCTGCGGTGGCCTTACCCATGGCCTGCTCAACCATGGCGGTGAAGTCGGCGGTCAACTGAGCCGGGTCAGCCACAATGTCCACCGTGCCCAGCAGGGCCGAGGCAACCTTGCGCAGTTCGCTCACCACCCAGTCGGTCCCCACGCCTCGGCAGTCGCATTGGAACCGCCCCTGGCAGCTCGCCAGGGCGCGCTCGAGGTCGGCCGGCATCTCGCTTTCGTCCTTGCCGTCGGTGAGCAGGATGGCGTGGTTGATCGATGCGGGAACCGTGGCAAACAACTGGTTGGCCAGGGCCAGCCAGGCACCGATGGCGGTCCCGCCTTGGGCCTGCAGCCCGGCCACCGCCCGTTTGGCCTCCTCGCGGGTGAACGGCGACGCCGGTGCCAGCGTCCCGTGGGCCGGGTAGACCTGGTGGGCCAGCTTGGTGCCGGCGATCACAGCGAACCAAACGCCCTCGCGAATGCAATCGATGGCGGCCGCGGTGGCTCGCTGGGCCGCCCGCAACTTGGTCGGGGGGTAGTTCATGGAACCCGAGATGTCCACGATGATGATCTCGGCCGCGTCGGTCACTTCCGGCGTCTCGGTCGCACCGCTGGCGGTAACGGTGACGACGGCGTTGACGTCCGCCTCCCCGTCCGCCAGGTACTCGTTTTGGTAGGTGTTGGCAGTGAAGGTAGTCACGGCGTTCCTTTCTCCCCGGCCGGCGCGACCGGGAAGTCGATGACGACCACGGTGATGTTGTCGTGGCCCCCGGCGGTGCGGGCGAACTCGGTGAGTGAACGAGCCAACTCGATCGGGGTCGTCGGCTCCGGCAGGCGGGCCAGCACGTTGGCCATGTCCTCGACCGTCGGGGCGTAGTTCCAGAGACCGTCCGAGCACAGCAGCAGCCGGCCCGGTGCCGCGGGCGCCAAGGTCATGACCTGGGCGTCGCTGTCGGGGGCGTCGGCACCGACCCAGCGGGTGATGGCATGCGAGCGAGGGTCGGCCTCGGCTTCCACCTCGGTCATCCGGCCCGCTTGGACCTGGGCTTCGGCCCAGGAGTCGTCGATCGTAAGCCGGCGAATACCTTCCTCCCCTCCCAGCCAGTAGGCCCGGCTGTCGCCCACCCAACCGATGGCGGCCTCACCGGCGCGGCACGCGGCCGAGACCAGGGTGCAGGACGGGCTGGCCAGCTGCCCGGAGGGTGTCCACGCCAGTGCCGCCACCGCCCGAGTGGCGCCATGGGCGGCGTGAATGGTCGCGTCGGCCAGCGAGCCCGGTCCGGCGACCACCGAGGCCAGCACCGTCGCCGCCGCCGCGGCAGCCGATGTGGCGGCATCCTCGGCCCGGACCGAGGAGGACACCCCATCGCAAACCACTGCCACCACGCCCCGTTCCGCTTCCGGTCCGGCCAGTTCGAGGTGAAAGGCGTCCTCGTTGTGAGGATGGTGGAGCCCCCGGTCGGTCACACCTGCAGCCCAACCAAGGTCGAGCTCCAGGTGGTCGCGGGGCCCGGGCTGGAGCAGCCCACACATGGTGCAGTAGCCGTCACCGTCGATGTCTTCGGGCTGGGCCCCGCATCCGACGCACGGGTTGGTGTGACCGGGAGGACCGGCCGGGGCGGTCGGTACCGAGCGAACCGGCCCGGCCACGGGTTCATCAGCCGGGCCCGCCTCCGCGGCGCCGGGCTCGATGGGCGGGGGCGCGGTCGGAGGTTGCGGCGCGCCATCGGCCACGCGTGTGCCGCAGGCCTCACAGAATTCGTCGGCGGGGTCGACCAGGCTGGCCC